>NZ_JADPKL010000097.1:0-237047 GCF_023073935.1 Bradyrhizobium sp. 147 | reverse complement strand
TGCCCTAGGGGCCTTCTGGACAAATATACAGCCTCCGCTCGCAATCGGCCGGCACGCACCCGCCTCACTCCGCTAACGAGTAATTCTTGCCCAGCCTCGTCGGGCAAAACACTGGCAGAATGGCATCATGGCGACAATGCGCTGTAGCTTCAAACTCCACCGTCATGCTCCGGCTTGCCGCCTTCGCTAAAGCTTCGGCGGCCGAGCACCCTTGAGGCCCCGGCGTAGCCTTGGCGGAGCCGGGACCGGGGTATCGAGTACGCCGGGGCCTCTCGGCTCAACCATGACTGCTTCTGGAATACTGGATCGCCCGGCGCGGGCGATGACAGTTGGATGCGCTGCTGCATCTTGCACGTCACGTCCGCCCCCATCATGTTGCCGCCGCGATCGATCGGATAGATTTGTCGCGTCTGATTCGATCCCCCCTAAAAATAGCCCCCCGGAGACACCCATGAAGTTCGCATCCACCTTCCGCGCCGCGCTGGTCGCCATCATCGCCCTGGCTGGCCTCGCGACTGCGGCACGGGCCGACAGCGGCTTCGTGACGCTGACGATCTACAAGGCGGGCTGGATCATCGGCGGCTCGGGCGGCAGCGGCGTGCTCAGCTTCCGCGGCCGCACCTATGGGCTCTCCACCGGCGGCCTCGACTACGGTCTCGTGTTCGGCGGCTCGAAAACCGTACTGCGCGGCCGGGTCTCCAACATCAACCGTCCCTCGGATGTGGCTGGCGTCTACGGCGCCGCCGGTGCCGGCCTTGCCGTCGGCCGCGGCGCCCGTGCCATCGTGCTGACCAACCAGAAGGGCGCGGTGCTGGAATTGACCGGCCAGCAGATCGGGTTGATGGCGAATGCGGATCTCAGCGGGCTTGCGATCACGATGCGGTAGGAGGGCTGTGTAGGGTGGGTTAGCCGCTCACGAACGCGGTCCTTCACTACGGAACGGCGCAAGGCGTACCCACCTCCTCCTCCGTCTCCGCGGCGACAGAAGCGGTGGGTTACGCCGCGCGGCCTGCGCTTCGCTTTGGCCGCGCAGCTAACCCACCCTACGAGTTCGTCGTGGTGAACACCGCAAGCTGCGCATCGAAAGCCCGCCTGAAAGCCGGCCGCGCCTCGCCGCGGGCGACATAGGCGGCAACGGCAGGATACTCGTCCAGCAGGCCCGACGTGTTCAGCCTGCGCAGCACCGTCACCATCATGAGATCGCCGGCGCTGAACGCGCCGTCGAGCCAGTCGGCACTGCCGAGGTGGCGGGACAATTCGCCGAGCCTGACACGGACGCGGTCCTGGAGCATGGGCAGGCGCTCCGCGTACCAGCTCTTGTCGCGCTCGAACAGCATCGCCATGGCGAGCTCGACGATCGGCGGCTCCACCGTGCTGAGTGCGGCAAACATCCACGCGATTGCACGGCTCCTCGCGTTCGCATCCTTCGGGAGCAAGCCATCGTGGCGCTCGGCGATCTGCAGCACGATTGCCCCGGACTCGAACAGGACGAGATCGCCGTCCTCATAGGTCGGGATCTGCCCGAAGGGATGCAGCGCGCGATGCGCCGGTGCCTTCATCGCCTCGAATGACACAAGGCGAACGTCAAAGGTTTGGCCGACCTCCTCCAGCGCCCAGCGCACCCGCATGTCGCGCGCCTGGCCCCGGCCGCGGTCGGGGGAGTTTTCGAAGGCGGTGATGGTGGGCGGCATGTGGGGCTCCGGGGTGCGATTGGTCAGAGGACGAATGATGGGTGCGGATTCCGACAGGCTGTCTCGCCATTCCCGCTGCGTAGGGTGGGTTAGCCGATCACGAACGCGGTCGCTCGATACGCGACCGGGCAAGGCGTAACCCACCACGTCCGCATCCGCGGTAACAGAAGCGGTGGGTTACGCCACGCGGACAGCGCTTCGCGCCACCGCGAGGCTAACCCACCCTACGAGCTACGAGCCGCAGCCGATCCACGCCGCCAGTTCGCGCCACGGCTCGATCGTCCAATGCCCGGACGCCGCACCGGACGGCGAGGGAAGCACGAAGACCTCCGGCAGGCTCGCATCGCGCGCCTGCCGGCCCAGCGCAATCGCAGCTGACGGCCTGCCATAAAACAAGCTCGCCGCCTTCTTGCTCGTAAACGCAATCGTCCGCGGCCGATAGGTCTCCATCTTGGCCCTGAAGCCCGGCACGTCGATCGTCTCCGTCGCGATCTGGTGATCCATCCCGGCGCCCGTCTTGGAGAGATCGGTGAAGCCGATCCCGAGCGCGAGCAGCGATGCAAACTCGCTCGGTTGATAGCGCCGCGGCGTGATCCCCGCTTCATGGATCGCCCGCCAGAAGCGGTTGCCGGGATGGGCGTAGTAGTGCCCGAGTTCAGCCGAGCGCGCAGAGGCGGCGGTGCCGACGAAGACGAGGCGGAGGCCCGCGCGGAGCTGGTCGGGGAGGCGGTGGAGGGTAGGGGTGGGCAAATCGACCAACCTTAGCGTTGCACAGAGCGTCAGCGACATCCGGGCCGCTGTCAATCTCGGATGTCGCTTCGCTCGTCCTGGCTACGCTGCGCTCTAAAAAGAAGCCGAGCTTTCGCCCGGCTTCTCGCTCCTGATGGATGCTCGAGCAAGCCCGCGCATAACGAGCGGAGAATTACAACACCCGATTACTCTCCTTCACCTTCTCCGCATCCAGATATACGCTCGATCCCATCTCCTTGAACTTCTCGCTCATCTGCTTCATGCCGTCTTCGACGGTGCCGGCCATCGACATGCCCACCGAGTTCGGATCGTTCAGCGTCGCCGCGTAATCCCGCACGTCCTGGGTGATCTTCATCGAGCAGAATTTTGGGCCGCACATCGAGCAGAAATGGGCGACCTTGTGGGCTTCCTTGGGCAGGGTCTCGTCGTGGAAGCTCTTTGCGGTGTCCGGATCGAGGCCGAGGTTGAACTGGTCGGTCCAGCGGAATTCGAATCGCGCGCGGGAGAGCGCGTCGTCGCGCAGTTGCGCGGCGGGGTGGCCCTTGGCGAGGTCGGCGGCGTGGGCGGCGATCTTGTAGGTGATGACGCCGGTCTTGACGTCGTTGCGGTCGGGCAGGCCGAGATGCTCCTTCGGCGTGACGTAGCAGAGCATGGCGCAGCCGAACCAGCCGATCATGGCCGCGCCGATGCCTGAGGTGATGTGGTCGTAGCCCGGCGCGATGTCGGTGGTCAGCGGTCCAAGCGTGTAGAACGGCGCCTCGCCGCACTCCTTGAGCTGCTTGTCCATGTTGATCTTGATCTTGTGCATGGGCACGTGGCCGGGGCCTTCGATCATGACCTGGCAGCCCTTGTCCCACGCGATCTTCGTCAGTTCGCCGAGCGTCTCCAGCTCGGCAAACTGCGCGCGATCGTTGGCATCCGCGATCGAGCCCGGACGCAGGCCGTCGCCAAGCGAGAACGAGACGTCATACTTGCGCATGAGGTCGCAGATCTCGTCGAAATGCGTGTAGAGGAAGCTCTCCTTGTGATGCGCAAGGCACCACTTGGCCATGATCGAACCGCCGCGGCTGACGATGCCGGTGACGCGGCTGGCGGTGAGATGGATATATTGCAGGCGCACGCCGGCGTGGATGGTGAAATAGTCGACGCCCTGCTCGCACTGCTCGATCAAGGTGTCCTTGTAGAGCTCCCAAGTCAGCTTCACGGGATCGCCGTTGCACTTCTCCAGCGCCTGGTAGATCGGCACGGTGCCGATCGGCACCGGCGAGTTGCGCAAGATCCATTCGCGCGTGGTGTGGATGTTGCGTCCGGTGGAGAGGTCCATCACGGTGTCGGCGCCCCAGCGGATCGCCCAGACCATCTTCTCGACCTCTTCCTCGACGGAAGAGGTCACCGCCGAGTTGCCGATATTGGCGTTGATCTTGGTCAGGAAGTTGCGGCCGATGATCATCGGCTCGAGCTCGGAATGGTTGATGTTGCAGGGGATGATGGCGCGGCCGCGCGCGATTTCGTCGCGCACGAACTCCGGCGTGATGAAGGCGGGCACCGATGCGCCAAAGCTCTCGCCGTCGGCGAGCGCGGCTTCCGCGCGCTCGAGCTGCTGCTTGCGACCGAGATTTTCGCGCTCCGCGACGTAGATCATCTCCTTGGTGATGATGCCGGCGCGGGCGAATTCGAGCTGCGTGATCTTGTGGCCGGGAAGGCCGCGCAGCGGCTTGTGATAGGCCGAGAAAGCGCGCGCGGCCTTGTCGGTGGAGACGCTGCCATTGTCCTCCGGCTTGATTTGGCGCCCCTCATATTCCTCGACGCCGCCGCGCTCCAGCACCCATTGCTTGCGGTTGCGCGCAAGGCCGGCGTTGACGTCGATGGTGACGGACGGGTCGGTGTAGGGACCCGAGGTGTCGTAGACCGGCAGGTTCGGCTCGCCGGCGCCTTCGGAGAGGATGATCTCGCGCAAGGGCACGCGCAGGTCGGGCGCGGCGTCGGGCGTCGCGAAGATTTTTCGCGAGGAGGGAAGGGGACCGGTGGTGACGGCGGGGACGGTCTTGTCGGGGTTGGAGCGGATGTTCATGGGGATTCTCCGGTTAATTCTGTTCTGCGTGCGTTGGCGCGACTACGGTGAATTCTTGCTCCGTCATTGCGAGGAGCCCTTGCGACGAAGCAAATCCAGACCGCCTTCGCGGAAAGTTCCTGGATTGCTTCGCTTCGCTCGCAATGACGGGTGGTGAGAGCGGAGCGATCATCACGCAGCCTCCACTGTCAGGTCGAGCCATTGCCGCACGCGCGCATCCGGGTCGGGATTTTGCGTGACGTCGGAAACCACAGCGATGGAATCCGCGCCTGCGGCAAAAATCTCCGCAGCGTGCTCGAGCTTGATGCCGCCGATCGCGACCAGCGGGATATCGCCGATGCGCTTTTTCCATTCGGTGATTTTTGGAATGCCCTGCGGCTCGAAGCGCATCGATTTCAGCGTGGTGAAGAAGATCGGGCCGAGCGCGACGTAGTCGGGTTTGGCTTTGAGCGCGGTCGCAAGCTCGTCGTCGTCATGGGTGGAGATGCCGAGCGACAGCCCGGCCTCGCGAATGGCCTTGAGATCGGCATCCGCCAGATCCTCCTGGCCGAGATGCAGATATTTGGCGCCGGCAACGACCGCGGCGCGCCAATAGTCGTTCACGACCAGCTTGGTCTGCGTGTCCTTGGTGATCGCCAGCGCATCGGTGACGATCTGCAGCGCGTCGGCGTCGTTCAGCTCTTTCGCGCGCAGCTGGATGGTGCCGACGCCGAGTTTCGTCAGGCGCTCGACCCATGTGAGGCTGTCGACGACGGGATAGAAAGGATCAGGATACGGCATGCCAGAACGGGGTCCCAACGACAGGGGTGGACGGGGAGGCGAAGTCGCGGGCGTCCATCAGCCCGGCTTCGTAAGCGGTGCGGCCGGCCTCGACGCCGAGACGGAAGGCGTTGGCCATCGCGACGGGATCGGCGGCCTTTGCGATCGCGGTGTTGAGCAGCACGGCATCGTAGCCGAGCTCCAGTGCGTGGGCCGCGTGGGAGGGCGCCCCCAAGCCGGCGTCGACGACCAGCGTGATGTCGGGCAGGCGCTCGCGCAGCAGTTTCAGCGCGTCACGGTTGATGATGCCGCGGGCCGAGCCGATGGGGGCTGCCCATGGCATCACCACCTTGCAGCCGGCATCGACCAGGCGGTTGGCGACCGAGAGATCCTCGGTGCAATAGGGGAACACTTCAAAGCCGTCCTTGATCAGGATGCTGGCGGCCTCGACCAGGCCGACGACGTCGGGCTGGAGCGTGTCGTTGTCGGCGATCACTTCGAGCTTGATCCAGGACGTGCCGAACAATTCGCGGGCGAGTTTTGCGGTCGTCACCGCCTCGCGCACGCTGCGGCAACCGGCGGTGTTCGGCAGCACCGTGACGTCAAGCTCGCGGATCAGCTTCCAGAACGCGTCTCCGGTCTTGCCGCCGGCGGATTCGCGGCGCAGCGAGACGGTGACGATGCTCGCGCCGGAGGCGCGGATCGCGGCCTGCATGATCGCGGGCGAGGGATAGAGCGCGCTGCCGATGAGGAGGCGCGAGGCGAAGGTCTTGCCGTAGAAGGTCACCATGTGAAAGGTGTCTCCTTGAATGATGATGTCATCCCCGCGTAGGCGGGGATCCAGTACGCCGCGGCAGCGCGGCTAGGACCGTGAAGCCGCGGCGTACTGGATCGCCCGGTCAAGCCGGGCGATGACAGCGGAGCGTGTGGCGCGTACATCATCCTCACCCTCCCTGCCGCGGCGTGATGATCTCGATCTCGTCGCCGGCTTTCAGCTGCGTCTCCGCCCAGCGGCTTTTCGGCACGACGTCGTGATTGAGCGCGATGGCGAAATGGGTGCCCTCGTAGTCGAGCTCGGTGAGCAGCGCGTCGACGCTGGCCGAGCTCACCTCGCGCTGCTCACCGTTCACGATCACCCGCACTGCATCACCTCATTGTCGATCTGGCCACGCTGGACATAGGCAAGTGTCAGCTCGGCGAGCGCCGGCGCGAGCAGGAAGCCGTGGCGATAGAGGCCATTAACGGCGATCTTCTCGCCGCGAATCCCGATGCGCGGCAGATTGTCGGGATAGGCGGGACGAAGCCCGGAGCCGAATTCGACGATGCGGGCTTCGCCGAACGCGGGGTGCACGGCGTAGGCGGCGCCCAACAGCTCGAGCGCCGAGCGCACGCTGACGCCGGTGTCCTCGGCCTCGATCGAGGTCGCGCCCAGCATGAACAGATTGTCCTCGCGCGGGATGACATAGAGCGGCCAGCGCGGATGGATCAGCCGCACCGGACGCGCAAGCTGCACCTCGTCCGTCTCGATCAGGATCATCTCGCCCTTGACGCCGCGCAGCTCGGGCTGCTCGTCGCGCGCGGAAAGGCCGCGGCAGTCGATCACGATGCCGTCGAGCTCGGCGGCGCTGACGCGGCTTTCGAACTTGATGGTGCCGCCGGCGGCGCGGATCCGCTCGTGCAATTTCGGCAGCACGCGGCGCGGCTCGACATGGCCCTCGCTCGGGAAGAACAGGGCTTCGCGGAAGCGGCCCTCCAGCGACGGCTCCAGCGCGGCAAGGCCGGCTGCATCGAGCCGCTCGTGACCCTCGGTCATGCGGGCAAAGCGCTCGAAATCGTTGCGCTCGCGGGGATGGGCGACGACGAGCGAGCCGTTGAACGGCGTTTCCGGCAATTCGCGGCGCCAGATCTCGAGCGAGCGCAGGCCGAGGCGGCTGACCATGGGTTCGGCGACCTCCGCCTCGCAATAGGGGGCGAGCATGCCGCCGGCCCAATGGCTGGTGGCATCGGTCATGGCGGCGTCACCACGCTCGTGTAACGTCACGGCATGGCCGGCCTGCGCGAACAGCAAGGCCTGCCAGGCGCCTGCGATGCCTGCGCCGATGATAGATACCGGTGAATCCGGTCGCTTGGTGGTCTGCAACATCCCTGTCCCTTCGCCGGCATGACCCGGATCAGGTTCAAAGGGTCACCGCGGTCCTGGGCGGTATTGCCCATTTAGCGGTATCTCAGCTCCTCCTCGGAGCACCCCTCGGAACGGCTCTAATGTATGCCAGTGACGGGCGGTGTCAACGCGTTAAGCCACACGGCTGTCATTCCGGGGCGATGCGAAGCATCGAACTATGGTGCGCAATTGCGCACCTGAGAATCTCGAGATTCCGGGTGTGGTCCTGCGGACCGCCCCGGAATGACGATCTCTAGTGAGGAACCTGCGCCCGGGCGTTGCGGACGCGCTGGACGAGCTTCCTGGGCGACGTGGCGCCCAACATCGGCTGCGGGTTGCCGTTCGGCTCGAGCCAAGTCTCCCCTAAATTGGTCTCCCCCAAATTGGTCTCGCCCAAATTGGTCGGGCCGATAGTGGCGACCTGCACGGCCTCCTGCCGCTGCCGCTTTGCCGCATAGTAATAGCCGCCCGCGAAATAACGCACGGCTCGAGCATGGTCGCCATTGGCGGCGCGATAGGCGCCGGCGAGATATTTGACCGCGTAGGTGAGGTTGGTGTTGGGATCGCGCAGGCCTGCGGCATCGCCGGTGTAGCCGACGCCGCGGGCGGTCGCGAGCTTGATCTGCATCAGCCCGATGGTGCCGCCACGGCCGACGAGGCCGGGCTGATAGCGGCTCTCGCGCATGATCACGCGGTGGACCAGCGCCTCCGGCACGCCGTTGGCGCGGGCATGGGCTGCGACCATCTCGGCGTATTCGGCTTGGCCGGCGAATGCGCCCTGCGGCAAAATCAGTGCGGCTGCGAGCAGCGCGGCAACGCGTAAAATTTTCATCGAAATATTCCTTGGCAGAACGGACCTGCACCCGTGCGGGTTAGGCCGTGGGAACACGGCGATGATGTGGCGAAACGCCGCCTTCGGCGATTTTCGTTGGGCCGTCGCTTTTACGACTCAAACTCACGTTAAGCTTGGAGCTGGCGGAGCGCCTTACGCGACAGCTGGTCTGTCCATTCGTGTCTCCGCCCAAAAATCGCTTTCAAAACAGCATTCGGGAGGACGTCCATGACCCCGCCAGACATCGACGACATTCCCACGCAGAACCCCTGTGCACAGTGCGGCACGCCGATTCCGTCCCCGGACTGGATCGAGCCGGGCGAAGGCCGCGTTTCCTATCTCTGGAATTGCCACGCCTGCGGCTACCGCTTTGAGGCGGTGGCGATCTTCGATGAGCACGCCATCAAGCACCCGCCGCTCGCGGCTTGAGCTACGCCGCCGGAATGAGCGCGGAAACTCCAGCAATTGCTCCAGGCGGTCCAGCAATCGCAATCGTCGTCCTCCTACGGTGCCAATGGCAGCGCGCCGAGCGTCGCGCGCTTCTCCGCGCTGCTGATCGACTACAAGAGCTGAGCTGAGCGACGTTCGGTCGGCGCGTTGTTCGCCGCGATCGTGCTTCTCTCCAGGGCGCGTGGGCGGGAATCGTGCGCTGCAATATGTTCCTGAGTGACGCAGGAACATGCCCTAGGCGCTTTTCGGCTCGCGCATCGCGCGACGAAATTGCCGTCCGCACGGAACTGGGCGTGATCAGCGCTGTTTTCTCCGCACAAGGTTTCTGTCGAAGGAGAGGACAACATGATGAAGTCGATCGTCGCCGGTCTTGCCGGCACAGCACTGCTCGCGACCGCTGCGTTCGCGCAAACGCCGCCCGCCACCACCGACAAGGCGCCGACCGCGGCCACCGCCACGACGACGAGCGCGTCCGACCAGTGGCGCGTGTCGAAAATGTCGGGCGTCAAGGTCTATAACGAGGCTAACGAGAACATCGGCTCGATCAACGACCTCTTGATGGACAAGAGCGGTAACATCAAGATCGCCGTGATCGGCGTCGGCGGCTTCCTCGGCATGGGCGAGCATCTGGTCGCGGTGCCCTATGAGAAGCTGAAGTTCGTCAACGAGGCCGTCGCCTACTCCGGCACAGGAGCCACCAACCCGCCCGGCCGGCCGGCTGCAACCACGACGACTGGCGCAGCGACCGGCACCGACAAGACCGCGACGACCACGACCTCGTCGGCGTCGAAATGGTATCCGGATCATGCCGTGTTCAACGCCAGCAAGGACGAGCTGAAGAACATGCCGGAGTTCAAGTACTCGGAGTAATGGACTTCTAAATACTTCAACGAAGCGCGCCCGGCTTTCCCCGGGCGCGCCGTCGTGTCTTTTCGTCATTGCGGCGAACTTGCGTATGACGACGCAGTTCAATGCCCCTTCACCAGAGGGCAGCCGCCCTTGTCGAGCGGACGGAAGGCCTCGTCGCCGGGCACGGTGGCGATCAGCTTGTAGAGGTCCCACTCGCCCTTGGATTCCTCGGGCTTCTTGACCTCGAACAGATACATGTCGTGGACCATGCGGCCGTCGATGCGGATCTTGCCACCTTTGGCGAAGAAGTCGTTGATCGGTGTCTTGCGCATCTCCTCCATCACCTTCGGCGCCTCGTCGGACTTGATGGCGTCGATCGCCTTCAGATAGTGCATGGTCGCCGAGTAGAGGCCGGCCTGGATCATCGTCGGCATGTGGCCGACCTTCTCGTTGAAGCGCTTGGAGAAGGCGCGCGTCTCCTCGTTCATGTCCCAGTAGAAGGCGTCGGTGACGATCAGGCCTTGGGTCGCCTTGATGCCGAGCGAATGCGTGTCGGTGATCTCCTGCAACAGCGCGATCATTTTCTGACCGCCCTGGGTCAGGCCGAACTCGGAAGCCTGCTTCAAGGCGTTGGTGGTGTCGCCGCCGGCATTCGCCAGTGCGACCACCTTGGCCTTGGAGGCCTGGGCCTGGAGCAGGAAGGAGGAGAAGTCCGACGAGTTGAGCGGATGGCGGACCTCGCCGAGCACCTTGCCGCCGCTCTCCTTCACCACGTTGGCGGCGTCGCGTTGCAGCGCCATGCCGAAGGCGTAGTCGGCGGTGACGAAGAACCAGCTGTCCTCGCCGCGCTTGACCATCGCCTTGCCGGCGACGTTCGACAGCGCATAGGTGTCGTAGGTCCAGTGCACCGTGTTGGGCGAGCAGGCGGTGCCGGTGATGTCGGACGAGCCGCCGCCGGAATTGATGTGGATCTTGTTCTTCTCGCGTGTCAGCGCCGAGACCGGCAGCGCCACCGAGGACGTCGGCACGTCGAAGATCGCGTCGACCTTGTCGTTGTCGTACCAGTTGCGGGCGATGTTGACGCCGACGTCGGGCTTGTTCTGGTGATCGGCGGCGACGACCTGAATCGGCTTGCCCGCAACCTTGCCGCCGTAATCGGCGACCGCCATCTCGATCGCGGCGAGCGAGCCCTTGCCGGTCGCGTCCGCATAGAGGCTCGACATGTCCGTGAGCACGCCGATCTTGACGATGTCATCGGAAATCTGGGCCTGTGCGGTGCTGCATGTTGCGGCAAGCGTGAAGCCCGCTGCGACCGCGGCGATGAGTTTTTGCACGTTCTTTCTCCCTGTGTGTTGTTGTTTGGGTTTTGTTGCGCGCCTGTTCTAGCCGCAATCGGCGCCGCCGGCTAAGCCAGGAGCGCCGTAGCGGAATGCAAAAAGGCGGGGGCTAGGCGGGGTATAGGGAGTTCTTCGAGATCGTTTGGCGACGCCGGTCAGGCGCTGCTGCTCTTGAGCCGTTCGTTGCGCCGACGCAAGCCTTCCAGGGTAGCGAGGAGGACGACCGATACCGCCGTCAGCACCACCGCCGCTGCCGTGATCGTCGGACTGATGTTCTCGCGGATGCCGGCGAACATCTCGCGCGGCAGGGTGCGCTGCTCGGGACCTGCCATGAACAGCACGATCACCACCTCATCGAAGCTGGTCGCGAAGGCGAACAGCGCACCCGACGCCAGGCCGGGCAAGATCAGCGGCAGGATCACGCGGCGAAACGCTTGAAGCGGCGAGGCGCCGAGTGAGGCGGCGGCGCGCGCCAGGTTGGTGTCGAAGCTTTGCAGCGTCGCGCCGACCGTGATCACCACAAACGGCGTCGCCAGCGCCGTATGGGCCAGGATCAAGCCGAGATAGCTGCCGGTCAGTCCGATCGGCGCGAAGAAGAAATACAGACCGACCGCGGTGATGACGCCAGGTACCACGACCGGCGACAGCACGAAGGCCAGCACGAGCGGCTTGAACCGGCTCCTCCACTGCGCCAGTCCCAGGGCGGCCAATGTGCCGAGCACCATGGACAGCACGGTCGAAGCTATGCCTATGATCATGCTGTTCTTCAGCGAATTCATCCAGCGCGGCGAATTGATGAAATCGTCGTACCAGCGCAAGGAGAGGCCGGGCAGCGGATAGGTCAAGTAGGAGCCTGAGCTGAAGGACAGCGGCATGATCGCCAGGATTGGCGCGATCAGGAAGATGAACACCAGCGTCGAGACAATGATCGTCGCGGTCCACGCGATGCGCTGGCTGGGCGTGCGGAGGGGGGAATTGTCGCTCAATTCTTCATTCCTCCCGTAACCTGCTGCCCATGCGCCAGCTTTCCGTAGACGAGAGCGAGCAGAAGAGTGGCCAGCAGCAGCACCGCGCCCAACGCCGAGGCAAGGCCCCAATTGGCGGTCTCGGTTGTGTAGAGCGCGATGAAGTAGCTGATCATCTGATCGGCGGCGCCGCCGACGAGCGCCGGCGTGATGTAATAGCCAAGCGCCAGGATGAAGACGAGCAGGCTTCCCGCGCCGATGCCGGGCAGGGTCTGTGGCAGGTAGATGCGCAGGAAGGCAGTCAGTGGTGGCGCACCGAGCGAAGCGGCCGCACGCATGTAAGCAGGCGAGATCGCCTTCATGCTGCTGTACAGCGGCAGGATCATGAACGGCAGGAGAACGTGGGTCATCGCCACGCAGACACCGAAGCGGTTGTAGATCAGGCGCAACGGCTCGTCGATGACGCCAAGCCAGCGTAGACTGTCGTTCACGACGCCCTTGCTCTGCAACAGCACGATCCAGGCGCACGTGCGGACCAGAAGCGACGTCCAGAACGGGAGCAGGACGAAGATCATCAGCAGGTTCGACCGGCCGGGCGGCAGCGTGGCCAGCAGGTAGGCGACCGGGAAGCCGAGGATCAGGCAGAGCGCCGTGACGCTGATGCTGATGAGGAAGGTGCGGGCGAAAACATCGCGGTAGATGGCCTGATCCGGCGGGGCCGCGACGATCGCGCCGTCCGCGTTTCGCGTCAGGTCGAGCGCCGCCAGAAGGTAGAAGCCGGTCACCGGACCGCTGGCGTCCTTGATCGTCGTCCAGGTGGCGCGTTCGCGCCAGGCCGGATTGATCTTGCCCAGCGTCTCCTTGGCCGTGCCGGGCTCCGGCACCGCCTTCAGATTGCGTGCCGTGCTGGTCAGGATCGTGCGGAAGCCATTCAATGCGTAGTTCAGCCGCTTGGCCGCAATGGCGATGGTGCCGGAGGCGCGCGCCGCCAGGATGTCGCTGGCCAGCGCCGCATAAGCCTTTTCATCCGGCAGGTCCCTGCCATCCCAACTGGCGAGCGCAGCTACCGCGTGAGGAAAGACCTGGCGTACCTCCCTGTCCTCGACCGAGCGCCACAACATGCCGGCGATGGGCCCGGCGAACGTGAAGAGCAGGAAGACGAGAAGCGGTGCCAGCAGCGCCAATGCCTTGACCTGCCGTGTCCGCTCAGCACGCCTCAGCCGGCGCTTAAGCGGCACCTCGGTCGACGCATTGGCGCCAGTCAAGAGCGCGTCCGTCACGGCAAGAGCCCCTTTGAACGGATATCCCTCGCTAATTTGGGTAGGTCAATCGCATGTGGCCTTTTGGAGCGGCCGGTGCAAGCGCCTCGTCCTTCGAGACGACTGCTTCGCGGTCTCCTCAGGATGAGGCTTATTGACATAGGTGCCTGTAAGGTCGCTGCCACAGACTCAGACCTCATCCTGAGGGCCCGCCGTAGGCGGGCGTCTCGAAGGATGCGCCACGGGCGAGTTGTCCGCCACGCACCCTATACCTCCTGCGTAAGTCGGGTTGCCGCCGCGCGCTACTTCGCCGCCCATTTGTTGAAGCGCTCGGTCAGGCGGTCGATGTTCTCGAGCCAGAAGCCAACGTTGATCTCGACCGCGTCCTTGATGTTGTCAGGCGCCGTCGGCAGGTCTTTCAGAACGGCGGGCTGTAGCCGCGCGGCTGCGTCCTTGTTCGAGGTGCCGTAAGCAATGTTCTCCGACAATCTTGACTGGTTCTCCGCCTTGCCGACGAAGTCCAGGAACTTGTAGGCGGCGTCCTTGTTCGGGCTCCCCTTCAGAATGACCCAGCTGTCGAGAGTGAAGAGCGCTCCATCCCATACGATGCCAAAGTTCTTCTTCTCGTTCTTGTTCGCGGTGTCGATGCGGCCATTGTAGACCGAGGTCATCGCCACCTCGCCGGACGCGAGCAATTGCGGCGGCTGGGCGCCGGCTTTCCACCAGACGAGGTCGCCCTTGATCGTGTCCAGCTTCTTGAACGCGCGATCGATGCCCTCGTCGGTCGCCAGCACCTTGTAGACGTCCTTCGGTGCGACGCCGTCGGCCATGAGGGCGATCTCCAGCGTTGTCTTCGGGCCCTGGCGCAAGGCGCGCTTGCCGGGAATCTTCTTGGTATCGAAGAAGTCGGCCCAGCCCTTCGGCGCCTCCTTCAGCTTGTCCTTGTCGTAGCCGAGAACGAAATCATAAAGGATCGCGCCGACGCCGCAGGGATTGACCGCCGGTGGGATATAGGCGGACTCGCCGCCGATCCTGGAATAATCCAACTTCTCGAACAGCCCTTCCTCGCAGCCGACCGCGAGTTCGTCGCTTTCGACCTGGACCACATCCCATGTGGCGGCGCCCCCCTGCACCTTGGCGCGCAGCACCCCGATGCCGCCGTCCCAGGACTCGTCGTTCATCGCAATCCCGGCCGCCTTCTTGAAAGGCTCGAAATAGACCTTCTTCTGGGCATCCTGATAGGCGCCACCCCACGATACGACGGTGAGGTCACGCGCCTGCGCCATTGTCGTCAGCGCGGCGCTGGCGGTGAGCGCCGCGGCGAAACCCAAGACAATCTTGCCAATCTTGCGCTTCAGCATGGTCTTTGTTCCTTCTTCATGTGAGTTGCGTTGAGATGCCCGACCGCTTGTTTTGGATGAAGGCTGCAGGGTTGGATCAGACGGGATCGAGGGCCAGGCAGTCCTCTGGGCGAAAGGTGATCGACACGCTTTCGCCTTGTCTCAGACTGTGATGAGCCCCGGGCTGAAGCTTGACCATGAACTCCGCATTGCCGGCGACATCGAGCACGGCCAGCGCGTGATCGCCGAGATAGATGGTGCTCTGCACCTTGGCCGGCAGGCGGTTCGGTCCGTCGTTGGAGGTGCCATCCGGGACAATGGAGATCCGCTCCGGCCGCACCGAGAGGGAAGTCGATGCGCCTGCGCGTGATACATTGACCGCCCGCGCGGTCACGGCGCCGCCACCGGCCAGCGCGACGCGGCAATATTCTTTTTCGATCGTTTCGACGGTGCCGGCCAGCACATTGTTCTCGCCGATGAAGTGGGCGACGAAGCTGTTCACCGGATGCTCGTAAAGCGAGTCGGGCGTATCGATCTGCTGCACAATGCCGTCGTTGAATACGGCGATACGATCCGACATCGTGAGCGCTTCACTCTGATCGTGGGTCACGTAGACGATCGTGATGCCCATTGTCTCGTGGAGTTGCTTGATCTCCAGCTGCATCTGCTCCCGCAGACGCTTGTCCAGCGCGCCCAAGGGCTCGTCCATCAGCACGAGCTGCGGATTGAAGACCAGCGCACGGGCCAGTGCGACGCGTTGCTGCTGACCGCCGGACAACTGCCCGGGCCGCCGGTGTGCCAGGCTTTCCATCTTGATCATGCGCAACGCCGCGCTGACGCGCTCCTGCGCTTCCGCCTTGTTGATTTTGCGGACGGATAGCGGGAAGGCGATATTCTCCGCAATCGTCAGATGCGGAAACAAGGCATAGTTCTGGAATACCATGCCGATGTCGCGCCTATGCGGCGGCACGTTCTTGATCGGCCGGTCAGCGAGGTAGATCTCGCCATGGGTCGGAACCTCGAAGCCAGCGAGCATCATCAGCGTGGTCGTCTTGCCCGAGCCCGACGGGCCGAGCAGGGTAATGAACTCGCCCTTTTTGATCTCGAGGTCGAGGTTCTTCACCACGAGGTGCTCGCCATCGTAGGTCTTCTGAATGCCTGAAAGGCGTACCAGTGCCGGCGCAGGCGTGACCATGCCGGCTTCCATGTCGTCCTCGCGTTATCAGCTACGATGCTGTCAGCGCCTCGTTCGAGGTTGCGAGGAACAGCTTAGCATCCTCCGATGAGAATGCCAGCGGTGCAAGCGAAGACGCGCACGGACCCGGTGAGCAAAGGCGGGCTACATCCCCGACAGCTTCGTCACAACCACCTTCAGCGAGCCGCCGGCTTCAGCGACGACGCGCAGGGTCTTGGAATCGAAGGCGATGTCGGCAAGCGTCAGGCTGTCGATCTTGGCTTCGACCTTGAGGCCATCCTCGCTCTTCTGGTAGTCTGCGATCGCGGCTGCGATCTTCTCGCGGGCGTTGGCGGCGATCGGCTTCAGGTCGAGCGTCGCCTTCTGCAGCAGGGCCTGCTGCATCTGCGGCACCACGGCACGCGCCGCCGCTCCTAACAGGCCGAACGCCGCCTCGGATTCCACCGCGAGCTGGATGTCGGCGAGCCGCAGCGTTTGCTGCGCCTGGTCGAGCATCGGCCGGCCCCAGATGTGCACAGTCGCCTCGGCGCCGAGGCCGAACCAGCTCTTCTTCTCGTTGGCGCGCACCAGCAGCGAGATCAGCAGGCGGTCGCCCGAGGGGGTCACGTTGACGGTCTTGACGGTCACGTCGACCGGGCCGGAGCCGTCCTCGGGATAGGTATGACCGACCATCTGCGCCGCGATCAGCTTGTTGATCTCGGTGAAGGGCACATCGATCGGCACGCCAATGTTCACGCCCGTGCCGGTCGGCGGCACGATCGAGATCTTGTCGGGAAACGGACACTCCGGCTTGGTCGGCGTCGAGGTCACGCGTGTCTCGGCCTCGAGGCCGAGCAGCAGCGTCACGGCCTGCGCATCGACGCGCGGCTGCGCCGCGATTGCGCGCACCGGCTTCATCTCGAGCCAGAGCGGCGGCAGTGCGGCCGATGAGCCCGAGCCTTGCAGCAAGATCGAGCGGCACGCCTTGGCCCATTGCACCCTGGCATTCTCTCGCAGCGAGGGATCGTTGCGGATGCGTTCGGAGACGGCGTTGATCTGCTCGCCGACATTCTTGTCGATCAATGGCTTCACCTGCGCCGGCACGTTGACCTTCGCGCCCGCGACGGCAACGTTGGTGTCGCCGAGATTGACCTGGGCGCCGAGATTGGGCTCGAGATACCAGTTGGCCGCGAGCTTGGGGCGCGAGGTGACGACCACGTTGCCCTTGATTTCGGCGCTGGCGTTCAGGTTCTTGATGTTGACCGCGCCGATCCGTTTCGCGGCGTCGCCGCCGAGCACACTGCCGAGCGCGTCGCCAAGCGCGCCGGTGGCCTTCGAGGACAGCGATCCCGTCACGTTCAGCCTGCCGGTGAGCGGCGTCGACAGCGTCAGCACGTCCTTGTCGCCTGTTGCCGCCATCGGTCCGCGCGCCGCCATCCATCCGATGTCGGCGTTCTCCAGGATCTGCGAGATCGGGTTGTCGGCCTTCCCTGCGAAATTGCGCGGCGAAGCCCTCTCGGCCTGCTCGCGGATCGCCGACAGCGCGATCGCGACCGGCGCGATCACGATGGAACTCTTCGAGGCCGGCGGCAGCGGCGGCAGTTGCGCGACCGTCGGCGCCGAATTGGTCCCGCGCGGCGACAGCAAGTCCATGGCCTTCAGGCTGATGAAGAACGACGCCGCGAGCACTGCGACGGCGATCAGGATCGTCTTCAGATTCAACGTTAGTCGCATCAATCCCCCAAGCCGCCCCGACGGGGGTTTTACAGGGCCGGCGAGGAGGGCGCTAGAGCGCACAGGTGGGGTGGAATTGGGGCGAACAGGTTAACGGCTGCGAACGCCCCGTTGCCGCGCGTTCAAATCGTCATCGCGAGGCTAGCTGCGTCGCGGACGGCGGATCGCCCTCACATTGCCGCGACCGCCGCCGCCGCAGAAGAAGCGATCGCCGCCGTCCGACTCCAAACCTGAGACCATCGTCCCGGCGGGCAGGTCGAGCTGCTCGAGAATCTTGCCCGTATCAGGGTCGATCCGCCGCACGTCACTCTCTTCGTTCTCCCAGGTGCCATGCCAGAGTTCGCCATCGACCCAGGTCACGCCGGTCACGAAGCGCTTGCTCTCGATGGTGCGGAGGACCTTTCCCGTTTCGGGATCGACCTGATGGATCTTGCGCTCGCGATATTGCCCGACCCAGAGCGACCCTTCGGCCCAGGCCAATCCGGAATCGCCACCGCCGCCGGGCGCCGGAATGGTGCTGAGCACCCTGCCGGTGGCGGCGTCGATCTTCTGGATGCGATCTTCGGCGATCTGGAACAGGTGCCGGCCGTCGAACGCCGTTCCCGCATGCGCGGCGACATCGATGGAGCGCGCGATCTTGCCGTCGGCCGGATCGACCGCGTTCAGCTTGTCGCCGGACGCGAACCAAACATGTTTGCCGTCATAGGTGACGCCATGCACGGCTTCGACGCCCGCGAAAGGCCCATACTCCTTGATGATCTCGGCGGCTGTACGCTTCATGTGCTTGATCCCTGTGATGTGACCTCACCCTACGTCTTCAGGAGCGGCGTGGGGAGTAACAAGCCTGTCGGGAAACCCGGGACGGGCGGGGTCATCCAACGCTTCGCCCGGCCATGTCCGAAGGACTGCACCTTGTGTGATCGCGCCAGGTCTTCGAGGGCCCGCTGCACGGTGCGGGCGCTCATTCCGAGCGCCAGCGCGAGCGCCGAGCTCGACCAGGGCTCGCCGTCGGACAGGAAGGCGAGCACTGCGGCGTGCTTCTCCTCGACCGGCCGCGCCAGCACAAGAACCTGTCGCGTTTTGCGCGGTGTCAGCGCAAAGCCGTGTTTGGTCGCGCTCACATCGGCAAGAGGCTTGAGCTTGGCGCGGAGCCGACCGATCTCGACCCGCAGCCGGGCGCGATGCGATTCATCGACGTGCCTGGCGCGAAACGCGGCGGTCATCAGAGCCTCTCGGGACACGTCCGCGGGCCACGCCTGCGCCAGGCGGCGGGCGAGCGCGAACAGCACCGGCCGCGTTCCCAGCGACACGACGATGCCCCCCTTCCGAACGGTGTGATGGAACGTGTCCACGACGAGCGCGTGAGACGCCGCCAGCGCTTCGACCTGTCCAAGCAACAGTGGATGCTCCTTGCCGCGTGCGATCAGGCGAGCCGCGGGCGTGTCGAGCACGAGGTTCGTGCTTTCGACTTCGGCCGTGAGCGCTGGAATCCCGGCCGACCGTGCCGCGTCGGCGGCGCGGTCGAGCGCCGCGCGCGCATCTTTGGTTTTGAGCCGCCGGATTGCGATGCCGGCGACCACGAGTTCACGGATGACCTGAGACGCAGGCGGAAGAGGGCCTGCGCCGAGCTCCGCCAGCGTGCGCTCGGCCTCGTCGAGGCGCCCGAGCAGAAGAAGGCGGCGGGCCTCGATGTGACCGGCATGGGCGGCATTGGCGAGATCGCCGTGCCTTGCGAGTGTCGCGCGCGCCGCTGCAAGCGTCCTCGCCGGCCAGCTCAGGTCGCGCGAGACCAGCGCGATCTCGGCCTCGGCCACGACGCATCTTGCGCGCGCCACCGCCTCTCTCGGACCGAAGGCACGTGCGGCGCTCCGCAGCAGCGTCTTGGCCTTGGCGAAATCGCCGAGCTGCGCCATCGCGATGCCGCGCAACGCCAGCGACGGTGCGTCGTTGCGCAGCGCAACGCGGTTCAGCGCACCGAGCGGATCGCCCGCCTCGAGCGCGCGCGCCGCGGCCGTGATCAGCGACTCCATTCAAATCCCGCCACACTTGTTACTCCCACCCCGCGACCGCGAGATGCCAGAAACAGTTTACGACCGACGATGTGCGGTGAAGGGCGAGGGGTTCCGCGTCTGTCATAACGCGATGCGGAATGATCGCCCAGGCAAGAGGTTTGGAGAGCCATGATGACATCAGTTGAAAGCGCAGGGACGAACGGACATTCCGCCATGCAGACACCGCCCGTGGTGTCGCCGCAGGACTGGGAGGCAGCCCGTCTGCAACTGCTCGTGAAGGAAAAAGCGCATACCCGTGCCCGCGATGCCCTGGCCGCCGAGCGGCGACGCATGCCCTGGATGGCGGTGGACAAAACCTATGCGTTCGAGGGCCCCGGCGGCAAGCTCAGTCTGGTCGACCTATTCCAGGGCCGGCGGCAATTGATCGTCTACCGCGCCTTCTTCGAGCCGGGGGTGTTCGGCTGGCCCGACCATGCGTGCCGGGGCTGCTCCATGGTCGCCGACCAGGTCGCCCATGTCGCGCACCTCAATGCCCGCGACACTACCCTTGTCTTCGCCTCGCGCGCGCCGCAGGCCGATATCGCGCGGCTGAAGCAGCGGATGGGCTGGATCATGCCCTGGGTCACCATCACCGACAGCTTCGATGCTGATTTCGGCGTTGACGAATGGCACGGGACGAACGTGTTCTACCGTGACGGCGACCGCGTCTTCCGCACCTATTTCGTCAAGAGCCGGGGCGATGAGCAGATGGGCGGTACCTGGAATTATCTCGACATCACGCCGCTCGGCCGCCAGGAGGTCTGGGAGGATTCGCCGAAAGGCTATCCGCAGACGCCGACCTACAAATGGTGGAATTGGCACGACAGCTACACGGAAGGTGCAGCGCCCGACGAGAAGTGGGTCGAGATCTCGACCGCCGGCGAGAAGGCTTTTCGCAAGGAGGCTGCGGGAGAACGGAAATGACCGCTTCCGCAAGCGCGGCCGCCAGCGTCAACCGCGACATCGTCGCGGCCGCGCGTCACCTCGCCCGATGGCTGGGACTGGCGGCCACGCCGACCTTCGCGATCATGGCCCTGCTGACCGCCGCGCTCGGCGGCGGTGCGGCGGACATGCTCTGCTCCGCCGGACAAGGATCCGTGCTCGTTGGCATGGTGCCGATGTATCTGTTGATGAGCGCGTTTCATTCCGCGGCGTGGCTGAGATTGATTGCGGAGCGAGGGCGCGGCGGTGAGCGGTAACGGACCGCCCGGTGTGAACGCCTCGTCCTTGGGGACGCGCGCAAGCGCGCTCCTCAGGATGAGGCTAACCGGCATCTTCGCCTCGGTGCAAGCGCTTCGTAGGGAACGGCGGGCCGCCACACTCCGCCCTCATCCTGAGGGCCCGCCGCAGGCGGGCGTCTCGAAGGATGGCCACGATGACCGACATCAAACAAAAACGACCCGCTTAGCGTAGGTCGTTACTGCGAAGCCGCCTGCAGATAAGCAATCACCTTAGCGGCTTCCTCCGCCGAGATGCCGCCATAAGGCTGCATCTTGTTGCCCCGCACCACCTCGTCCGACTTGACCATGAAGCGGGTGAGCTTGTCTTGGTCCCAGATGAAGCCGGCTTCCTTCATCGGCGACGAGTAATTGTAGTTCGGCAGCGCGCCGGCCTTGCGTCCGACGATCTTGTTAAGATTGGGACCGAGGCGATTGTCGCCCTCTTTCATGGAGTGGCAGGTGCGGCAGGAATTGTTGAAGGCCTGCTGGGCTGCATCGTCGCTCGCCGGCTGCTGCGCGCGCGAGAGAGGCGGTGACAAGAGCAACGTCAATGCCCCCGTGCCGATTGCGAGCAGCCATGCGCTTGACGAACGTTGCGTGCGTGCTTGCATCTGCGCCTCCATGCAATCGCGCTGCAGCAAGCGCGCTTCGGGATGTCGAGGGCAAACGAACACGGCCCCGGTGGGTTCCGGGGCCGTTTGCGTCACAATGTCCTGTCGCTCAGCGCATCGCAACTCCAAGCTCGGCTCGCCGCTCCGTCATCGGCAGCACGATCACCTTGGTGCCGACGTTGACGCGGGCGTAGAGGTCGGTGACGTCTTCATTGGTCATGCGGATGCAGCCGGACGAGACGTGCTTGCCAATGGTCTCGGGCGCGTTGGTGCCGTGAATGCGGTAGATGGTGCTGCCGAGATACATGGCGCGGGCCCCCAATGGATTGCCGGGGCCGCCGGCCATGTGGCGCGGCAGATAGGGCTGGCGGGCGATCATTTCCGGCGGCGGAGTCCAGGCCGGCCATTCGGCCTTCCGGCTCACCGATTGGATGCCGGACCAAGTGAAGCCGTCACGGCCGACGCCGATGCCGTAGCGCAGCGCCTGGCCGCCTCCGAGCACGTAGTAGAGATAGGTGTTGGGCGTGTCGATGATGATGGTGCCTGGCGCCTCCCGCGTTGCATAGGAAACGGTCTGGCGGCGGAAGCGGGCCGGCATCTCGACCGCGTCCTGATCCTCGGACGGCGCGGCTTGATAGGGCTGGTACGGCTGGAGCGGCTGCGGCGCCGTCATCGGCGGCAGCGGTTGGAAGAAGGGGAAGAGCTGCACCGGCGCAGCGTTGGCTGTATCTGCGAACGCGATTGCAGAGATCGCGACTGCACTGATCGCAATGGCGCGCGAATAGTTCTTGAACGTGTCAAGATTGATCATTGATCGCCCCTGTTTGCTCGGTGTTGTTGATCACCGCGGCACCGTTTCGGTGCTCCGTTGGGGTGATGACTAACGGCAGAACATTTCGGGACATTTGCGTGGAAAACCAAAAACGGCTTCGTGGCGGCAAGAATTGTTTCATGACAGTTTCGTGGCCGCGCGGGCCCGTTAACGAACAAAACAGAGCGCCGACACTTCTGTGACGTCATACGCCTGAAATATCCTTCGTTGATGGTCGGAAACCGAGAATCATCAAACTCTCGGGATTTTCCGATGCGGGTATTAATCGCGACCGACGCCTGGCATCCGCAGGTCAACGGCGTGGTGCGGACGCTGACCTCGCTGGCGAGCGCGGCCAAGGCCCTCGATGTCGAGATCGACTTCCTGACCCCGGACGGTTTTCCGTCATGGCCGCTGCCGACCTATCCGGGCCTGCGCATCGCGTTGCCGAGCTTCAGGGAAATCGCACGGCGGATCGACAAGGCCGCTCCCGAGGCGCTGCACATCGCGACCGAAGGCCCGATCGGCTGGGCCGCGCGAGCCTATTGCCGGCGCAACCGGCTCGCCTTCACCACGTCCTATACGACGCGCTTTCCCGAATATGTTTCGGTGCGAACCGGCATCTCCGCGAGCATCGGCTATGCCGTGCTGCGCCACTTTCACGATGCCGCCGCGATGACCATGGTGGCGACGCCCTCGCTGCGGCAGGAACTGTCTGAACGTGGTTTCAAGCGGCTCGGCTTCTGGACGCGCGGCGTCAACACCGAGCTGTTCCATCCCGACAGCCCGGCAGCTCTCGACCTGCCACGCCCCATCTTCATGACGATGGGCCGGGTCGCGGTGGAGAAGAATCTCGAAGCGTTCCTCGCGCTCGACCTGCCCGGCACCAAGGTCGTCGTCGGCGACGGCCCGCAGAAGCCTGCGCTGGAAAAGAAATATCCCGGCGCCGTCTTCCTCGGCGAGAAGAAGGGGGCGGATCTCACCGCGCACCTCGCCGCCGCCGACGTCTTCGTGTTTCCCAGCCTGACCGACACCTTCGGCGTGGTGCAACTCGAGGCGCTGGCCTGCGGCACGCCGGTTGCGGCGTTCCCGGTGACGGGCCCCAAGGACGTCATCGCCGATCATCCGATCGGCGCGATCGACCATGATCTGCGCACCGCGTGCCTGCGCGCGCTCACGATGTCGCGCCAGACCTGCCGCAACTTCGCGCTGGAGCGTTCCTGGGAAAACAGCGCGCGCCAGTTCGTCGGCAATCTCACCTCACTTCAGCCCAGCCGCACCTTGCGCGCCTCGCCTCGCATGGCGCGGCGGCCGGTGCGCGGTTGATCGTCCATTTGAACCACAGCGAGAACCTCATCGATGGCTAAGATCATGAACCTTGATGGCACCCAGCAGCTCGACCTCACCCGCGGCACGGTCGAGCAGGCCTATGACCGCTGGGCGCCGGTCTACGACCTCGTGTTCGGCGGCGTCTTCGCCAAGGGCCGGCAGGCGGCGATCGCGGCCACCAACAAGATCGGCGGCCGGGTGCTCGAGGTCGGCGTCGGCACTGGCATCTCGCTGCCGCTCTACGCGCCGAACTTGCGCATCTTCGGCACCGACATCTCGGAGGCGATGCTCGACAAGGCGCGCCGCCGCGTGAGCGAGCAGAAGCTGAAGAACGTCGAGGGCCTCGCGGTGATGGACGCCGAGAAGCTCGAATTCCCCGACAACTCCTTCGACGTCGTCATGGCGCAATACGTCGTCACCGCAGTGCCCAATCCGGAGAAGGCGCTCGACGAATTCGTCCGCGTGCTGCGCCCGGGCGGCGAGCTGATCATCCTCACCCGCGTCAGCGCCGATACCGGCATGCGCCGCTTCATCGAGCAGAAGCTGCAGCCGGTGGTGCGTCCGCTCGGCTTCCGCACCGCCGAATTCGCCTGGTCGCGCTATGCGAAGTGGCTGGCCGGCGCCCGCGGCATCGAGCTTGCCGAGCGCCGTCTGATTCCGCCGCTCGGCCATTTCTCGCTGGTGCGCTTCCGCAAAGTCGACGTCGCCAAGGCGGCGTAGCATCGCTGTTGCCCCTCAGGAGGCGCGCAAGCGCCGTCTCGGACCATGCAGGCCCGCCTGCTGCGGACGGGCCTCGCCCTTCGAGACGCTTGCTGCGCAAGCGCCTCAAGGTGAGGGGAGAAAGTAACCGTGCGTCATCGCGCCGCTGCATATCGTCACATGACAAAATGATGATGTCACACGGCCTACATCGAATCCGTTTAAATCCCGTACCCGAAAGCATCTTAGGGAAGAGCATGATCAAGAATTATCTCGAGCAGCTGCGCATCCAGCGCTGGGACGACCATCGCTACTATCACCACAGCCGCATCAATCAGAGCCTGCACTTCGTCAGCGCGCTGAGCTTTCTCTTTGCCTATGTCTGGCTGTTCATCGACCCCGTAGTGTCCGCGCTGGTCGGCTGGCTGGTCTCGATGACCTCGCGCCAGGCCGGTCACTTCTTCTTCGAGCCGCACGGTTACGACCACATCAACCAGGCGACGCACGAGCACAAGGAAGAGATCAAGGTCGGCTACAATCTTCAGCGCAAGGTGGTGCTGATGGCGATCTGGGCGCTCTCGCCGCTGGTGCTGTTCGCCGATCCCACGCTGTTCGGCCTGTTCACGCCCTGGGCGAGCGCGACCGACTTCATGCGGCAGGTCGCCAAGATCTGGCTCCTGGTCGGTGGCGGCGGTCTGTTGTTCCGTACCGTGCACCTGTTCTTCATCCGCGATGTCGAGACCGGTCTCGTCTGGATGACCAAGATCCTGACCGATCCGTTCCATGATCTGATGCTCTATCGCAAGGCTCCGCTCGCGCTGATGCGTGGCGAGCTGATGGACCCCGGCCTGCACCTCAACCCCGAGCACACGCTGGGCCTCATCGGCGAGCCGACGCTCGAAGAGCAGCACGCCTGAGCGCGCTGCGCATATCCAATACTCTGATGTCTGATGCTTGCGTCATGCCCGGGCTCGTCCCGGGCATCCACGTGTGTGGGGGTGCCTTAAGCGCCGTCATTCCGGGGCGGTCCGTAGGACCGAGCCCGGAAGCTCGAGATTCTCAGGTGCGCAATTGCGCACCGGAGTTCGATGCTTCGCATCGCCCCGGAATGACAGTGGTTATATGGAAAGAATCGGCCTCAACGCCCGAACCGCTTGGCCAGCATCTCTTTCAGGATCTGCCGCTTGATGCTCTTGTTGGTGAGCGTGCCGTCGTGCCACCAGAAACCGTCGGCCTTCATCTTCTGGGCCGCGCGGACGAAGCGCTCGGCGACCTCGGTGAAGTCGGCGTCGGTGTAGTTCAGACTGAAGATCAGCCGGCCGGTGCCGACCCAGCTCAGCGCCAGGCCTTCGGCGCGCAGATAATATTGCAGCATCCAATTGTAGCGGGACGGGGTGGTGTATTTCACCGTCCAGATCGAGGAGAAGTTGGCGAACCGCACCGGCAGGTCGGCATCGCTCATCATGTGGTTGAGCGTCTGGACCCGGCCGTTCCAGGTCGCCTCCAGCGCGTCATAGACGGCGCGGAAGTTGGGGCTGGCGAGGCGGCTCAAGAACTCGTCCATCGCCGTCATGACGTAGGGATGCGAGTTGAAGGTGCCGCGGGCGAAGCAGATGTCGGCGGGACGGTCGTCGCGGAAGCGGCGCATCAATTCGCGTCTGCCGCAGACCACGCCGACCGGCAGGCCGCCGGCGAGGCTCTTGCCGTAAGTCACCATGTCGGCGCGCACGCCGAAATATTCCTGGGCCCCGCCGGCGGCGAGACGGAAGCCGACGAACACCTCGTCGAAGATCAGCACGATGCCGCGTTGGTCGCAGACCTCGCGCAGCTTCTTGAGCCACTCGGTGTACGCCGCGCGGTCGAAATTGCCGCCACGGGAGGAATCGACCAGCGAGGAATCGCCAGGGGCATTGGCGTTCGGATGCAGGCCCTGCAGCGGGTTGACCAGCACGCAGGCGATGTCCTTGCGGGTCCGCAGCACGTGCAGGGTCCTCTCCGACATCTCGGCGAGGGTGTAGGTCTCGTGCGCGGGAATCGGATTGCCGACGCCGGGCTGCACGTCGCCCCACCAGCCGTGATAGGCGCCGGCGAAGCGGACGAGATGCGTGCGCTTGGTGTGGTAGCGCGCGAGCCGCACCGCCTGCATCACGGCTTCGGTGCCGGACATGTGGAACGAGACCTCGTCGAGGCCCGAGATTCGGCAGAGCCGCTGCACGTTGTCGAGGATGACGGGATGATAGGGACCGAGCACGGGGCCGAGCGCGTGCGCCCGCTTCTCGGCGCCCTCGATGCACTCCTTGTAGAAGTCGTTGCCGAAGATGTTGACGCCGTAGGAGCCGGTGAGGTCGTAGAAGCTGTTGCCGTCGATATCCGTGACGGTGACGCCGCGCGAGGATTCCATGAAGGTCGAGGTGCCCAGATGCTCGCGGACCAGTCGCGAGAACTGGAACGGCACGCGGTAGCTCTCGGTGAAGTTCAGATCGGAGATCCTCTCCGCGGCCTCCTTCGTCATCGCGCGTCCCCTGGGATAGCGCTCGGCGTAGAGGCCGGCGAGGCGGAAGAAGCCCTCCTTGCGCTGAGCCGCGATATTCACCGGCGCGCCATCGCAGGAGAAGTAGTCGTCGTTTCCGAACTCGTAGAACGGGATCAGCCGCGCCACGCGGCGCGACATCTTGGAATGCCCGGAGAGCGAGCGGTGCTTGGCGCGGGAGAGCTCGATGCGCGCCTTGAGCTTCGGGAAGGCGGCGGCAGCGGACGCTGCGGCGGCCACGGACATCGAGAGAATCGGGAGTGTCGTTTCCATGACAACAAGCGCTAACCCTGCGAGCTGACAGATTCATGACAGTCAAAGCCCTCATCGCCTCTTTCACCCAGCAGGAAGACCTCAACTTCCTGTTGACCAACCGCATCCCGCGCGCGGCCCTGACCCGCTTCATGGGCTGGTTCTCCAAGATCGAGAACCCGTTTGTGCGGGACTTCTCGATCGCGCTGTGGAAGCTGTTCTCCGACCTCGATCTGTCGGAGGCGCGAAAAGATCGTTTCAAGAGTCTGCACGACTGCTTCACCCGGGAGCTCAAGCCGGATCTGCGGCCGTTCGATCCGGACCCGGCGGTGGTCGCGAGCCCCTCCGACGGCATTGTCGGCGCCCATGGTCGGATCGCTGACACCGAACTGTTTCAGGTCAAAGGCGCGCCGTATTCTCTGCTCGATCTCGTCGGCGATTCCGCTCTGGTCGACCAGCACCGCAACGGAAGCTTCGTCACGCTGCGGCTGACCTCGAGCATGTATCACCGTTTCCACGCGCCTTATGATGCGCATATCGAGCGCGTCACGCTGATTCATGGCGACGTTTGGAACGTCAATCCCATCGCGCTGAAGCGCGTCGAGCGGCTGTTCTGCAAGAACGAGCGCGCGGTCATTCGCACGCATTTGCCGACCCGCGAGGCGGTGACGCTGGTGCCGGTCGCCGCCATCCTGGTCGCGAGCATCCGCCTGCACTTTCTCGACATGGTGCTGAACGCGCAGACCCATGGCCCCGTCAATTTTCCCTGCGACGTCAACGTGATCAAAGGCGAGGAGCTCGGCTGGTTCGAGCACGGCTCGACCATCATCATCCTGGCGCCCGGCGATTTCACGTTCTGCGACGGCATCACGGAGGGCACGCGCATCCGCGCCGGTCAAGCGCTGCTGAAGAGAAAGTAGCCTTCAATCCGCCGCGCCCGCCGCCTATATCGTCCGCGGGGACAACTGGATGTGAGTGATGGCGCGGGCGCCGGTGATGGCGGCGGGTGGTATTGTGCTGCGTCGATGTTCGACGCCGCTGATCGCCGTGGTGCGCCAGCGCAAGCGCAACGAATGGGTCTTGCCCAAGGGTAAGCTCGACGACGGCGAGACGCCGAAGGAGGCCGCGCATCGCGAGGTGCTGGAAGAGACCGGGCACGACGTCGCGGTGCACGAATTTCTGGGTACGCTGGGCTATCAATCGGGCGGGCGCACCAAGGTCGTGCATTTCTGGCGCATGGAGGCCGATGGCGGGCCGGTCCGCAAACCGATGAACGACATCAAGGCGGTGGACTGGCTGACGTTGGACGACGCAATCGCGCGGCTGTCGCGCGAATATGAGCGCGCGTTCCTGGCGCAGATCGGTCCGATTGCGCTCGCCGCTGCCGGTGTTGCGCCTTCGCCCGAGCCGACGCCGCCGGCCGATCACATCGATGCGGCCTTGCAGACGCTGACACCAGCCCAAGCCGCCTCGGTCGACGACTTGCGGCACGGCTTGTTGCAGAAGGTGAAGGCGTGGCTGCGCGGCGAGGCGTGAGCGCGCGCCGCGCGCTGGTCGAGACCTTCGATGTCAGCTCACGCGCTTCCAGGTCTGGCCCCCGCAGAACATACCGCCGAAGGCGCAGCCCTGCACGCGCATTGCATTCGGACCTTTCATCGCGATGGTCGAGTCGTAATTGCGGCCAGAGTTGGGATCGTGGATGCGGCCGCTCCACTTCGAGCCGTCGGGCTTCATGTTGATCAGGATGCGCTCATTGGTCTTCACGGCATAACCGCAGAGATTGGCGCCGCACTGTTCGACACGGACATTGCCTTTGTTCTCTTCGGTCGCCCACACGCCGATCGGCGAGTTTGGTGGCGCCACGGGCGCCGCGGCAACCGGAGCCGGGGCCGGCGCGGGAGCAGCAGCGATGGGAGCGGGTGCGGCGACGGGAGCAGGCGCCGCAACAGGTGCAGGCTGCGTGGTGTCGAGGCCGGCGGACGCGGCGGCGGGAGCCGTCGGGTCCGTTGCGGCGGGCGCAGCCGCCTGGACCGGCGCCTGTGGCACTGGCTGCTGCTGCACCGGAGCCGGCGCCGGCTGCGCATTCGTGGTCGCCGGAGCCGGCGTGGTGTCGACGTCATCCTCCTTGGAGCCGCCCAGGCCCTTGAGGTTGATGTTGTTCAGCTTGATCGGCTTGTCCGACAGCCCCGGCGCCACGATGGTCACGCAATTGAGTGAGGCGCAATTGCGCGGCGTCTCGATGCGGATGTGCTGGCCTTCGACCTGGAACGAGATCGAATTGCCCGCATGCGCGGCGGCGGTCGAAGCAACGAAGAGCGCCGTGGCGGCGATGGTGAGCTTGTTCATGACAACCTCCGTGGTCCCCGTATGGACTGGTGTCGCTGGTGGACTGAGCGTAGTTCGACCCTACGCCCCGGCTGTCCCTTCTTCCGTGATGGACATCACTACATCTGACCGTCGCCTGCGTGAACCGGCGCACATTCGGCTATCTTGGCCTAATGTTGGTGACGATCCATGAGATGGAGCGCGGCCCTATATGATGCCGAGCACGATGGCGCCGACGAAGGCCATGGCGAGGTACGCGGTGATAATGCTCAGTCTGCCGGCGAACGTCATGAGATCGCTCCCGCTGTCGCGCCGCGTTGCGCGAGCTTTATGGTTAACAGAGAGTCTCCTTCCGAAAAAGTCAGTCGTCCTGTCGCTCAGTCTGGCAGCATTTCGGCGCACGCGGGCCGGCATGGTTAAAGAAGGCTGAAACGACACGTTGAAGAGTCTTTAAGTAAATTCACCGAACGTGCGTTCATGACGCGCGGAGTTCGTTTGTATCTCGTCGGCTCCTTCGTCCTTGTTTCGCTTGCGGGTTGCGGACGCGGCTTCTTCCAGGCCGAACGCGAACCGTGGCGGGCCGAGGCGGAAGCGGCGTGCCTGAAATCTGGAGCGGTCAAGGAGAGTGCGGACATCGTCCGCATCGATCCGATCTCCGGCCCTGGCCAATGTGGCGCCGAATTTCCGCTGAAGGTCGCCGCCATCGGCGAAGCCTCCAACAGCTATGGCTTTGCCGACGAGGAGCTGCGTCCGCCGGGGAGCATCGGCAACCAGCCGCGCTGGCCGGTCACGCAGCCGCGATCGAACTATCCGCAGAGCCAGAATTATCCGGCACCCTCCCACCCGCAGCGATCGAACTATCCGGAGAGCGCGGTGCAGCAGCCTTCCGGCTATGGCACTTCAACCGGACCGATGTCGCTGAACGCGCCCGGCGTGGTGCCGCAGGAAGACGAGATCGATCTGCCGCCCGAGGGCACCGATGCCGCGGCGACCGCGCGCTACATGAATGCGCCGAGCTATCCGGCACGGCCGGCCGGTGCGGCACCCTACGGGCAACCGCCCGCGCAGCAGCCGCTGCCGCGTCTTGGCCCGGCGCAGGGCAATCCCGTCACCGCCGTCGGTCCGGTTGCGATCAAGCCGACCGCGACGCTGGCCTGTCCGATCGTGTCCGAGCTCGACCGCTGGCTCGCCGACACCGTGCAGCCCTCGGCCATGCGCTGGTTCGGGGTCCGCGTCGCCGAAATCAAGCAGATCTCTGCCTATTCCTGCCGCGGCATGAACGGCAACTCGCGCGCCCACATTTCCGAGCACGCCTTCGGCAATGCGCTCGATATTTCCGCCTTCGTGCTCGCCGACGGCCGCCGTGTCACTGTGAAGGAAGGCTGGCGCGGCATGCCGGAAGAGCAGGGATTTTTGCGCGACGTGCAGTCCGGTGCCTGCGCGCATTTCACCACGGTGCTCGCGCCCGGCTCCAACGTCTATCATTACGATCACATCCACGTCGATCTGATGCGCCGCGCCAGCCGTCGCCTGATCTGCCAGCCCGCCGCCGTCTCCGGCGATGAGGTCGCTGCGCGTGCGCAGTCACGCAGCCCCTATGCGAATGCACGCGATCCTTCCGTGACTGGTTCGCTCGGCCGCAAGAGCGCCGCGCACAAGCGCGAAGAAGACGAGTACGCCGACGATTGAGGCTTGCGCAAAACCCGTGGCTACGATGGGGGGCGTAGCCCGCCAGCAAGTCATTTCGAGGCCGGCTTCGATGGTGGGAGCCCCATGCACCGCTGCACCTCGCCAGGGACGTTGTAGGTTCGCATGATGTGACGGCTGTCGCGAAGACCCGACGCCTCGCGTTGCACTACGAACATCCACAGCGCATGGCCGGCCTCATGCACCAGCCTACGTCTGGCCGGTTGCAGTGAGGCCGGTATCTCCGAGGCCGCGTGGGCGGCGTCGAACTCGCGCAAACGCGTGAGGCTCTGTTCCAGCGCGCGGCCCATTCGTCCAAGCGCCGAGGCCTGCTCCTGGATGATCTCATAATGGAGAATATCGACAGGGGGGCGAAGATCACGAGGCATGGACGCAAATATAACCGCCCGCGACGCGCCTGCGCAACGCGTAGCCCGCTTGCAGTTACTTCACCCGATACGTCGCGAGGAACATCCGCGTCGCGCTGTCGACGACTTCGGTCATGCGCTCTTGCGACGGTGCGGGAGCAGCCTGGAAGACGAACGGCAGGAACAGCGAGGCCTTGCATAGTTCCATGAATTGCGAGGCGGCCAGATCGCAATCGTCGATGTCGAGATCGCCGGAAGCGACATGGGCTTTGAGATAATCGGACAACCGGTGGATGGTCTTGTCCAGCACCCGCGCATAGTAACGGCGGCCGACGTCGGGCATGCGCTCGGCGATTGCCATCACGGTGCGGATTGCCGATCCGCCGCCGGGCCGGCAGAGCAAATGGATATAGGCCTGGCCGAAATCCTTCAGCGTGGTCTCGGCATCGCGCGCGGGATCGAAATTGAACACGACCTGGCCGTGCTGGAGCGCCTCCTCTTCGAGAATGGCTTCGAACAGCGCGGATTTGTCGGCGAAATAGACGTAGAGCGTGCCCTTGGAAACCTGTGCCGCGCGCGCGATCTCGCCCATGCTGGCGCCGTCGAAACCGAGAGCCATGAACACTTTGCGAGCACCGTCCAGGATTTGACGTCGCTTGGAGCTGTCCTCCTCCGGGACGATGTGAAGACGTTCGCTGGCAGCTACAACCATTGGTTTAGGGTCTCGGAAGGTTTTTGGATCCGCGTCTGGGGCTATGAACCCGAATAAAGGATTCCGGCTATTAAGATGACACCGGGAATATTATGTAGATTGACCGAACCGTTCGGTCAAGGTATTCAGGACGAGCGAAAAGGGGGCGTGCCGTGGCGGCCACCCCTGCTCGCGCTTTTGGGGAGGCCTTTATGGCCGTATCGAGAGACCAGGCTGCGCGCGTCCTTCGCCAGGAAGCGGTGGAGACGACGCCGGAGCAGGCGAGCGGTGACGCGGCGAGCGAGAAACCCGCCGTCCTGGCTGAGAAATTGCGCTCTCATGTGGTCGAGGAAACCGAGCACCGCAGCGTCGAGGTGGCCGAGAAGCCCGCGACTGACAGGGCGGCCCCGGCTGCCCCTGTCCATAGCGCTGCTGCCGCCGCGCCCAAATCCGGCAAGCGCAAATTCGTCCTGATGGGCGTTGGCTTGCTGCTGGCGCTCGCGGTCGCGAGCTATGCCGGTTACTACACCTTGGTCGGCCGCTTCTACATCTCCACCGACGATGCCTATGTCCGCGCCAACAACACCATGCTCGGTGCGCGCGTCGCCGGCCACATCTCCGCGGTCCTCGCCGGCGACAACTCGCCGGTGCGCGCGGGCGACGTCGTCTTCCGCATCGACGACGGCGACTACAAGATCGCAGTCGATGCCGCCGCGACCAAGATCGCGACCCAGCAGGCCACGATTGACCGCATCAGCCGCCAGGTCGCAGCACTCGATAGCCAGGTCGCGCAAGCAAAGGCGCAGCTCGTCTCGGCTGAAGCAGGCCTCAAGCGTGCCGATCTCGACTATGAGCGCCAGCAGGCGCTGAGCAGCAAGGGCTTTGCCTCGCGCGCCACCTTCGAGAGCTCGGAAGCCGGACGCGACCAGGGCGCGGCCGCGGTCAAGGCCGCGCAGGCCGCCTACGACGTCGCGGTCAGCAATGTCGACGTCGCCAAGGCGCAGCAGGCCGAAGCGCAGGCGCAGCTCGCCGAGCTCAAGACCACGCTCGCCAAGGCTGAGCGCGATCTCGGATTCACCACGGTGCGCGCGCCGGTCAACGGCACGTTCTCGAATCGCCTGGTCAATACGGGCGACTTCGTCGCGGTCGGCCAGCGCCTCGGCAACATCGTGCCGCTCGACGATGTCTATATCGACGCCAATTTCAAGGAAACGCAGCTCAAGCGCATTCGCCCCGGCCAGCCGGTGACGATCAAGGTCGATGCCTATGGCATGCGCAAGTTCTCCGGCGTCGTCGACAGCATCGCGGCGGGCGCGGGCTCGGTGTTCACGCTGCTGCCGCCTGACAATGCCACCGGCAACTTCACCAAGATCGTGCAGCGCGTGCCGGTGCGCATCCGCGTGCCGAAATCGGTGGCGAAGCAGAACCTGCTCCGCGCCGGCATGTCGGTCTACGCGACCGTCGACACCAACAAGGGTGCCGCCGATGCCGACAGCGAGGTCGATCTCGACGATCCCATCGCGGTTCACCCGCAGTAGGCGCGGTGATATGAATCACGCTGCAGCCGCGAATGCAGGTGCGCTCCCTCTCCCGCTTGCGGGAGAGGGCTGGGGAGAGGGTGTTTCCAGAATGGGACAATCCCCTAGAGGAGAGAACCCTCACCCGCGCCTTCGGCGCGACCTCTCCCGCAAGCGGGAGAGGTGCCGCCAACTCGCAGCTTGCTCCTATCAGAGCTGACAAATGGCCGACACCTCCACCGCTTCACCTGCCATGATGGCGGCACCGGCTTCCGAGCGTATCGCGCCGAAGCGGCTGTTTGCCTTCATCATCATGGTGTTCGGGATGTTCATGTCGATCCTGGACATCCAGATCGTCTCGGCCTCCTTGAGTGAGATTCAGGCCGGATTGTCGGCAAGCTCCAGCGAAGTCTCCTGGGTCCAGACCGCCTATCTGATAGCCGAGGTCATCGCCATTCCGCTCTCGGGATTCCTGTCGCGCGCCTTTGGCACGCGGCTGTTGTTCGCGATCTCGGCCGCCGGCTTCACCGCCTCGAGCCTGCTCTGCGGCTTTGCCAGCACCATCGAGGAGATGATCCTTTGGCGCGCGCTCCAGGGATTCCTCGGCGCCGGGATGATCCCGACGGTATTCGCCTCGGCCTATACCGTGTTCCCGCGCTCGAAATTCCACATCGTCGGCCCCATCATCGGGCTTGTTGCGACCCTCGCACCCACGATCGGACCGACGGTCGGCGGTTACATCACCGACGCGATGTCCTGGCACTGGCTGTTCTACATCAACGTTCTGCCTGGCATCGGCATCACCGTCGGCGTGCTGGCGCTGGTCGATTTCGACGAGCCGCATCTCGAACTGCTCGACCGCTTCGACTGGTGGGGCCTGTTGTTCATGGCCGGCTTTCTCGGCACGCTCGAATACGTGCTGGAGGAAGGCCCGCAATATGAATGGATGCAGGAAACCTCGGTCGCGATCTGCGCCTGGATCTGCGCGGTCTCGGGAGTCGCCTTCTTCTGGCGCGTCTTCACCGCGGCCGAGCCGATCGTGAACTTGCGCACCTTCTCGGACCGCAATTTCGCCGTCGGCTGCACGCTGCAGTTCTGCATCGGGATCGGGCTCTATGGCCTGACCTATATCTATCCGCGCTATCTCGCCGAAGTGCGCGGCTACAGCGCGTTGATGATCGGCGACACCATGTTCGTCTCCGGCATCACCATGTTCCTGGTCGCGCCGCTGGTCGGCCGGCTCATGGCGAAGGTCGACATGCGCTACATGATCGCGTTCGGTCTTGTCGTGTTCGCGCTCGGCTCCTACCAGATGACCTGGATGACGCGAGACTATGATTTCTATGAACTGCTGGTGCCGCAGATCCTGCGCGGCATCGGCATGATGTTCGCGATGGTGCCGACCAACAACGTCGCCCTCGGTACGCTGGCACCCGAGAAGGTGAAGAACGCGAGTGGCGTGTTCAACCTGATGCGCAATCTCGGCGGCGCGCTCGGCCTCGCCGTCATCAACACCGTGCTCAACGATCGCACCGACCTCCACATCACCCGCCTCCAGGAGCGCGTGACGTGGGGCAATGCGACCGCGACCGAAACCCTGACCATGTTCATGCAGAAGTTTCAAGGGCTTGGCGATGCCACGCTGATGGCCATGAAGCAGCTCTCCCAGCTGGTTCATCGCCAGGCCGTGGTGATGAGCTTTGGCGACGCCTTCTTCGTGCTGACGCTGTTCTATCTCGCGCTCAGCGTCCTGGTCGCGCTGCTGAAGAAGCCGCCTTCGCCGTTTGGCGCCAGCGGCGACGCGCATTGACGCAACTCCACCTGTTCGGTGTCATCGTCGGGCTTGCCGTCTTCGCTGAAGCTTCGCCGGCCCAACACCGAATGCCCGGCGAAGCCGTTGGCGGAGCCGGGACCGGACGCTCCAGTATTCCAGAGGCAAGCGTTGCAGAGCTCGCTCTCGCACCACACTTGCCGCGGCGTACTGGATGGCCGGTCAAGCCGGGGCATGACGGCGGAGATTGGGGTGGGCAGCGCGCAACCAGCGATGCGGACGGGGTCGCGAACCAAATTGCAACACTCGTGCGTGATCTCGCGCGAGCCCCGTTGCAAAGCGCTTGCGACACATCTATAAAGCGCACCTCATTCAATCGAGCCGGGAGGGATTTGCATGATTTCGACGCATTCGCAGATCGCACGCCCGCGCTCGATATTCTGGCTCGGTATGTGCTCGGCCTCATAGAGGCTCTTTCCGCCAGCCTCGATTGGGCCAAGATTTCGACCAAGCGCCCCGATCGCTCCGCTTCCCAAGTCAAAGTCAGTTTTGAGTGACGCCGTCTCGGCCTTCGCGGCCGGTCTGTGTCCATCGATGGAGCCGGCCCGCGCGTGCGGCCGGATGATGTCATGACCGCTCTGTCTAAAAAGCCCGCCGCAATTCGCGTGGTGCTGCCCTTCGTGTTCCGCCACTGGCTGAAGCAGCCGGGGCGCGGCCTCGTTGTGGCCGCCGGCGTCTTGGGCGCGACTCTCGCCGACCTGTTCATGCCGGTGTTCTCAGGGCATCTGGTCGATGCGCTGACGCGCGGCCCGTCCGACCCGGACGCGCGCCACGCGGCGCTCACGGCGTTCGGCGCCATCGTGGCGCTGGGCGCGGCCTCGATGGTGTTGCGGCTCGTCGGCCTCCAGGCGATCGTGCCGTTCACGCTGACGACCATGTCCGAAGTCGCGCAGGACGCGTTCACGCGCGTGCAGCGCTTCTCGACCGACTGGCACGCGAACTCCTTTGCCGGCTCCACGGTGCGCAAGATCACCCGTGGCATGTGGGCGCTCGACCTGCTCAACGACACCATTCTGCTCGCGCTTCTGCCTTCGCTGGTCGTGCTGATCGGGTCGATGGTCCTGCTCGGCGTGCACTGGGCCTCGCTCGGCCTGGTGATCGCGCTCGGGGCGGTCGTCTACGTCACCATCACGGTGGTGTTCTCGACCCGCTACATCGCGCCGGCAGCCCGCGTCTCCAATGCCTGGGACACCAAGGTCGGAGGCACGCTGGCGGACGCGCTGACCTGCAACGCCGTGGTGAAGTCGTTTGGTGCCGAAGCGCGCGAGGATGCGCGGCTCGCGCGCGTCATCAACCGTTGGCGCGTGCGCGTGCGGCGGACCTGGCTTCGCTACAATTACACGGCGATGTCGCAGCTTTCCTTGCTGCTGTGCCTGCGCGCCTCCGTGATCGGCGGCTCGGTGCTGCTGTGGATGTCAGGTCATGCCACGCCCGGCGACGTCACGTATGTGCTGACGAGCTATTACGTCATCCACGCCTATTTGCGCGACGTTGGCATGCACATCAACAACCTCCAGCGCTCGGTCAACGACATGGACGAGCTGGTGGCGATCCACGACGAGCCGATCGGCATTGCGGATGCTTCCGATGCGCGTCCGATCGCGATCGAGGGCGGCGAGATCGTGTTCGACGACGTCACGTTCCATTATGGCGGCCACCGCGCGCCGCTCTATGACGGCCTGTCGGTGACGATCCGCGCCGGCGAGCGTGTCGGCCTCGTCGGCCGTTCCGGCTCCGGCAAGACGACCTTCGTCAAGCTGGTGCAGCGGCTTTACGACGTCACCAGTGGCTGCGTGCTGATCGACGGGCAGGACATCGCGCGCGCCACGCAGCAATCGCTGCGCAGCCAGATCGCGCTCGTGCAGCAGGAGCCGATCCTGTTCCACCGCTCGCTCGCCGAAAACATCGCCTATGGCCGGCCGGGCGCCAGCCTGGAGGCGATCGAGCAGGCGGCGCGGCTTGCGAACGCGCACGACTTCATTCTGCGCCTGCCCAAGGGCTACGGCACGCTGGTCGGCGAGCGCGGCGTGAAGTTGTCGGGCGGCGAGCGGCAGCGCGTGGCGCTGGCGCGCGCCTTCCTGGCGGATGCGCCGGTGCTGATCCTGGACGAGGCGACGTCGAGCCTGGATTCGGAGTCGGAGGCGCTGATCCAACAGGCGATGGAGCGGCTGATGAAGGGCCGCACCTCGATCGTGATTGCGCACCGGCTGTCCACCGTGAAAAGCCTCGATCGCATCCTGGTGTTCGATCGCGGCGAGATCGTCGAGCAGGGCACGCATGCCGTGCTCGCGGGCAAGCGAGGGGGCATCTATCGCGGCCTGTTCGAACGTCAGGTGGTGGAGCTCGGACACATCGCAGCAGCGGAATGAGGCGCGCGGCGGCGGGGCGAAGTCCCGACGCCACGCCGCCGGAGGTGAATGACATGAAAGACCTGACGAACGGCCCGATCGTGAGACACATCCTGGCCATGGCACCGCCGATCATGGTGGGCATGATCACGATTATGCTCTGCCAGCTGGTCGATCTCTACTTCGTCTCGGGATTGGGCGATGCTGCCGTCGCGGGTGTCGCCGCGGCCGGCAATGCCGGATTTCTCGTCAACGCGCTGATGCAGGTGCTCGGCGTCGGCACGGTGGCGCTGATCGCGCACGCCGTGGGACGCAAGGATCGGCAGGATGCCAATCTGATCTTCAACCAGGCGATCGCGCTGTCGGTGCTGTTCGGCCTGCTGACCCTGGCCGCGGGCGCAGCCTTGTCGCGTCTCTACATGCACTCGATCGCCGCGGATCAGGCCACGATCGAGGCGGGGACCATCTATCTTTTGTGGTTCATGCCCGCGCTCGCGCTGCAGTTTGCCACTCAGGTGATGGCGTCTGCGCTGCGCGCGACCGGCATCGTCCGTCCTGCCATGCTGGTGCAGGCGCTCGCGGTGGTCATCAATATCGCGATGGCGCCGGTGCTGATCGCGGGCTGGGGCACGGGCTATCCGCTCGGCGTTGCCGGCGCTGGGCTGGCGAGCTCGATCGCGGTAGCGATCGGCGTTCTGATGCTGCTGGCGTACTTCCGCCAGGTCGAGCGCTACGTCGCGTTCAACGCGGCGCAGTGGCGCCCGCAGCCGCGCCATTTGAAGCGCATTCTCAATCTCGGTCTGCCGGCCGGCGGCGAGTTCGCGATGATGTTCATCTTCATGGCCGTGGTCTATTACGTGCTGCGCGATTTCGGTGCGGCGGCGCAGGCGGGATTCGGTATCGGGCAGCGGGTGCTCGGCCTGATCCAGATGCCGGCGCTTGCGGTCGCACTCGCGGCCGGGCCGATCGCCGGCCAGAACGTCGGCGCCGCAAACGGCGCGCGCGTGCGGGAGACCTTCGCCAAGACGGCGCTAATCACCACAGCCGTGATGATCGGCTTCATGATCCTTGCGCAAGCGAAGCCGGAGTTGCTGCTCGCCGGATTCTCCAACGACCGGGAGGCGATGGAGATCGCCTTCCTGTTCCTGCGGATCATCTCGCTCAACATGGTGGCGCAGGGCCTGATCTTCACCTGCTCGAGCATGTTCCAGGGCCTCGGCAATACCAAACCGGTGCTCTTGAGCTCGGCGACGCGCGTGTTCACCTATTCCTTGCCGGCGATCTGGCTGTCGACGCGGCCGGGCTTCCGCATGGAGCACGTGTGGTACTTGTCGATCGCTGCGACGACGCTCCAGGCCGCGCTGAGCTTGTGGTTGTTACGCCGCGAGTTCGAAAGGCGCCTGGCGCCGCTCCGGCAGGTCGGGGCTCCCGGGCCGATCGAAGCTGAGCCTGTCGCACCTCCCGCGCGTGCGCCTGCGTAGCGGCAGTCACCTCCCCAGCGGCGCCGGATAATTTGCGGCGCCGTGGGGCTAATATGCGCCAACACTGTTCCAGACGAGGCCGAGGCCGGACAGGAACAGAAGGCCGAGCACGACATCGCCAAAATGCTTGTCGCTCAACGCGTGATAGACGCGTGCGCCGGCCCATGCGCCGATCAGCGTGCCCGGAAAGGCGACCAGCGCGAGCCAAACCACTTTGAAGGCGACGAGGCCCGACGCGGTCTGCAACGCCAGCGCGGTCGCGAGCACCGTGAAATTGAAGAGCTGGAAGATGCCACGCCGCTCGTGCTTGTTCCAGCCGCGGATGTTGGCCCACAGGATCGGCAGCGGCCCCGACAATCCGGCGAGGCCGCCAAGAATGCCGCCGGCAACGCCAATCGCGCCGTCGGCGATCCTGCCGCCGAATTTGATCGCGAGCGACCTCGTGTTCAGATACAGCGCGCTCGAGAAGATCAGAAGCAGCACACCGACGCTCAGCTTGAAAACTTTTGGATCGGCCGAGGCCACCATCATCGTTCCCAGCGGCACGCCGACCAGCCCCCCGATCAGGAACGGCCAGACCAGCGAGAGGTCAAAACTCTTCCACATCGACGGCAGCGTCGAGGTCTGGGCGATTACCGAGCAGATCAGCACCAACGGCACCGCAAGCGATGGCGGCAGGACGTAGAGCCAGATGCCGAGCGCCATCAGCGCCGTGCCGAAGCCGGCCAGTCCCGAGACGAAGCCGCCGGCCAGCGCGCCGAACAACAACAGGACGTAGGTGAGCGTTTCCAACGGATCATCCTTGTTGCAATGGGCGATCCCGAACTGTTGATCACCAGCGCCCGCATAGCACGCTTGCTGCCGTGCCGGTCAATCCGTGCTGCACGCAAGCGTGATCTGCAGCCTTCGGGCTTTCGCGAAAGACACGCCTACATGACGGTCGTACTTCAGTACTTCAATCCGGCGGCCCGTCCGACGCCATCGTGCGCTCCGTTCGGTCAGTCCCATACAAGATGATGGAGAATGACGATGACCCGCATGAACATTGCCGTTGCGGCCGCGCTGATGTCGGCGGCGGCCTTGATGCCGACAATAGCGCAGGCGCAGCTTTCCGAACCTGCGGCCTATCAGGCCGCCCATCCCGACCGCGACGTGCTGAATGGCGGCCAGCTCACGCCGGCGGCGCGCGCTGCGCTCGGCCAGCAGGGCATCCCGCGCGACGCCTATGCATCGCAGGCCTATCCGTCACCCGGTGTGCCTGCGCCTCGCGCGCGTCATCGCCGTCAGCATCGATAGGTTTACGCTAGACGATCTGCCTGGTGTCGGTCGGCTTGTGCAGCGCGCTGACCAGGATGCGCAGCGCCTCGGTCAATTCCGCCCTGTTGCGCGCTGCGCCCAGCGAGACTCGCGCCGCATGCGGCGGCATCCCATCGACGCTGAAGGCTTCGCCGGCCACCAGTGCGAGTCCATTCCGCAAGAGATGCCCCGCGACATCGGACCGGCCCTCCGGCAGCCTCAGCCAGAGATGATGGGCGGCGGGCCTGGCCAGGAACTGAAATCCTTTCAGCGCGCGCTGCGCGAGCTGCTGGCGGCCAACCGCCTCGTCGCGGATGGCGGCGATGATGCGATCGGCAATGCCGGTCTCGATCCAATGCGTCACCAGCGCCACCATCAGCGGCGCCGGCATCTGCACGGTGGCCTGCAAATGGCTGCGCATCGTCTGCTGTGCATCGTTGTTGGGCGTCAGCAGATAGGCGACGCGGAGGGCCGGCGCGATGCATTTTGACAGCGTGGTGACGAGATAGGTCCGCTCCGGAATGAGGCTCGCGATCGGCGATGCCGAACGGTCGAGCAGCCCGTAGGCATCGTCCTCGATCAGTGTCGTACCGGCATCGTGAATGATCTTTGCGATCGCGCTGCGCCGCTCTGGGGAGAGCGTCGCCGTGGTCGGATTGTGCAGCGTCGGAATGAGATAGACGGCTTTCGGCCTGTGGGTGCGGCAAGCGTCTGCCAGCGCGTCGGGCAGGATGCCGCCGTCATCCATGGCGACGCCGACGAGCTTGATACCAAGCCGCGCCGCGGCGGCCTTGATGCCCGGAAAGGTGAGCGCTTCGGTCAGCACGATGTCGCCGGGCCGCGCGAGATGGCTGAGCAGGTTGAACAGGATCGTCTGCGCGCCGGGAAAGATCACGAGCTTGTCGGCATGCGCATGCGCAACGCGGGCGCGCATCCAGCGTGCTGCAACTTCGCGCTCATGCGCGCTGCCGCCGGGCGGCTGGTAGTTGAGATGGGCCGTCAGGCCCGATTGCGCGCGGATGGCTTCCATTCCGGCGATGATGCGCTCGTCGAGCTGTGCCTCCAGCGGCTGTGGCGGCACGTTCATCGAGAGGTCGATCGCGACTGGGTGGGGCAGGTCGACCGCGCGGCGCGCGCTGGTCTCCGACACGAACGAGCCCTGTCCGACCCGGGCCTCCATGATGCCGCGGCGCCGCGCCTCGGTGTAGGCGCGCGTCACCGTGGTGAGGTCGATGCCGAGCGCTTTTGCGAGCGCGCGCTGCGTCGGCAATTGCTGGCCGCGCACCAGCCGGCCCGCGGCGATGTCGGCCTCCATGGCCTCGACGATACGCTGGTAGCGCGGGCCGGAAAGCTCGGAGATTGTAGGGGTCCAATCCATGCAATTTAGGTCCATATCCTTTGAATGTATGGATGCAATATATTATTGTATGGATCGTTGAAAGGGAAGAGGTGTGGTCATGGCGACGGTCTCTCTGGCGAAGGCGATGTGGCGCGGTTTCACCGGCAAATGTCCGAATTGCGGGGAAGGGCACATGTTCGGCCGCTTCCTGAAAGTGGCTGACGCTTGCGACCATTGCGGCGAGGAGCTGTTTCACCAGCGCGCAGACGACTTTCCGGCCTATCTGGTGATGGTCGTGGTCGGCCATCTCGTGGTGCCGGCGATCCTTGCGGTCGAGACCGCCTATGCGCCGCCGGAGTGGCTGCAACTCGCGGTGTGGCTGCCGGTGACGCTGTTCGCGTCGCTCGCATTACTGCAACCGACCAAGGGCGCCATCGTCGGGCTGCAATGGCAGCTCGGCATGCACGGTTTCGAGCCGAAGAAGCTGCGGCGCGAAGGCAATGCGCTTGCACCGGCGCTGGTGAGGGCGGACACGCGCGGGGCCTAAAGCGGCCGCAGCGTTTACATCGCGCATTCGTGCGCCGGAGGCGCTGATGGGCGTGCTGGAGAAAATCGTGGCGTAATTCTCGCCGTTATTCCGGGGCTCGCGAAGCGAGAGCCCGGAATCCATTCATCCATCAACTCCGCGGCTCCATGGATTCCGGGCTCGTGCTGCGCACGCCCCGGAATGACAATGGCCAAAATGGTGAGGGGCTCGGCGCGTTGGCGCCGAACCCCTCGTTGCAAGATATCAGCCGGCCTGTAAGCCGGGTTCTGTAAGGCACCGCCCGCTTGCGCGAACGGTACGTGACGGCCATTCCTCTGGGGTCATGTTTGCACATGGCCTCGAGCAACCTACCCGGACGGCGGGCCTGACATCGCCCCGCGGCGTTATCGCTTGCGCGAACAGCCCGCTGCGCCGTCCCTATTCGGTTTTGCTCCCGGTGGGGTTTGCCATGCCGGCTCCGTTGCCGGAGCCGCGGTGCGCTCTTACCGCACCTTTTCACCCTTACCGCGCCGAAGCCCCGAAGGGGCGAAGGCGGGCGGTTCGTTCTCTGTGGCACTTTCCCTGGGGTTACCCCCGCCGGACGTTATCCGGCACCGCATGTCAAGGGAGCCCGGACTTTCCTCCCCGGCGGCCTTTCGGCCCCTGCCGGAGCGGCCGTCCGGCCGACTGACGGTTTAGGCATGGAGCATTTGTGACGGTTCCGTCAAGCCGATATCGCCGCGCATGCGGGCTTCAAATAATTTATCCTGAAGGTGTCGTTTGGTGCGTGCCCCGTTCGACTGGATGTCGGCAACACAGCCGAACCACAGGAGTGAAGCAATGCAGTATCTGCTGATGATCTACCAGAACGAGGTCGAGTACGCCAAGAACGATGCGGCGACCAGCCAGAAGATACTGGCGGAATATCAGGCCTTCACGCAGTCCATCATCCAGAGCGGCAACTTCAAGGCCGGCGACCGCTTGCAGCCGACGACGACGGCAACGACCGTGCGCGTGCGCGATGGCAAAACGCTGACGACCGACGGCCCGTTCGCGGAGACGCGCGAGCAGCTCGGCGGTTACTATCTGGTCGAAGCCAAGGATTTGAATGCCGCGATCGAGATTGCGGCGCGGATTCCCTCCGCGCGCATCGGATCGATCGAGGTGCGGCCGATCTGGGTCTATGACAAGTGAATGATCTCACCCTCGTCATTCCAGGATGCGCCGCAAGGCGCAGGCCCGGAATCCATAACCACGATCGGGATTATGGATTCCGGGCTCGTCGCGGGCGCGACGCCCGGCAATGACGTTGGAGGTGGTGATCGCATGACCCCTTCCGAGATCGAAGCCATTTTTCGTGACGAGGCGGGGCGGGCGCTGGCCACGCTGATCCGCCTCGTCGGCGATTTCGATCTCGCTGAGGATGCGCTCCAGGATGCCTTTGCCGTCGCGCTGGAACGCTGGCGGGCATGCGAGATCCCCGACAATCCGCGCGCCTGGCTGGTCAATGTCGCGCGCAACAAGGCGATCGACCGCATTCGCCGCCAAGCCGTGTTTCGCGGCAAGCAACAAGCGCTGGTGCATGAGCTCGAGCTGAATGCGCAAGCGCCTGACGAGCCGCCGGCCGTGCTCGACGACGACATGCTCAGGTTGATCTTCACCTGCTGCCATCCCGCGTTCGCAACCGAAGTCCAGGTTGCGCTGACGCTACGCACCGTCTGCGGGCTCTCCACCGCGCAGGTCGCGCGCGCCTTTCTCGTCAGCGAGGAGGCAATGGCGCAGCGCCTCGTTCGCGCCAAGCAGAAGATCCGCCTCGCCGGTATTCCTTACGAAGTGCCCGAGCGCGACGCGCTGGCGCTGCGGCTCGACGGCGTGCTCGCCGTGATCTATCTCGTCTTCACCGAAGGCTACGTCGCGACGTCGGGTACGGACCTGATGCGGCCCGATTTCGCCGCCGAGGCCATCCGGCTCGGCCGCCTGCTGGACCGGTTGATGCCGGATCGCGCCGGCGTCAAGGGCCTGCTGGCCTTGATGCTGCTGCACGACGCGCGCCGCGCCGGGCGCCAGACACCGGCCGGCGATATCGTGCTGCTCGAACAGCAGGATCGCGCGCTGTGGGACCGCGCGCAGATCGATGAAGGGCTGCGGTTGGTCGATGACGCGCTGCGCGTGCCGGGCCGGCCGCAACCCTATGCCGTGCAAGCCGCAATCGCGGCGTTGCATGCTCGCGCGACCAGCTTTGCGCAGACCGATTGGCCGCAGATTGCGGGGCTCTATGAGGTCCTGCTGCGCATCAACCCGTCACCGGTGATCGAGCTGAACCATGCCGCGGCGGTGTCGATGGTCGATGGACCTTCACGTGCGCTCGCTCTCGTCGATGCGATCACCGCCCGCGGCGGGCTCGCTGGCTACGAGCTGTTGCCCGCCGTGCGCGCCGATCTGCTGCGGCGGCTTGGCCGCAAGGAGGAGGCGCGCGAAGCTTATCGCGCGGCGACGGAGGCGACGCAGCTGGAGCCGCTGCGGCGGCTGTACGCGCGAAGGATCAAGGAGATGGGTAACTAAATTTAGCACCGTCGTTCCGGGGCGATGCGAAGCATCGAACCCCGGAACCTCGAGATTTCGGGTCCGCACCTCGTGCGCCCCGGAATGACGGCTACGCCGTCACTTCGACGCGACCGCCGGCCCCTCGACGGGCAAGCTCGCCAGCAGCGCCTGCAATGTCGACAGCGTCGAATGATCGGCGATGCCATCCAGCCGCGCCGGGCGGAAGTGGCGCTGGAAGGCGGTGACGACTTCCATTGTCGCGGCGTCGTATTTGCCGGTCAGCGGCACGCCATAGCCGTACCGGGCGAGCGCCTGCTGCATGCTCAGCACGGCGTCGCTGATGGTGCCGAGCATCAGGCTCTCGCCGCGAACGACCGGGGCGGGCGTCACCCAATGGCCAACGCCGGAATTGGCCAGCGAATGCCACGGAAATTTTTCGCCGGGATCCTTCTTGCGCGCGGGTGCGACGTCGGAATGGCCAAGCACCCGGTGCGGCGGCACCTTGCGGCGGAGCATGATGCCGCGGCACAGCGCGATCACGGCGGCGATCTGGCGCAGCGGATACTCCGGATAGCCCCAGTCATGGCCCCGATTGATGATCTCGATGCCGATCGAGCAGGAGTTGATGTCGTCCTCGCCAGCCCAGGACGAGACGCCGGCGTGCCAGGCGCGCCTGGCCTCGGGCACGCATTGCACGATGCGGCCGTCCTCCAGCACGACGTAGTGCGCCGACACGTCGGTCCCTGCCGTGCACAGCCGCGCGAGGGCACCCTCGACATCGGGCATGCCGGTGTAGTGCAGCACGATCATATCGGGCTGCCGTCCCTTGGCGCGCTCGCCATGGTTCGGCGAGGGGATGATGTCGGAGACGATTGAGGAATCCGGATCGAACGTCCGCATGCCCGCCGCGGCTTTGGGAACCGGGAGAACGCGTTGACGCTTCGAATCAGCTCCAGACGGCGTGGACGAACCGGACGGCATGGACAGCTCGAGTTGGACGAGAGTGTGGGCCAAGCCCTTCTCTTTACTATTCCTTTACCCTTCGGCCGCGCGCAATCGCGCGACGCGGTTAACGGATGCATTTTGGCGCGTGTGTGTGGATGAAGCATCACCACGGCGTCACCTTTTCGACTTGTCGCGAGCCGATCAACGCTTTCTTAACGCTAGGGGCCGTTACTGAGAGATGAAGAGCCGACCCGCGTCCGGAGGCGGCCAAAGCGTATTTTGGCTCGAAATCCCATGGCTGCCCGACAAATTCCACTGGGAACACTGGGTTTGCGGCCCGGGACAACCGGGCTTGGGAACCATGCTAGACGGGGGCTTTGTCGTGGAACCGCCGCGACGCAGAATCATTCGAGGCGTCATGGGCTGCTTCGTCCCCAATCTGGCACCGATGCCAGGCTGGGTGTTCGGCAGGCGTGGCGCATGAGCTCGGCTCCGCACATTCCCGTTCTCGGCCGCGAGGCCGTTGACCATCTCGCCCCGCGCGCGGGCGGCATCTATGTCGACGCCACCTTCGGCGCCGGCGGCTATAGCCGTGCCATCCTCGATGTGCCGGGAACCCGGCTCATTGCCATTGACCGTGACCGCACTGCGATCGCTGGCGGTGCCGAACTCGTCGAACGCTCCGCGGGCCGGCTCACGCTGGTCGAAGACCGCTTCTCCAACCTCGCCGAAGTCTGCGCGGGGCAGGGCGTCGAGGCGATCGACGGCGTCGTGATGGATGTCGGCGTGTCCTCGATGCAGCTCGATCAGGCAGGCCGCGGCTTCTCCTTCCGTCTCGACGGACCGCTCGACATGCGGATGGGGCAGGCGGGGCCGACCGCGGCAGACGTCGTCGCCCGCGCTTCCGAAGGCGATCTCGCCGACATCATCTATCTCTTCGGCGAGGAGCGGCATTCGCGGCGCATCGCCCGCGCCATCGTGGCCGACCGGCAGGTGACGCCGTTCACGACCACGCGCGCGCTCGCTGATCTCGTCGGCAGGGTCGTGCGCTCGAAGCCCGGGGACATTCACCCGGCGACGCGGACGTTCCAGGCGCTGCGCATCTTCGTCAACGAAGAGCTCGAGGAACTTCAGACGGCGCTCGCTGCGGCCGAGCGCGTGCTCAAGCCCGGCGGCCGCCTCGTCGTAGTCTCGTTCCATTCGCTGGAAGACCGCATCGTCAAGAATTTTCTCGCCTCACGTTCCAAGAGCGGCGGCGGTTCGCGGCATCTGCCAGAGATGGCGCAAGCCGCGCCGAGCTTCCAGCTGCTGACGCGGCGGCCGATCGTCGCCGGTGAGGACGAAGTTGCGCTCAACCCACGTGCGCGCTCCGCAAAGCTGCGCGCCGCCGAGCGTACCTCGGCGCCCGCGCATCATGATGGCGAGCCATCGTCCTGGCCAAGACTCTCCGACGTCATGAGGGGCGGCTAGCGCATGCGCTTCATCCACCTCCTCGTCATCGGCGCGCTGATCTTCGCGGCAGCCCATGTCTACCGGATCAAGATGGACTCCACCGCGCGTACCGAGAAGGTGCTGCGCCTGCATGCGGAGATCCGGGAGCAACGCGATGCGATCGCCTCGCTGCGCGCTGAATGGGCCAAGCTCGATGCGCCCCTGCGCCTGCAAGGACTGTCCGACCGGCATCTATCGCTGAAGCCGGTCAACGGCACGCAATATGACTCGCTGAAGAACCTGCCGGAGCGCCCGCCGCGGATGTTCAGGCCGGGCGAGCCCGACCCGATCGGAGCGATGCTCAAGACTATCGAAGCCGCGAGCGATCCCGACACTGTGACGGGCTCCGTGCCTCAGCCGGAGGACAACCAATGAGCGCTCCGATCCCGGCAAAACCCACAGAAAAGCCCACCGAGCCCTGGCGGCAGCGGCTGATCCGCAGCCTGCTCTACGGGCGCAACGTCGATCGCGCCGCGAAGGCGCGCGCGCGCGTTGGCCTGGCGATGCTCGCCTTCGCCTCGGTCTACGCCCTGATCGGCGGCCGCCTCGTGATGTTCGCGATCGGGGCCGACGCTCACGGTGCCCGCCGCGCCGCGGCGCAGGAGGTGGTCGCAACCGCGCGGCCCGACATCGTCGACCGCAACGGCGCGATCCTGGCAACCGACGTCAAGGCGGCGAGCCTGTTCGGCGAGCCGCGCCGCATCATCGACAAGGACGAGGCGATCGAGCTTCTGACCGCCACCATCCCCGATCTTGACGAGGCCGAGGTGCGCGAGCGCCTGAAGACGCGCAAGGGCTTCGTTTGGCTCAAACGTGAGGTCACGCCGAAGCAGCAGCAGGACATCCACAAGCTCGGCATTCCCGGCATCGGCTTCCTGCGCGAGAACAAGCGCGTCTACCCGACCGGCAACGAGGTCGCCCACCTGATCGGTCTCGTCAATATCGATAACCAGGGCATCGCTGGTCTCGAGAAGTGGCTCGACAACCAGGGGCTCGCCGATCTCCACCGCGCCGGCTTTGCCACCGACCGGCTGCAAAAGCCGATCGAGCTCTCGGTCGATCTGCGCGTCGAGCATGCGCTCCGCGACGAACTGTTGAAGGCCAAGGACAAGTTCCACGCCAAGGCCGCCTCCGGCATCGTCTCCAACGTCAAGACCGGCGAGATCGTGGCGATGGTCTCCCTGCCGGACTTCGATCCCAACAACCCGAAGGAAGCGCACGACCCCGACCGCATCAATCGCCTGACCACCGGCGTCTACGAGATGGGCTCGACGTTCAAGGCGTTCACGCTGGCGATGGCGCTCGATTCCGGCAAGATCAATCTGAACTCGTCGTGGGATGCGCGCGGAAACCTGCACTACGGCAAGTTCACCATCCACGACAGCCACCCGCTCGGGCGCTTCATCAACACCAAGGAAGTGTTCACTTACTCGTCGAACATCGGCGCGGCACGGATCGCGCTCAACCAGGGCGTCGAGGCGCATAAGGCGTTTCTCGCCAAGATGGGCCAGTTGACGCGGCTGCGTACCGAGCTGCCGGAGAGCGCGGCGCCGCTGATCCCGCGCCGGTGGAGTGAGCTGAACACGGTCACGGCCGCCTTCGGCCAGGGCCTCTCGGTGGCACCGCTCCAGGCGGTGATGGGCATCAATGCATTGGTGAACGGCGGTTATCTCATTCCGCCGACCTTCATGAAGCGCAGCGAAGCGGAAGCGGCGGCGCTGGCCAAGCGCGTGATCAAGCAGGACACCAGCGACAAGATGCGGTATCTGATGCGGCTCAACGCCGAGATCGGTACCGCCAAGACTGCCGACATCAAGGGCTATTACGTCGGCGGCAAGACCGGCACGTCCGAGAAGGTCATCAACGGCCGCTACGCCAAGAAGCGTGTGCTCAACTCGTTCACCGCCATCCTGCCCTGCGACGATCCGAAATATCACGTCCTGATTATGCTCGACGAGCCGCAGGCGATTCCTGAAACGAAGGGTTTCATCACCTCGGGCTGGAACACGGTGCCGACCGGCGGCAAGGTGATCGAGCGGATCGCGCCGCTTCTGGGCGTCGAGCCGCGGTTCGATCTGCCGCCTGCGGACCGCCTTATTCTTGCAGCATCCAGGACAACCCAGTAATCAACCGGGTAGGCCATTGCCGCTGCTGAGTCGGGCTTTTCCGACGATTCGGCCTTCCGGCACGGCGTGTCGACTGGAAGACCATGAAGCTGCGCGAATTGTTAGGCAATGATGTCATAATCGAGCCCGCTGCCGCGGCGCTCGATGTGACCGGCCTTGCCCTCGACAGCCGGCAGGTCAGGCCGGGCGATCTCTTCTTCGCACTTGCGGGCAGCAAGACGGACGGTGCGCGCTTCGTCGATGCTGCGGTTGCGGCCGGCGCGGTGGCCGTCGTCGGCGACCATGCGCCTGATGGCCGCAAGGTGCCGTTCGTGACGGTCGCCAACCCCCGTCGTGCGCTGGCGCTGGCTGCAGCAAAATTCTTCCCTGCGCAGCCTTCGACAATTGCCGCGGTCACCGGTACCAGCGGCAAGACCTCGGTTGCGGCGTTCACGCGCCAGATCTGGGAGCGGCTGGGGCATGCCTCCGCCAGCATCGGCACCATCGGTCTCGTCTCGCCCAAGCACACCGTCTACGGCTCGCTGACGACGCCGGATCCGATCGCGCTGCACCGGCAGATCGACGATATCGCGCGCGACGGCGTCACGCATCTCGCCTTCGAGGCGTCCTCGCACGGGCTCGACCAGTACCGCCTCGACGGCGTGCGCGTCTCGGCCGCCGGCTTCACCAATCTCTCGCGCGACCACATGGATTACCACCCGACCGTCGCGCATTACCTTGCGGCCAAGCTCAGGCTGTTCCGCGAGTTGGTCGCCCCTGACGGCGCGGCTGTGATCTCGGCCGATCATGATTGCTCGGCGGACGTCCTCGACGCAGCGAAGGCACGCGGCCTGCGCGTGATGGCGGTCGGCCGCAACGGGGACGGTGCAAGCGAGGGCATTCGTCTCGCGGGTGCCGAGGTCGAGGGCTTTTCGCAAGTGCTCGCGATCGAGCATCGCGGCAAGCGTTACGTGGTCCGTCTCCCGCTGGTCGGCGAGTTCCAGATCGAGAATGCGCTGGTGTCGGCCGGCCTCGCCATCGGCACAGGCAGCGATGCCGCCGATGTGTTCGCGAGCCTCGAACATCTCGAAGGCGCCAAGGGCCGTCTCGAACGGGTCGGCGAGCGCAACGGCGCACCGATCTTCGTCGACTATGCGCACAAGCCCGATGCGCTGGCGAAAGCTTTGCAGGCGCTCCGTCCCTACGCCAGGCGCAAGCTGGTTGTCGTGTTCGGCGCCGGTGGCGACCGCGATGCCGGCAAGCGGCCGATCATGGGCGAAATCGCGGCCGAGAACGCCGACGGCATCATCATCACCGATGACAATCCGCGCAGCGAGAAGCCGGAAGCGATCCGCGCGGCGATCCTCGCCACCGCGAAGGGCGCCCGCGAAATCGGCGACCGCACTGCTGCGATCCGCGCGGCGATCGAGGACTTGCAGGAGGGCGACGCGCTGCTCATCGCCGGCAAGGGCCACGAGACCGGACAGATCGTCGGCGGCGAGGTGCTGCCCTTCAGTGATCACGAGGCGGTCGCCGCCGCACTAGCATCGAGGGTTGCATGAGCGCGCCGATATGGACGGTTGCCGAGGTGGCGCGTGCGCTGGGCGTCGGCGGATCGTTCCCGGATACGCCGATCGAGTTCGTCACCCAGGACAGCCGCCTGGTGAAGCCGGGCAGCCTGTTCGTCGCGCTGAGCGGAACACCGAGCGGCGGCTTCGTCTCCGCCTTCGCCAGCGCGCGTGACGGCTGGGAGTTCGCGGACAAGGCGGAAGCTTCCGGAGCGGTCGCGATGATCGTGCCGCACGAGATCGCGGGCATCCGCATCCCCCAGATCGTCGTCAAGGACACATTGATCGATGGCCTCTGGGGCCTCGCGCGCGCCGCACGCACGCGCTTTCGTGGTGCGGTGATCGGGCTGACCGGCAGCGCCGGCAAGACCAGCACCAAGGAGTTTCTGGCCGCTTACCCCAACGCCTATGCCAGCCCCTCGAGCTTCAACAATTTCTGGGGCGTGCCGCTGACGCTGTGCAATGCGAGGCGAGATGCCAGCGTCTGGGTCGTCGAGATGGGCATGAACCAGCCCGGCGAGATCGCGCGGCTCAGCGAGTTGACCCGGCCGACGGTCGCGCTCGTCGTCAACGTCCAGCCGGTGCATCTGGAAAAGCTCGGCTCGCTCGAAGCCATCAGGCGCGAGAAGGTGTCGATCGTACGTGGCCTGCCCGAGGACGGCATGCTGGTGTTGCCCGCCGGGATCAAGGCGCCGGAATGGAAGGGCAAGGTGGTGCGCTTTGGTGAGCATGCCGAGGTGCATGAGGTCGCGCACGCCCCGCACGGCGAGAGCTGGCAGGTCGTCGCCAGGCTCGGCAAGAAGGAGATCGCCTTCAGTCTGACGCCGGGCGCGCCGCACCGCGTGCAGAATGCGTTGGCCGCGCTCGCCGCGATCCGCGCAGCGAACCTCGATGCGGCGACGCTCGCGATCAAGCTCGATCGGGTCGGCATCATGACCGGCCGCGGCGTCGAGCAGGCGGTCGGCGGTATCACCGTGATCGACGACAGTTTCAACGGCAATCCGGCCAGCGTCGCAGCTGCGCTGCAAAGCTTGCAGGCGCGCAACGCGACCGGCGGCCGTCGCATTGCGGTGCTCGGCGACATGCTGGAGCTGGGCGCTGACGCGCCAACCTACCACACCGGCCTCGCCAAGTATCTCGAAGGCATCGATGGCGTCTATTGTGTCGGCCCCTTGATGCGCCACCTCTTCGACGTGCTGCCATCAGGCAAGGGCCTCGGCTGGCACGACGATCCCGCCACGCTGAAGCCGGACGCGGTTGCGAGCTTGCTGAAGGCAGGCGACGTCGTGGTTGTCAAGGGCAGCAAGAAGATGTTCTGGGTCAACAAGTTTGTGCCGGGCCTGGTGGCTGCCTTGCAGGCAAAGGCGTAAACTGCTTGGAAGGCGCTGCTCCCGAATCCCGCCCTTTGCGGCGCAAAACCGTGCGTTTCCCTGAGGTCGCGACCGATCCGATGATGAAAACCAGCGAATGCGCGTGAGCACGTTGAGGCCAACAACAAAGCCAAGGCCGCGTGTGCAAAGGCGTCATAGGACCGTCTGAATGTTTTACTGGCTGATCGAGCTCTCCAACACATTTCCGGGATTCGGTGCGTTCCGCACCTTCCTGAACGTCTTCCGCTACATCACCTTCCGCACCGGCGGCGCCATCGTCACGGGCGCGCTGTTCGTGTTCCTGTTCGGTCCCTGGATCATCGATCATTTGCGCATCCGTCAGGGTAAGGGCCAGCCGATCCGCAGCGACGGTCCGCAATCGCACCTCGCCAAGAAGGGCACGCCGACCATGGGCGGGCTGATGATCCTGTCCGGCCTCACGGTCGGCACGGTACTATGGGCCAATCCGCTCAATCCCTACGTCTGGATCGTGCTGGCGGTGACGCTCGGCTTCGGCTTCGTCGGTTTCTATGACGATTACCTCAAGGTGACCAAGCAGACCACGAGCGGGTTCGGCAGCAAGCTTCGCCTATTGATCGAGGCCGTGATCGCGCTGGTCGCCTGCTACGCGCTGGTGCGGCTCAACCGCGATCCGGCGTCGACCGCGCTGACGATTCCGTTCCTGAAAGACACCGTGCTGCATTTCGGCTGGTTCTTCGTCGTGTTCGGCGCCTTCGTCATTGTCGGTGCCGGCAATGCCGTGAACCTCACCGACGGCCTCGACGGGCTTGCCATCGTGCCGGTGATGATCGCGACCGCGAGCTTTGCGATGATCGCCTATCTCGCCGGCAACGCCGTGTTCGCCGAATATCTCCAGATCAAATATGTCGCCGGAACCGGCGAGCTCGCGGTGCTCTGCGGCGCATTGCTGGGCGCCGGTCTCGGCTTCCTCTGGTTCAACGCACCGCCGGCCTCGATCTTCATGGGCGACACCGGCTCGCTCGCGCTCGGCGGCATGCTCGGCGCCATCGCGGTGGCGGTGAAGCACGAGATCGTGCTCGCGGTGATCGGTGGCCTGTTCGTGCTGGAGGCGGTCTCCGTCATCGTGCAGGTGGTCTCGTTCAAGCTCACGGGAAAACGCATCTTCAGGATGGCGCCGATCCATCACCATTTCGAGCAGCTCGGCTGGACCGAGCCGCAGATCGTGATCCGCTTCTGGATCATCTCGGTGATGCTGGCGCTCGCCGGCCTGTCGACGCTGAAGCTGCGGTGATCGATCGATGATTCCGGTCACGTCCTTTGCCGGCAAGACTGTCGCTGTTTTCGGCCTCGGCGGTTCGGGGCTCGCCTCCTGCCATGCGTTGAAAGCCGGTGGCGCCGAGGTGATCGCCGCCGACGACAATGCCGAGAACATCGCCAAGGCGGCGCAAGCCGGTTTCGTTACCGCGGATTTGCGCAACATCTCGTGGGCGAGTTTTGCCGCATTGGTGCTCGCGCCCGGCGTGCCGCTGACCCATCCGGTGCCGCATTGGAGCGTCTTGAAGGCGCGCGAGGCCGGCATTGAGGTGATCGGCGACATCGAGCTGTTCTGCCGCGAGCGGCGCCGCCACGCGCCGGATGCCCCGTTCGTCGCCATCACCGGCACCAATGGCAAGTCGACCACGACGGCGCTGATCGCGCACCTGACGAAAGTGGCCGGCTACGACACTCAGATGGGCGGCAATATCGGCACCGCGATCCTGTCGCTGGAGCCGCCGCGCATGGGCCGCGTCCACGTCGTCGAGATGTCGTCCTACCAGATCGACCTCACACCCTCGCTCGATCCTTCCGTCGGCATCCTGCTCAATGTCAGCGAGGACCACATCGACCGGCACGGCACGATTGCGCATTACGCAGCGGTGAAGGAGCGTCTCGTCGCCGGTGTGCAGGCGGGCGGCACCGCGATCGTCGGCGTCGACGATGGTTTTTGCCGCGACATCGCCGACCGGCTCGACCGCGCCGGCAAGAACGTGGTGCGCATCTCCGTCAAGAACCCGCTGGCGAGCGGCATCCATGTCGAGCACGGGAATATCGTGCGCACCTCGGGTGGCGCCCGCAGCGAAGTCGCTGCGCTCGGCGGTATCGGGGCGCTGCGTGGCCAGCACAATGCGCAGAACGCGGCCTGCGCCGCGGCCGCCGCGCTCGCGATGGGCATCAATCTTGATGTGCTCCAGAACGGCCTGCGCAGCTTTCCCGGCCTTGCGCATCGCATGGAGCAGGTCGGCCGCCGCGGTAACGTGCTGTTCGTCAACGACTCCAAAGGAACCAACGCCGACGCCACCGCGCATGCGTTGTCGTCCTTCGCCGACATCTTCTGGATCGCCGGCGGCAAGCCGAAGGCGGGTGGCATCACCGGCCTGACCTCCTTCTTCCCGCGTATTCGCAAGGCCTATTTGATCGGCGACGCCGCGCAGGAATTCTCCGGCACGCTGGGCCGCGAGGTTGCGCACGAGATCAGCCAGACGCTGGACGTCGCGGTCGAGCATGCCGCGCGCGATGCGGAAGCCTCAGGGCTCACCGACGCGGTCGTGCTGCTGTCGCCCGCCTGCGCTTCCTTCGACCAGTACCGCAATTTCGAGATCCGCGGCACCAAGTTCCGCGAGCTGGTGCAGGCGCTGCCGGGCGTGAGGCCGGTGATGTAGGGCGTTCTCCTCCCGCAACTCCGTTGTTGTCGCCCGGCTTGCCGTCTTCGCTAACGCTTCGAAGACGGCAAGCCGGGCATGACAGTGAGTTGTGTGGCGGCAGTGGGGATCATCTCCAAACATCCCCGTTTCCTTAACCCCCCGGTAACCAACCTCGGCGACCAATGGACGGACCTCTGTCCGAAAGCGGCCGCCCATGCTCTCCCGTGAAGAACGCACCCCCTTTTCCGAGTGGTGGTGGACCGTCGACAAGCCGCTGATGGGGGCCATCCTGGCGCTGATGCTGACCGGGGTGATCCTGTCGCTGGCGGCGAGTCCGCCGGTTGCGACTCGCATCGGCCTCGATCCCTTCCATTTCTTCGGCCGCCATGTGTTGTTCCTGGCGCCGTCCTGCCTGGTGCTGGTCGGCGTCTCCTTCCTCTCGCCGCGGGCGATCCGCCGCTCGGCCCTGATCATCTTCGCAGCGAGCATCATCCTGATCGTGCTCACGCTGGCTATCGGCCCGGAGGTGAAGGGCTCGCGGCGCTGGATCACGCTGCTCGGCGTCAACATCCAGGCCTCCGAGATCGCAAAGCCGTCGTTCGTCGTCATCGCCGCCTGGCTGTTCGCGGAATCGACCAGGCGGCCGGAGATGCCGGCGACCTCGATGGCGCTGGTGCTGCTCTTGATGCTGGTCGCGCTGCTGGTGATGGAGCCGGATTTCGGCCAGACCATGCTGATCCTGATGGTGTGGGGCTCGCTGTTCTTCATCGCCGGCATGCGCATGGTCTGGGTGTTCGGGCTTGCAGGCCTGGGCGCGGCCGGCCTGTTCAGCGCCTACCTTTTTGTTCCCCATGTAGCGGGTCGCATCAGGCGCTTCATGAACCCGGCCTCCGGCGACACCTTCCAGGTCGATACTGCCATGGAAGCCTTCTACAATGGTGGCTGGTTCGGGCTCGGACCGGGCGAGGGCATTGCGAAACGCAGCCTGCCGGACAGCCATACCGATTTCGTGTTCGCGGTCGCCGCCGAAGAGTTCGGCATCATTCTGTGCCTGGCCATGCTGGCGCTGTTCGCCTTCGTCGTCATTCGCACGCTGTCGCGCGCCTATGCCAATGAGGACATGTTTTCGCGCTTTGCGGCCTCTGGCCTTGCCATCCTGTTCGGCGTGCAGGCGGCGATCAACATGTCCGTGAACCTGCAGCTCATCCCCGCCAAGGGCATGACGCTGCCGTTTATCTCCTATGGCGGCTCCTCGATCGTGTCGCTGGCCTATGGAGTCGGCATGATGCTGGCGCTGACGCGGCTGCGTCCGCGCACCGAGGTTGAGGCAAGCGGCCACGCCGAGGCCATGCGCAGCTACGCGTGATCCTCACCCGAGGAGCCGCGCTTCGCGCAGCGTCTCGAAGGGCGCGGCCACTGGTCGGGCCTTCATCCTTCGAGACGCGCGTTCCGCGCTCCTCAGGATGAGGAGCTGGTCGTCCGGCCGACTGCGCTCGCAATGACAGCGGAGGACTTGTAAAAGGGCATTTATGGACACGTCCCCCCTGATTCTTCTCGCCGCGGGCGGCACCGGCGGCCATCTGTTCCCGGCCGAGGCGCTCGGCGTCGAATTGATCCGGCGCGGCTTTCGCGTCCGCCTCGTCACTGACGAGCGCGCACTGCGCTATAGCGGCCTCTTCAGCAAGGACATGATCGATGTGGTCAGCAGCGAGACTGCGCGCGGCCGCAATCCGTTCCAGCTTGCCTATGCCGGCCTCACGCTCGCCGCCGGCACGCTTTTCGCCTACACTCTGATCAAGCGATTGAAGCCCGTCGCCATCGTCGGCTTCGGCGGCTATCCGACGCTGCCGCCGCTGGTCGCGGCAAAATTCGCCGGCGTGCCCGGCATCATCCACGACGCCAACGCTGTGCTCGGCCGCGCAAACCGGTTCCTGTCGAGCCGCGTCCGCGCCATCGCGACGTCCTTGCCCGGCGTGCTCGACCGCGATCCGGCGCTATCGGGCAAGACCACGACGGTCGGCACGCCGATGCGGCCCGCGATCCTCGCGGCCGCCGCGGTGAAATATGTCGCGCCTGAAGTGAGCGGCCCGCTGCGCCTGCTCGTCGTCGGCGGCAGCCAGGGCGCGCGCATCATGGCCGACATCGTGCCGGGCGCGATCGAGCGGCTCGAGCCTGCGCTGTGGAGCCGCCTCGTCCTCACCCAGCAGGTGCGCGAAGAGGACATGAATCGCGTGCGCGCGGTTTACGATAAGCTCAGGATCAAGGCCGAGCTCGCACCCTTCTTTACGGATCTGCCGGCACGGCTCGCCTCCAACCATCTGGTGGTGTCGCGTTCCGGCGCGGGTACGGTCGCCGAGCTTGCCGCGATCGGGCGGCCCTCGATCCTGGTGCCGCTCCCCGGCTCGATCGACCAGGACCAGTTCGCCAATGCCGGCGTGCTGGTGAAGGTCGATGGCGCCATCCGCATCCCGCAGACCGAGTTCAGCTCGGATCGCCTTGCCGCCGAAATCTCCGCCTTCGCCGCCGAGCCCGGGCGTCTTGCTGCCATGGCTGAAGCGGCCCGCAGCGCGGGCCGGCTCGATGCGGCTGAGCGGCTCGCCGATCTGGTGGTCAAAGTCGCGGGAATCTGACGCGAAAAAGCCCTTGTCATCGCCTTCTAAAGCGGGGCATCCAGTAGGAAAGGCGCGCGGCTGATTTGGCCGTGACCTTCGCCAGATGCCGCCTTCGCGGGCGGCGAGGTCAGGGAACAGAGCATGAGACTGCCGCGCGAGATTGGACCCATCCACTTCGTCGGGATCGGCGGGATCGGCATGAGCGGCATCGCCGAGGTGCTGGTCAATCTCGGCTATGCCGTGCAGGGCTCCGACGCCGCCGACAATTACAATCTCGACCGTCTGCGCAAGAAGGGCGCGAAAGTCTCGGTCGGCCACAAGGCCGAGAACGTCGACGGCGCAGAGGTCGTTGTGGTCTCCACCGCGATCAAGCGCGACAATCCGGAGCTGATGGCGGCGCGCGGGCGACGCATTCCCGTGGTGCGTCGCGCCGAGATGCTGGCCGAGCTGATGCGGCTGAAGAGCTGCGTCGCGATTGCGGGCACCCACGGCAAGACCACGACGACCACGATGGTGGCAGCGCTGCTCGATGCCGGCGGGCTCGATCCCACCGTGATCAACGGCGGCATCATCAATGCTTACGGATCCAACGCACGTCTTGGTGCCGGCGACTGGATGGTGGTCGAAGCCGACGAGAGCGACGGCACGTTCCTGAAGCTGCCGACCGATGTCGCCATCGTCACCAATGTCGACCCCGAGCATCTCGATCACTTCAAGACCTTCGATGCCGTGCAGGATGCGTTCCGTCATTTCGTCGAGAACCTGCCGTTTTATGGCTTTGCCGTGATGTGCATCGATCATCCCGTGGTGCAGAGCCTCGTCGGCAGGATCGAGGATCGTCGCATCATCACTTACGGCGAGAATCCGCAAGCCGACGTGCGGCTGGTCGACCTCACGGCGGGCGGCGGCGGCTCGAAATTCAAGGTCGTGATCCGCGACCGCAAGAGCGGGGCTGTGCACGAGACCGCCGACCTCGCGCTGCCGATGCCGGGCCGGCACAACGCCTCGAATGCGACGGCGGCAATTGCGGTCGCGCACACGCTCGGTGTTCCCGACGACAAGATCCGCAGCGCCATCGCAGGCTTTGGCGGCGTTAAGCGGCGCTTCACCAAGACCGGCGAGTGGAACGGCGTCACCGTCATCGACGATTACGGCCATCACCCGGTCGAGATCGCCGCCGTGCTGAAAGCGGCGCGCGATTCCTACACCGGCAAGGTGATCGCCGTGGTGCAGCCGCATCGCTACACCCGCCTGCAATCGTTGTTCGAGGAATTCTGCACCTGCTTCAACGATGCGGATGCGGTGATCGTCGCCGACGTCTATGCCGCCGGCGAAGCGCCGATCGAAGGCATCGATCGCGACCATTTCGTCGAGGGCCTGCGCGCCCACGGTCACCGCGAGGCGATTCCGCTGCCGGCGGCGTCGGAACTCGCGGGCATCGTCAAGGCATTGGCGAAGTCAGGCGATCTCGTCGTGTGCCTTGGCGCCGGCAACATCACACAATGGGCATATTCCTTGCCGGATGAGTTGAAGGCGCTGGGGTAGGGCGGTGGAATTTCCCGACATCACGCCCTCACTCAAAGCCACGATGCCGCAACTGCGCGGTCGGCTGCTCGCCAACCAGTCGCTGGCCGAACTCACCTGGTTTCGCGTCGGCGGTCCTGCGCAGGTGCTGTTCACGCCGGCGGATGAAGACGACCTCGCTTACTTTCTTGCGCATCTCGCTACCGACATCCCGGTCTATGTCGTCGGCGTCGGCTCCAATCTTATTGTGCGCGATGGCGGTATTGCGGGCGTAGTGATTCGTCTTGCACCGCGGGCCTTCGGCGAGACGAGCGCGAGCGGCGATGTCGTCACCGCGGGTGCGGCGGCACTCGACAAGCGCGTGGCGGAAGTTGCGGCCGCCGCCAATATCGGCGGCCTCGAATTCTATTTCGGCATTCCCGGCACCATCGGCGGCGCGCTGCGCATGAATGCGGGAGCCAATGGCGGCGAGACCAAGGACGTGCTGATCGAGGCGCGAGGCGTCGGCCGCGACGGCACGAAGCATGTCTTCTCCAATGCCGAGATGAAATTCGCCTACCGCAACAGCGGCGTCGATCCATCCATCATCTTCACCTCCGCGCGATTTGGCGGCGAGATCAGGGATACCGATGCGATCCGCGCGCGCATGGCGGAAGTGCAGAGCCATCGCGAGACCGCGCAGCCGATCCGCGAGAAGACCGGCGGCTCGACCTTCCAGAATCCGCCCGGCCATTCCGCCTGGAAGCTGATCGACGCGGCCGGGTGCCGGGGCTTGCGCGTCGGCGGAGCGCAGGTCTCGGAGATGCACTGCAATTTCCTGATCAACACCGGCGAGGCCACCGCGCATGATATCGAGACTCTGGGCGAGGCCGTGCGCGAACGCGTGAAGGCGAATTCCGGAATTGAGCTACACTGGGAAATCAAGCGGATCGGGGTTTCCGTATAATTGTCGTTCCGGGGCGGTGCGCAGCGGTCGAACCCGGAACCTCGAGATTCCGGGTTCGCGCTTTGCGCGCCCCGGAATGACAAAAATCAGAGGCGACGAGACACCATGCGCATCACCATCCTCTTCGGCGGCTCCAACCGCGAACGTCTGGTTTCGGTCGCCTCGGCCCAGGCGCTGCACCAGGCGCTGCCCGAGGCCGATCTGTGGTGGTGGGACGTCGAGGACAAGGTGCATGTCGTGCAGTCGAAGCAGTTGCTCGAACATGCCCGTCCGTTCGAGGACGAGTTCAAGCCCGGTACGCGCGGCATTCCGCTGGCGCAGGCGCTCGACCAGGCCAAGGCGGAAGGCCGGGTGCTGGTGCTCGGCTTGCATGGCGGGCGTGCCGAGAACGGCGAATTGCAGCTGATGTGCGAGGCGCGCGGCGTGGCCTTCACCGGATCGGGTTCGGCCTCCTCGCATCTCGCTTTCGACAAGATCGCGGCCAAGCGGTTTGCTGCGCTCGGCGGCGTGACGCCGCCGGCCAACGTTGCGCTCGACGACATCGACGAGGCTTTCGCCGAATACGGCCGGCTGATCGCAAAGCCGGCGCGCGACGGATCGAGCTACGGCCTGATCTTCGTCAACGCCAAGCAGGATCTCGTCGCCGTCCGCAACGCGGCGAAGCACGAAGAGTACGTCATCGAGCCCTACGTCGCCGGCATCGAGGCGACCTGTGGCGTGCTGGAGCGCACCGATGGCTCGATCATCGCGCTGCCGCCGATCGAGATCATTCCGGGCGAGGGCAATTTCGACTACGCCGCGAAATATCTTTTGAAGTCGACCCAGGAGATCTGCCCGGGCCGTTTTGCACCCGAGATCACCGCCGCGCTAAGGGAGCAGGCGATGCTGGCGCATCGGGCGATGTCCTGCGATGGCTATTCCCGCTCGGACTTCATCGTCTCGGACAGGGGCCTCGTCTATCTCGAAACCAACACGCTCCCCGGGCTGACGAACTCTTCGCTCTACCCCAAGGCGTTGAAGGCCGAGGGCATCGCATTCGTCGACTTCCTGCGTGGCCTGATCGAGCTCGCCGAGCGGCGGGCCCGGAAATAATTAGGACTGGTTAACGGCCGAACCGCCGAAACGACCCGATTTGCGGCCGAAAGCCGGCGAAATGCCGGACATCGCGGCATAAATGCCTCACATCGCGAGGCAAAAAGCATCCCGCGTTAACGAATTTTACCTTTTGTTTACCAGGAGGTCCGAAGGTTAACGCTGGCGGCGCATATGGCGCTTTGGCTGCCGGCGCGTGAGCTGTTGCGGGTGATGTCACCTCCAGCGAACGCTTTGAAGGGAGAGGTTTTCTTCTGAAGACCAGCCCCCCGGCCCGGCAGGCCCAAGACGTCATGTTCGCCAGGATCCGCGCGATGTCGCGGGCAAACTGTTGAGCTCGTGCAATGGATGGTGCAGGAAGCCTCACCCGGTCGCTTCTGAGATCGCTGAGGCCCCAAGCTGACCTGAAGGCGGCCGCTGTCGGAGCGGTCGTGCTTCTGCGCGAGTGGGTGCAGGACAAGCACGCCGAGGCGCGCGCCGCCGCCAAGGACAAGATCAAGACCAAGGCGAGGGTGAAGGCCGTCGTCGAGCGTGAGCCGCCGCCGCGCGTGGTCGCGCTCGTCGAGCGCTATCTGCCGCGCCGGGTCGGGATCAGCATGACCGTGCTGCTCCTGATCGGAAGCTGCGGCTTCGGCATCGTCAAGGGCGGCCATCTCCAGGATTTCATCACCGCGGTGAACGATGCCCGCAACGCGCTGGCCAATTCCGCCGGTTTCCGCATCACCTCCGTCGTGATCAACGGCCGCAAGCAGCTGACCCAGGACGAGATCCTCGCGATTGGCGGCGTCAGTGGTCGCTCCTCGCTGCTGTTCCTCGACGCCGAGGCGGTGCGCGACAAGCTCAAGGCCAATCCCTGGATTGCGGACGCAACCGTGCTGAAGCTCTATCCGGGCCAGCTCATGATCGAGCTCACCGAACGTAAGCCGTTCGCACTGTGGCAGGAGGCCGGCCGGCTCTCCGTAATCGCCGATGACGGTGCGGTGCTCGAACCCTATGTCTCGCGCCGCTTCCTGTCGCTGCCGCTCGTGGTCGGCAAGGGCGCCGAGGCGCAGGCTCGCGATTTCCTGGCCCTGCTCGCGCGTTATCCGCAGGTCAATTCGGTGACGAAAGCCGCGATCTATGTCGGCGAGCGGCGCTGGAATCTGAGGCTCAAGGACGGTCTCGACATCCGCCTGCCCGAGCAGGACGTCGGCAACGCGCTCGCGATGCTGTCCAAGCTCGACAAGGAGGACAGGCTGTTCTCCCGCGACATCGTCGCGGTCGACATGCGCCTGCCCGATCGTCTGGTGGTGCAGCTGTCCGACGACGCCGCCAAGGCGCGCGAGGAGCAGTTCAAGGACAAGAAGAAAAAGAAGGCCGGGGATTCCGCATGACCGGTCTCGATCGCACCCAGACGCCGAAGACACGCCCGATGCCGCACAAACGCGGCGGCATCGTCGCCTGCCTCGATATCGGCACCAGCAAGATCGCCTGCATGATCGCGCGGCTGAAGCCGTCGCCGCCGAGCGAGGCGTTGCGCGGCCGCACCCACGCCGTGGAATTGATCGGCTACAGCCAGATCCAGTCGCGCGGCATGAAGGCCGGCGCAGTGATCGACCTTAGCGAATGCGAGCAGGCGGTGCGACAGGCCGTCGGGCTCGCGGAGACGATGGCCAAGGTGCGGGTCGAGTCCGTGCTGCTGTCGGTCTCCGGCGGCCGGCTCTCCGGCCAATTGGTCGAGGCTGCCGCCGACATCCGAGGCGGCGCTGTGACCCCGGCCGATGTCAGCCGCGTCACCTCGACCGGCATGCGCCATGCCACCGGCGAAGGCCGCACCGTGCTGCACGCGCTCCCGGTCGGCTACACCCTCGACGGCGTCAAGGGCATCCGCGATCCCCGTGGCATGGTCGCGCACCAGTTCGGCGTCGACATGAATGTCGTCACCTGCGACGCCACCGTGGCGCGGAACCTGATGCTGGCGGTGGAGCGCTGCCACATCAATGTCGAAGCCATGGCGGCAAGCCCCTACGTCGCCGGCCTGTCGGTGCTGACCGATGACGAGGCCGATCTCGGCGCTGCCGTGGTCGAGATGGGCGCAGGCACCACCACGATCGCGGTCTATTCCGGCGGCCGTTTCGTGCATGCGGCCGGTTTTGCGGTCGGCGGGCAACACATCACGATGGATCTCGCGCGCGGACTCTCCGCGACCATTGCCGATGCCGAGCGAATCAAGACGTTATACGGGACCGTTATCACCGGCGGATCGGACTCCCGTGAGCTGATGTCTGTGCCGACAGCCGGTGACGAGCAGGATCTGCCGCAGATCGTCTCCCGCGCCACGATCGCCAACATCGTCAAGCACCGGGCCGAGGAAGTCTTCGAAATGGTTCGGGACAAGCTGAAGGATTCGCCTTTCGCCTCAGAGCCCAACGGCCGCGTCGTGCTCTCCGGCGGCGCCTCGCAACTGACCGGCCTCGTCGAGCTCGGCACCCAAATTCTCGGCCGGCCCGTGCGGGTCGGACGTCCGCTCGGCTTCGGCCGGCTGCCCAACGAGGCGAAGAACGCCGCGTTCGCGGTGCCGGCCGGACTTCTCGTCTACCCGCAATATGTTCACCTCGAACATGTCGAACCGCGGCATACGCGGCAGCAGGTCAAGACAGGGACCGGCGGATACTTCGGAAAGGTCGGACGATGGCTACGCGAGGGCTTCTGATGACTGCTTTCCGCAATTGTCGATTTTCACCAACTCCCGCGGCCGCCGGCCGGGGCGAACCCACGCGCGCGTGATCGAGAGGCAGCAACCATGACCATCAGCATCAATGTTCCTGATATTCACGAACTGAAGCCCCGGATCACCGTGTTCGGCGTCGGCGGCGCCGGCGGCAATGCCGTCAACAACATGATCACGGCGGGCCTCCAGGGCGTCGACTTCGTGGTCGCCAACACCGACGCGCAGGCGCTGACGATGTCGAAAGCGCAGCGCATCGTGCAGATGGGCACGGCGGTCACCCAAGGCCTCGGCGCCGGCTCGCAGCCAAACGTCGGCGCCGCGGCGGCGGAAGAGGTGATCGACGAACTGCGCGACCATCTCTCGGGCGCCAACATGGTGTTCGTCACTGCCGGCATGGGCGGCGGCACCGGGACCGGCGCTGCACCCGTGATCGCCAAGACCGCGCGCGACATGGGCATTCTCACCGTCGGCGTCGTGACCAAGCCGTTCCACTTCGAGGGCGGCCGCCGCATGCGCACCGCCGAGGCGGGCATTAACGAGCTGCACAAGGTCGTGGACACGCTCCTGATCATCCCGAACCAGAACCTGTTCCGGGTCGCCAACGAGAAGACCACCTTCGCCGACGCCTTCGCGATGGCCGATCAGGTGCTCTATTCCGGCGTTGCCTGCATCACCGACCTGATGGTCAAGGAAGGCCTGATCAATCTCGACTTCGCCGACGTCCGCGCCGTCATGCGCGAGATGGGCAAGGCGATGATGGGCACCGGCGAGGCATCGGGCGACAAGCGCGCGCTGACTGCCGCAGAAGCTGCGATCGCCAATCCGCTGATCGACGATAGCTCGATGAAGGGCGCCAAGGGCCTCCTCATCTCCATCACCGGTGGCAAGGATCTCACTCTGTTCGAGGTCGACGAGGCCGCGACCCGCATCCGCGAGGAGGTCGACCAGGACGCCAACATCATCGTCGGCGCGACTTTCGACGAAGCGCTCGATGGTCTGATCCGCGTCTCGGTCGTTGCCACCGGCATCGAGCAGGCCGCGATCGCCCGCAACAGCCAGGCGACCTCCGCTCCTGTCGCGAACCCGGCTCCGCAGGCACAGCAGGCCGCCGCTGCTCCGGCCGTCGCTGCCGAGAGCCGTCTTGCCGACTTGACCGCGCGGCTCCGTGCCGACAATCAGCGTCTGGCCGAACGCGCCCAGAAGCTCGACGCGCAGGCCCCGGCGGCTGCTCCGGCCGGTGCCGCGCCCCGTCAGAACGTCGAGCGCGCTGCGCTCGCCGCCATCGCCGCCGCCGTCGCGGACGTCCCGCAGGCGCCCGCGCCGGTGCAGACCTACGGTGATGTCACCGTGCGCCCGATCGCGCAGAAGCCGACCCTGTTCCCGGAGCCGGAGCAGGCCCCGATCGCGATGCAGGAGCCGATGACGCCCGAAAACTTCATCCCGCCACAGGCCGAGCGCCCGCCGGTTCGTGCGCCGCGGATGCCGCGCCTTGAGGAACTGCCGATGCCGGCTCAGGCCGAGATTCGCCAGGCCCGCGGCGAGGTCGAGGAAGAGACCCCCCAGAAGACCCGTCTGTCGCTGCTCCAGCGTCTCGCCAATGTCGGCCTCGGCCGTCGCGACGAGGAGAGCGAGGCGCCGATCGCCGCCCGCACCGCTGGTCCCGCGATGCCACCGCTGCCCGAGCGCCGACCGCAGAAGACCGTCGCGCAGCAGATCGCGGCGAGCGAGCCGGTATCTGAGTATGCCCGCCGTCCGGCGCCGCAGGGCTTGGACATGCACGGTCGTCCCGCGCCTGTTGCGCCGGCGCCACAGGGAGACGACCATCTTGATATCCCAGCCTTCCTGCGGCGGCAGGCGACCTGAGGATTGTTACACTAAGCGAGACGAAAAAAGGTCCGGGCAACACGCTTGCCGGGACCTTTTCTTTTGTCCCGTCCATGCCCGGATTGCGCGGCTAAGCAACTGATTTCAAATCATTAATTACGCAGTTGGTGGTTCAGTGAAACTGCCGATGACGGCCCCCGACCTCGCTGCAATTTGGTTAAGCCTTGGCGCGAATACGGCGGGTTTGGGGTAACAATCGGTAAAAAAGCGTGAGTTGGCGCTGTTTGGGGCAGTGACTATGGTTTGCCCGTGACTTGGGGATACGGATTCGCGGGACGTCGGCACTGGCCGGCCGGGCGGGTCTCGTATAAGTCGCGGTGGTCGTAGTGGGGCGGGTTCCTGATGAAATTTAGCCGGCAAACAACGCTTCGTGCGCAAGCCTCGGTGGCAGGCGTGGGCGTTCATTCCGGTCTTCCCGTCACTCTCACGCTTGGGCCTGCGCCTGTCGACGCGGGCTTTGTTTTTGTCCGCACCGGGCTCGAGGGAAGTGACCGCGAAGTTCAAGCGACCGCCGAGCAGGTGATCGCGACCGACTTCGCTACCGTCCTCGGTGATCGCGACGGCCCGCTGGTCTCCACCGCCGAGCATGTGCTTGCTGCACTGCGCGGCATGGGCGTCGACAATGCCATGATCGAGATCGACGGGCCCGAAGTGCCGATCATGGACGGCAGCGCCGCCGCCTTCATTGCCGCGATCGACCAGGCCAGCATCGTCACCCAATCGGCCCAGCGCCGCTTCATTCAGGTTTTGAAGCCGATCTCGGTCAAGATCGGCGACTCCTTCGGCGAGATCAGGCCCCACGCCAACGGGTTCCGCGCCGAGGTCGAGATCGACTTCACCAACCCCGTCATCGGCCAGCAGAACTACGCCTTCGACCTCAGCCCCGAACGTTTCCGCCGCGAAGTCGGCCGGGCCCGGACTTTCGGGCTGATGGGCGATGTCGCGCGGCTCTGGAGCGCGGGTTATGCCCTCGGCGCCTCCTTCGACAATACCGTCGTGTTCGACGACGAGCGGCTGCTCAATACTGAGGGCCTGCGCTATGCCGACGAATGTGCCCGCCACAAGGTGCTGGATGTGATTGGCGACCTCGCGCTGGCGGGGCTGCCGCTGCTTGGCGCCTACCGCTCGGTGCGTGGCGGCCACAAGCTCAACCATGCCGTCCTGACCGCGCTGCTGGCCGACCGTACCGCCTGGCGGGTGGTCGAAGGCGAAGCGGCCCGCCGCACCACGCGTCCGCAGGGCGAAGTTGGTCGCGGTATCGTCGGCGGCCGGATCGCCGCGGCCTACGGGCCGGACGTGTCCTGACAGACCTGTTGTTGCAGCCACGGCTTGGGACCGACCCCGGGAAATTCCTGGTAACCATGATCGACTAGCATTGCGGCACGTTCGCCTTAATCCGGGCGAAATGCCTGCCTATCCGGTTGGTAACGATCGTTTTTCGGATAGATCGGCGTGGTCGTATGGCAGGCACCACGGTCACATTTCGCGCCCATGACGGGGTCATGGGCTGGCGGGCACCGCATCACAGGGCGTCAAGGCAAAACTCATGTCGGCACAGCGTATGACGCGCGGATATCTCCCGGTCTCGTCTCGAGCCAACGGCCTGCTTCACGCCGTCACCTTCATCCTGCTCGCGCTGCCGCTGGCCGGCTGCGGCACCGGCGCACTCTGGGACAAGTTCACCGCCAAGGACGACACCTTCGTCGAGGAGCCCGCCGACAAGATCTACAATGAGGGCCTGTACCTCATGAACGAGAAGAAGGACATGAAGGCGGCGACCAAGAAGTTCGAAGAGGTCGACCGCCAGCATCCTTATTCCGAGTGGGCCCGCAAATCGCTGCTGATGTCGGCCTACGCGTCCTACCAGGGCGGCGACTATGACGGCTGCATCGGCGCCGCCACCCGCTATGTCACGCTGCATCCCGGCAGCCCGGACGCGGCCTATGCACAATACCTGATCGCCGCCTCGCATTACGACCAGATCCCGGACATCAGCCGCGACCAGGCCCGCACCGAGAAGGCCATTGCCGCGCTCGAAGAGGTGGTGCGCAAATATCCGAACTCGGAATACGCTACCTCGGCCAAGGCCAAGATCGAGGGCGCGCGCGACCAGCTCGCCGGCAAGGAAATGAATGTCGGCCGCTATTACGCGCAGAAGCGCGACTACACGGCCGCGATCAACCGCTACAAGACCGTCGTCACACAGTACCAGACCACCCGCCACGTCGAGGAGGCGTTGTTCCGGCTCACCGAGGCCTATATGGCGATCGGCATCGTCGGCGAGGCGCAGACCGCGGCGGCCGTGCTCGGGCACAATTTTCCTGATAGCCGCTGGTACAAGGACGCCTATAATCTTGTAAAATCCGGCGGTCTCGAACCGAGCGAGAATCAGGGGTCTTGGATCAGCCGGACCTTCAAGAAGATGGGTCTCGGCTAGGAAATTTGGTTCCATGCTGGCGCGTCTGTCGATCCGTGACATCGTCCTGATCGAACGGCTCGATATCGAATTCGCCACCGGCCTTGCGGTTTTGACCGGCGAGACCGGTGCGGGCAAATCAATCCTGCTCGATGCCTTTGCGCTGGCGCTCGGCGGCCGCGGCGACGCCGGCCTCGTGCGCCATGGTGCGGAGCAGGGGCAGGTCACCGCCGTGTTCGATGTCCCCAAAAATCACCCCGCGACGAAGATCCTGGCCGAAAACGGCTTGGATGACACCGGCGAGATGATTCTCCGCCGCGTGCAGCTCGCCGATGGCCGCACCCGCGCCTTCATCAACGACCAGTCGATCAGCGTGCAGACATTGAAGGCGGTGGGCGCCGCCCTGGTCGAGATCCACGGCCAGCACGATGAGCGTGCGCTGGTCGATGCCGCGACCCATCGTCGCCTGCTCGACGCTTTCGCCGGCCTCGAAAAGGACGTCGCCGCGGTCGAGATGCTATGGGACGCGCGCCGCACCGCCAACACCGAGCTTGAGGAGCACCGCGCCGGCATGGAGCGCGCCGCCCGCGAGGCAGATTATCTGCGCCATGCCTCCGACGAGCTGAAGCAGCTCGCGCCCAAGGACGGCGAAGAGACCTCGCTGGCTTCGCGCCGCACCATCATGATGCAGGGCGAGAAGATCGCCTCCGATTTGCGCGAGGCGCAGGAGGCGGTCGGCGGCAATCATTCGCCGGTCGCGGCGCTGTCCGCCGCGGTGCGACGGCTGGAGCGCCGCGGCGTCAACTCGCCGGCGCTGGTCGAGCCCGCGGTGAAAGCGATCGACGCCGCGATCAACGCGCTGGAGGAAGCCGACCAGCACCTTCAGGCCGCCTTGGCGGCAACCGATTTCGATCCCGCCGAGCTCGAGCGCATCGAGGAGCGGCTCTTTGCTTTGCGTGCGGCGTCGCGCAAATATTCGACGCCGGTCGACGGGCTCGCCGCGCTTGCCGCCAAATATGCCGCCGACGTCGCGCTGATCGATGCCGGTGCCTCGCGGCTGAAGAAGCTGGAGCAGGCCGCGATCGAGGCCGATGCGCGCTATGCGGCCGCCGCCAAGAAATTGTCACTGGCGCGGCAGAAATCGGCGGAGAAGCTCAACAAGGCCGTCAATGCCGAGCTCGCGCCGCTCAAGCTCGAACGCGCAAAATTCATGACTCAGGTCGAGACCGACGAGGCCGCGCCGGGACCGCAGGGTTTCGACCGCGTCGAGTTCTGGGTGCAGACCAATCCGGGTACCAAGCCGGGTCCGCTGATGAAGGTCGCCTCCGGCGGCGAGCTCTCGCGCTTCCTCCTGGCGCTCAAGGTCGTGCTGTCAGACCGCGGCTCGGCGCCGACCCTGGTGTTCGACGAAATCGACACCGGCGTTGGCGGTGCGGTCGCCGACGCCATCGGCGGCCGTCTGGCGCGGCTTGCCGGCAAGGTCCAGGTGATGGCCGTGACCCACGCCCCACAGGTCGCCGCCCGCGCCGACCAGCACCTCTTGATATCGAAGGACGCGCTTGACAAGGGCAAGCGTGTCGCCACCCGCGTCAACGCACTGGCCGCCGATCACCGCCGCGAGGAGATCGCGCGGATGCTGGCGGGTGCGGAAATCACGGCCGAAGCCAGGGCGGCCGCGGAACGGCTGCTCAAGTCGGCGACGGCTTAGTTATCCGTCATTCCGGGGCGGCTCGAAGAGCCGAACCCGGAATCTCGAGATTCCGGGTCTGGTCCTGCGGACCATCCCGGAATGACGCCTCATTTGCAGATCGACTCGTAGAGATCATTCCAGTTTGGATTCTCCTTCGATCAGCTGAGTTTTCCAAGCCCGCTTCCACTTGTTGAGTTCTTTCTCGCGTGAAATTGCAGCTATTGGATCATCATAAGTCTCAAACCAGACCAGCCGTGTGATGTTGTACTTGGTCGTGAAGCCCGGCACGGCCTTGACTCGATGCTCATAGACGCGACGCACAAGGTCATTGGTGATGCCGACGTAGATTGCCCCATCCCGTCGGCTTGCTAGAATATAGACGTAATAAGCCACGAGCCCCTCCCACTGTCATTCCGGGCGCACGACGTGCGAACCCGGAATCTCGAGGTTCCGGGTCTGGTCCTTCGGACCATCCCGGAACGACGAGCTAGAACCTTAAGCACCATGGCAAGAGCAGCAAGATCCAAACCGCCGCTTCGCGACGTCGCCGAGCTCACCCAGGCGCAGGCCAAGGTCGAGCATATGCGGCTCGCGCTTGAACTCGGAGAGCACGACAGGCGCTATTATCAAGAGGACGCGCCCACCGTCAGCGACGCCGAATATGACGCGCTGCGCCAGCGCCTCAACGCCATCGAAAAGCGCTTTCCGGAGTTCGTCAGCGCGGAATCGCCGTCACAGAAGATCGGCGCGGCGCCGTCGGGCCGCTTCAGGAAGGTCCGGCATGCCGTCCCGATGTTGTCGCTCGACAACGCCTTTGCCGAAGAGGACGTGCGCGACTTCGTCGGCCGCATCGTGCGCTTTCTGAAGCTCGACGACGATCAGGTCAATTTCTCCGCCGAGCCGAAGATCGACGGCCTCTCGATGTCACTACGTTATGAGGGCGGCGAGCTCGTCACCGCCGCAACCCGCGGCGACGGTGCGGTGGGCGAGGACGTCACCGCCAACATCCGCACGCTCGAAGACGTGCCGCAGAAGCTGAAGGGCCGCAACGTCCCCGATATCTGTGAGGTGCGCGGCGAGGTCTATATGACCAAAAAGGCGTTCCTGGCGCTCAACGAGCGGCAGAAGGCGGAGGGCGGCACCATCTTCGCCAATCCGCGCAACTCGGCCGCAGGCTCCTTGCGGCAGAAGGATCCCACCATCACCGCCTCGCGTCCGCTCGGTTTCTTCGCTTATGCGTGGGGCCAGATGAGCGCGATGCCCGAGGGCACGCAGAGCGGCATGATCGCCTGGTTCGAGCGTTGCGGCTTCAAGACCAATCCGCTGACCAAGCTGTGTCATTCCGTCGAGGAGCTGCTGGCGTTCCATCACTCGATCGAGGAGCAGCGCGCAAAACTCGACTACGACATCGACGGCGTCGTCTATAAGGTCGACCGTATCGATTGGCAGGAACGGCTCGGCTTCGTCTCGCGCACGCCGCGCTGGGGCATCGCGCACAAATTTCCGGCCGAACGTGCCATGACCGTGCTGCGCGACATCGAGATCCAGGTCGGCCGCACCGGCTCGTTTACGCCGGTCGGCAAGCTCGAGCCGGTCGGTGTCGGGGGCGTGATCGTGCAGAACGTCTCGCTGCACAACGAGGATTACATTAAGGGCATCGGCAACAAGGGCGAGGTGCTGCGCGAGGGCCGCGACATCCGCATCGGCGATACGGTCGTGATTCAACGCGCCGGCGACGTCATCCCGCAGGTGGTCGACGTCGTCCTCGACAAGCGGCCGAAGGCCGCCAAGGAATTTCACTTCCCGAAGAAGTGCCCGTGTCCGCTGCACACCGACGTCGTGCGTGAGGAGACGGCGACCGGCGAGGAGGGCTCGCGCGCCCGCTGCACCGGCGAGTTCGCCTGCCCCTATCAGAAGATCGAGCATCTCAAGCTGTTCGTCTCCCGCCGCGCCTTCGACATTGACGGTCTCGGCGAGAAGCAGCTCCAGTATTTCTTCGACCAGGGATGGGTGAAGGAGCCTGCCGACATCTTTACGCTGGAGAAGCGCAACTCAAAGCTCAAGCTTGAAGAGATCGAGGGTTACGGCGCGACGTCGGTGCGAAATCTGTTCGGCGCCATCGAGAGCCGCCGGAAGATCGCGCTGGAGCGCTTCGTCTATGCGCTCGGCATGCGCCATGTCGGTGAGACCACGGCGCTGGCACTCGCACGCGGCTACGGCTCCTGGGACGCCTTTCACGAGGCCTGCCTCAAGGTCGCCAAGGGCGACGAGGAGGCGATGGCGGACATGGACGCGCTCGACCAGATCGGCGACACCGTGATCAAGAGCATCGCCGACTATTTCGGCGAGAGCCACAATCGCGGCATCGTCGAGCGGCTGACGAAGGAGGTCGAGATCGTCGACGCCGAGAAGCCGAAGAGCAATTCGGCCGTCGCCGGCAAGACCGTGGTGTTCACCGGCTCGTTGGAAAAGATGACGCGTGACGAGGCCAAGGCAACCGCGGAGCGGTTGGGTGCAAAGGTGTCGGGATCGGTGTCGAAGAAGACCGATCTCGTGGTCGCCGGTCCGGGCGCAGGCTCGAAGCTCGCCGAAGCCAATAAGCACGGCGTCAAGGTGCTGACCGAGGACGAGTGGCTGAAGCTGATCGGGGAGTGAGGTTTTCTTCGTCGTTGCGAGCCGACGAGCCGTCCCTCACATCATCCCGCTCTCTTCCTCTTCCGCTTGCCCGATGAGGGTCTCGCTCACCACCATCTCCCGGCGGGGCACGACGAACATCATCATGCAGGCGCAGAGCAGCGAGATCGCGAGGACCGCGGAGGTCAGCGGCAGCGTGGTGGCGGAGTGACCGCCAAGATAGGCGCCGAATTGCGACATCAGTGCGCCGATACCCTGTTGAAGGAAGCCCATCGCGCCGAGGCGGTGCCGGCGGCTTCGGGACGGATGCTAATGGCGCCGGCGGCCGAATTCGCCATCACGAAGGCATTGCCGACCATCACGATCATCTGGGTGCCGAACAGCCAGCCGGGCGCTTCGTTCCAGCCGGCGAAGCTCCATATCAGGTTCAGCAGGCTGCCGCAGAGCTGGAGGGCAAGCCCGAACCAGATCAACTTCTCCAGCGAGTGCCGCGGCGCAAAGCGCACGCAAAGCAGATTGCCAACGAGATAAGCGAAACCCGTGGTCGCAAACCATGCGCCGTATTCGGCGCTGCTGCGGCCCATCTGCGTCACCACGATATAGGGGCCGCCGCCGGCGAAGGTGAAGATGATCTGCGAGGCCAGCACCTGGCACATCACATAACCCACGAAGGCGCGGTTGCGGAACAGGATGCCGACGTCGCCGCGAAAGCCGCTGCCGGCGGCACGGTTGCGGCGCGTCTCGGGCAGTGCGACCGCGATGCCGACGGCGACGATGATCGCGGCGATCGTGATGGCGTAGAAGATCGCGCGCCAGCCGAACGCGGTCTCGATTAAGCCGCCGGTGAGCGCGGAAACCATCTGTCCGATCATCAGAGCCGCGACCACGAGACTGATCATCGAGGCGACGCGGTCGCGCTCATAGATGTCGCGGATGATGGCGCGGCTGATCACCATGCCGGAGGCGCCGCCGAGCGCCTGGAAGAAACGGGCGGCGATCAGCTGCGGCAGGTCTTGCGCGAAGATGCAGGCGACGCTCGCCGCGATCATCAGCGCCAGCCCTCCAAGCAGCACCGGGCGCCGGCCGAACCTGTCCGAGAGCGGCCCCATGATGAGCTGCGACAGCGCGATGCCGACCATGTAGAGCGATACTGTCATCTGCGCGATCGAGATGTCGCTGCCGAAATTGGTCGCCAGCACCGGCAGCGCCGGAACGAGCATGTAGAGCGAGATCGGCGCGATCCCGGTCATGACCACCAAGAGCAGCAGCACCAAGCGCGACGTCGCGAGGTTGGTCGCCGCTCCCGGCGGCTTGCTGATCATGCCATGCATGCGTATCCGTCTCTTCAAAATGCGAGTCGGACTGTAGCTTGCTCGGGCAAGGCGTATATCGGCGTTTCGGAATGCGGCTATACGGATTCCGGGAGGGTTATGGTGAGGGTGATCGCGATCGACTGGGCGCGTTGCCCGTGCGCCACTCTAGTTGTCATTCCCCGCGAAGGCGGGGAATCCAGTATTCCAGAGGCAGTCGTGCTATGCGGAGAAGCCGCGGCGTACTGGATGCCCCGCCTTCGCGGGGCATGACAGCTCGGTGGGGCGAGGAGAGTTGCGTAGCGCGTGCGGCGCCATGCGCATTACGCCATCAACTCCGCCGTCGCCTGATCGAGCCAGGCCTGCGTCGCTTCGTCCAGGGCCGGCCGCACCTCGGCCCGGACGCGGCCGTGGTAGGCATTGAGCCAGTCGAGCTCGTCTTTGGCCAGCATCGCCACATCGATCAGCCGGCGGTCGATCGGCGCCAGCGTCAGCGTCTCGAATGCATTCATCGGCTTCTCGGCACCCTTGATGTCGGCGGCGACCACCAGTTCGAGGTTCTCGATGCGGATGCCGAAACCGCCGGTCTTGTAGTAGCCCGGCTCGTTGGACAGGATCATGCCGCGCTTCAGCGGCGTGGTGCCGAGCTTCGAGATCCGCGCCGGCCCCTCGTGCACCGAGAGATAGCTGCCGACGCCGTGGCCGGTGCCATGCTCGAAATCGACGCCGGCGGCCCAGAGATATTGCCGCGCGAGGGTATCGAGCTGCGCGCCCGTGGTGCCGTCGGGAAAGACCGCGCGCGCAATCGCGATATGGCCGCGCAGGACGCGGGTGAAGCGGTCGCGCATCTCCGCCGTCGGTTCGCCCACGGCCATCGTGCGGGTGACGTCGGTGGTGCCGTCTTCATACTGCGCGCCGGAATCGATCAGCAGCAGGTCGCCGGGGGTGATCCGGCGGTTGCTCTTGCGGGTGACGCGGTAGTGCACGATGGCGCCGTTCGGGCCAGTGCCCGAGATGGTCGGGAACGAGACGTCCTTCAGCGCACCGGTGTCGCGGCGGAATGTCTCCAGCGCCTCGACCGCGTCGATCTCGGTGAGCTTGCCGCTCGGTGCCTCGCGATCGATCCACGCGAGGAAGCGCGCCAGCGCCACGGCGTCGCGCACATGTGCCGTCTTCGTGCCCTTGATCTCGGTTGCGTTCTTCACCGCCTTGAGCAGCGCGACCGGGTCGCTGCCGCGCACCGGCTTGCCGCCGGCGCCTGCAATCAGCCGGCTGAGCGCGTCGGCTGCGGTGGCATTGTCGAGCGCGATTGCGGCGCCGCTCTTGGCCAGCGCCATCAGCGTCGGCGCCATCGCATCGGGCTCACGGACGTCGGCGGACTGTTCGAGATGGTCGCGCGTGCTGTTGGAGAGCTTGCGCTGGTCGATGAAGATCGTTGGCCGTCCGTCCTTCGGCACCAGCGCGTAGGACAGCGGCAGCGGCGTATGCGCAACGTCGGCGCCACGGATGTTGAAGGTCCAGGCCACGGCATGGCTGTCCGACACCACCAGCGCGTCGACGCCGAGCTTGTCGATCTCGGCTCTGATCTGGGTCAGCTTGTCGGCTTCAGTGAGACCGGCATGTTGCATTCCGTGCACGGTCACCGGCGCGAGGGGAGGTTGCGGTCGGTCCTGCCAGATCGCGTCGACGGGATTGTTGTCGACCGCAACCAGCTCGGCGCCGGCCTTGGCGCAGGCAGCGGACAGGCGCTCGGCTGCTGAAGAAGTGTGCAGCCATGGATCAAATCCGAGGCGCTCGCCGGGCTTCAAGTGCGCCGACACCCAGCTCTCCGGCGGCGGATCGATCAGCGATTCCACCGCCCAAGCCCTGGCGTCGACCTGCTTGGCGGCCTGGAGCGTATAGCGGCCGTCGACGAAAATCGCGGCCTCCTGGGTCAGCACCACCGCCAATCCAGCCGATCCAGTGAAGCCGGTCAGCCAGGCGAGCCGCTCTTCCGACGGCGGCACATATTCATTCTGCTGCTGGTCGGCGCGTGGGATGACGAACCCTGTCAGCTTGCGGCGGGCGAGTTCTTCGCGGAGCGCAGCGAGGCGCGCCGCCAATGCGACGCCGGCCTCGGGCTCCTCGAATGTTTGGAAGTGCGCTTCGAACATGGTGGATCACTTTAGGATGATGGGGATCAGTCCGCAATCTAGACGCATTTGCGTCGCATCTGGCATGGACTGTGCTTGAAATGGTTCCATTCGAATTGAGTGGAGTAAAGGGTGCGGCAGTTGCGCTTCGTCCGGATAACAGGGAAATTCGAGCAGGTGGTTCATCTCAACGGCGAGGGGACACACGATGCCATCATTCACGTTTGAGAAGATTTCGCCGCCGGTGCGCCGCGCGCCGGCTGCGGCGACACCGAAGAAGCCGCGCGGCCTCATCAGCCAGATGATCGATCGTTTCGCCGAACGCCGCGCGAGGCGGGCGTTGCAGGACGAGCGCGCGACGCGCCAGGACGAGAAGCCGGGGGAGTAGTGGGCGTTCGCGAATGAGGTTGGTGGACACGCTGCGTTTGGCCCAACCTAGGGCAGCTTCGACCAGTCACCCCATCTTCCGCAGCAATAGACTGCTCCATCCCTCGATCCGCAGGTGCCGCAGCGGCACGAGGCCGCGCGCGCGGTAGGCGGCGATCACGGCGGTGGCCTGATGCGTCAACAGGCCGGAAAGGATGACGCAGGCGCCGGCTGCGAGATGCCGCGCCATCGGACCCGCCAATTGCCGCAATGGATTGGCAAGGATGTTGGCGAGCACCAGGTCGAACGGACCCCATTTGCCGAAATCTGCCGCGGCGAAGCCGGTGGCGCGGATCACCCGGACATGGTTGCTAACTTCATTCAGCGCGGCATTCTCAGCCGCCACCCGCACCGAGGGTGGATCGATGTCGGAGGCAAGCACTGCGCGGTGCAACGCCTTCGCGGCTGCGATCGCCAGCACGCCGGTCCCGGTACCGAGGTCGAGCAAGTTGCGCGGCCGGGAACTCTTCAGGACATGGTCAAGCAGCAGTAAACATCCGCGCGTTGTGCCGTGGTGACCGGTGCCGAAGGCGAGCGCCGCCTCGATCTCGATGGCGAGCTTGTTCGCCGCCAAGCGGTCGCGGTCATGGCTGCCGTGCACGATGAAACGGCCGGCCGGGACGGGGACGAGGTCTTCCAGGCTCGCTTTGACCCAGTCCTTGGCTTCGACGATATCGAAGGCGAGCGTCTGTGCGATCTCATTTCCTGCTGAAGTTGCAACGAGTTCGCGCAGCCATGCTTGGTCCGGCGCGGCGGCAAAATGCAGGGTGACGTCCCATTGGCCGTCGGGCCGCTCGAAAGCAGCGACCGCCGCATCCGCCTCGAAAAACACCTCGGTGAGCAGGTCGACGACACGCCTGGCCGCGGCCTCGCTGCCGATCGAGAAGCTGGCGCGATGGGTAGGGGAGGGCTGCATCCTAAGGCTCCGTCGGGTTCAATTTTTGCAGTTTTTAGTCCCAATTTTCAGCACAAGTTGCAGCTCTCAGATTAACCGGGCCGTAGGTCGTATGCCGTAAATTTCCGGATGTTTGGCGGCGCCAACACAGCTTGAAATGGAAACGGAGGCAAATCTTGAAGCGCATGGTTCAGAAGTTCTGGTCGGACGAGTCCGGTGCAACTGCGATCGAATACGGCTTGATCGCAGCCGGTATTGCCCTCGCGATCATCACCGTGGTGAACAGCCTGGGCACCAGCCTGAACGAGAAATTCGGTTCGATTAGCACCTCTTTGAAGTAATTTCCGCCTCCCATTTCCCGGCGGGGGCTACTTTTCTTCATAGGCTGTTTTTGACCCAGCGCCCGCGAGGGGGATTGCCCCCTGGCGGGCGAGGTCGTTTTGCGACATGTGCTATCGAGCGGTCTCCACAGGTTATCCGCACCTTATACGACGCCTATCCACGAACTTTTTCCCGCAATGGCCCCTTAGTTCTCCACTGTCTTTCCCCAGGCCTGTCCCGCCCGCCCGTCCCCAGGCATCCTCTTCCTGAACCACAGACCTCGACAGGCGATCCACAGCTCGTCCACAGACCTATCCACGGCTTCCGAACAGCGAGCGGTGATCCCTCAAGATCACCTGTGCGGCGTTGTGGCCTGGAGCGCCGGTGACACCGCCGCCAGGATGGGCGCCGGAGCCGCAATGGTAGAGGCCTTTCAGCGGGCCGCGATAGTCGGCATGGCCCAGCATCGGCCGCGCCGAGAACAGCTGGTTCAGTGTCAGCGCGCCGTGGAAGATGTCTCCACCCAAGAGGCCGAACTGCCGCTCAAGATCGAGCGGCGAGAGGATTTGGCGGCCGAGCACGCTCGCCGCAAAGCCCGGGGCATATTTGTCCACCGTCGCGATCATGAGATCGGCGACCTCGTCACGATGGTCGTCCCAGGACTTTCCACCAGGAAGCTCCGGCGCGACATGCTGGCAGAATAAGCTCGCAACATGTTTGCCTTCGGGCGCCAGCGTGTCGTCCAGCGTCGAGGGGATCAGCATTTCGACGACGGGCTCTCGGCTCCAGCCCTGCGCGCGCGCATCGTGATACGCGCGGTCCATGTAGCCGAGGCTCGGTGCCAGGATGATGCCCGAGGTGAGATGATCGCCCCGACCGGGGAGCGCCGTGAACGAGGGCAGGCGGTCCAGCGCCACGTTCATGCGGAAGGTGCCGGAGCCGTTCTTCCAGTGCCCGATGCGGGCGAGGAAGTCTTGGGGCAGGGCGTCGGCCGCAACCAGCCGCGTATAGAGCAGTTTGGGGTTGACGTTGGCTGCGACATATTTGGCGCGGATGGCGGCGCCGTTCTCCAGCACCACGCCGACCGCGCGGTCGCGCTCGACGATGATCTCGCGCACGCCCGCGTCGGTATCGATCGCGACGCCCCGATCGCGCGCAGTGCGCGCCATCGCCTGCGTGATCGCGCCCATGCCGCCGATGGCGTGGCCCCAGACGCCCTTCTTGCCGTTCACCTCGCCGAAGGCGTGATGCAGCATCACATAGGCCGAACCCGCCGCGTAGGGACTGGCATAATTGCCGACGATAGCATCGAAGCCGAACAGCGCCTTGACAAGATCATGCTCGAAACGCTCGTCCAGCATCTCGCCGGCGGAGCGGGTGAAGAGGTCGAGCAGGCTGCGGCTCTGCTCCAGCGTCAGCCCGCGCAGAATGTTGGCCGTCTTTAACGCATTCACGGCCTCGCGGATCGCGCTCGTGCCAAAGCCGTCAAGCAGGTTCGGCGGCGCGCGCAGCACGAACTGCCTGAGCACGTCGGCAATCTCTTCCAGCTCACGCGTGAAACCGTCGAGCGCATCGGCGTCATACGCGTTCAGCCGCGCGACGGAATCCTTCGTCCGCCCCTCGCCGGTGAGGAGATAGCTGCCGTCGGGCGCGGGCAGAAAATTCTGCGCGCGCCGTTCGACGATGCGCAGGCCTTGTTCCGCAAGATTCAAGTCGCGGATCACCTGCGGATTGAGCAGGCTCACGGTGTAGGCGGCGACCGAATTTCGGAATCCGGGGTGAAATTCCTCTGTCACCGCCGCTCCGCCGATCACCTTGCGGCGCTCGACCACGCGCACGCGCAGACCTGCCGCCGCGAGGTAGGCTGCGCAGGTGAGGCCGTTATGGCCAGCGCCGATGATGATGACGTCGGTCTCTGTCATGAAGGGTTCAAGTCCAATCCGCCGTCATCCCGGGCGCGCGGAGCGCGGCCCGGAATCTCCAGGTTCCAGGTTCGATGCTTCGCATCGCCCCGGGACGACATCTGTATATCAAGCATTCCCCGCTGCAACATCGGGAGCGCCTTTATTGCCCGTTCAGGCGCCTTGTGCTCCATTGCGCCCATCCGGCGCCCGCCGGGGGCATCGTCCGACGCGTGCTCTCGCGCGAACGGGTGCCCACTTCGCTGGAAAACGCTTGCCGGAGCTTCCATGGATTCGATCGTGCAACCCGCCGCCACGGAGCAGTCGTCCTCATCGCGCAACCGGCTGTTGCTGACGGTCTACACCGCCGCGATCTTCGTCAGCGCGCTCTTGCTGTTCTCGGTGCAGCCGCTGTTCACCAAGATGGTGCTGCCGCGGCTCGGCGGCTCGCCGGCGGTGTGGTCGGTCGCGATGGTGTTCTTCCAGTCGCTGCTGCTGGCGGGTTACGCCTATGCGCATCTGTTGATGCAGGTCAAAAGCCGCATCGTTCCGGTCGCAGTGCATCTGGTGCTGCTGATCGCGGCCTTGGCGACCCTGCCGCTCGGCATCGCCTCCGCCTATGGCGAGCCGCCCGCTTCGGGCTATGCGGTCTGGCTGCTCGGCCTGTTCGTGGTCTCGATCGGCCTGCCGTTCTTCGCGCTCGCCGCCAACAATCCGCTGTTGCAAGCCTGGTTCGTCCGCACCGGCCATCCCGCCGGGCACGATCCCTATTTCCTCTATGCCTCCTCCAACATCGGCAGCTTCCTCGCGCTTTTGTCCTATCCGTTCCTGCTGGAGCCCATGTTCACGCTGCACACGCAGAACCGGTTGTGGACCGCCGGCTATGGCTTCCTGATCCTGCTGATCGCCGCCTGCGGCGTGCTGCTGTTGCGCTCGCCGCAGCTGACGGTGGTCGATGCGCGAGCGGAGGAGGTGAATGCGCCGGCGCCTTCTCTGGTGACGCGGCTGCGCTGGATATTCCTGGCCGCGGTACCGTCGGGTCTGCTCATCGCGGTGACCGCGCACATCTCCACCGATGTCGCCGCGGCACCGCTTCTGTGGGTGCTGCCGCTGTCCCTGTATCTGCTCACCTGGGTCGTCGTGTTCCAGTCGCGTCCGCTGCTGCCGCACAAATGGATGCTGATGCTCCAGCCGGTCGCGATCGCGGGCGTGGTTGTCCTGCTGGCTTTCGGCGGGGAGCAGAATCTGCTGCTCACGCTCGGCGGTCATCAATTGTGCTTCTTCCTCATCGCCATGGCCTGCCACGGCGAACTGGCGCGGACGCGGCCGGCAGCCAAATATCTCACCGGCTTCTATGTCGCGCTGTCGTTCGGCGGCATGGTCGGCGGCCTGTTCGCAGGGCTCGTCGCGCCGTTCACCTTCTCGTGGGTCGCCGAATACCCGATCCTGATTGCGCTCGCCGCGCTGTGCCGGCCGCCGGCGAACGAGCGGCTGGCGGGCATCGTCAAATGGTACTGGCTGGCGCTCGCCGCGCTCGCGGTGGCGCTCGTCGCGCCGTCCACTACGACGGGCGACCTCTCGACCTGGTTCGAGGATCATCGCGTCTGGATCGCCGGCGCCGTCGGCGTGCTGGCAGCTCTTCTGGCGCTGACGCTCAATGCCGGCCGCTGGAAGATCTTTGCGACCGTCGCCCTCGCGTTGGCGTTGATCCGGGTCTATCCCGCAGACGAGGGACGCGTCACGACCGTGCGCAGCTTCTTCGGCGTGCACAAGATCGTGGTGACGCCCGGCGGTTACTTCCACGTGCTGATGCACGGCACCACGATCCACGGCGCGGAGCGCTTCCGCAACGATGATGGCACGCCGGTCGTCGGCCGGCCCGAGCCGATCACCTACTATCACAAGGACGGCGGCATCGGTCAGGCCGTCAGCGCGATCCGCGAGCGCAAGGGCGCGCCACTGAAGGTTGCTGCGATCGGTGTCGGCTCCGGCACGCTTGCCTGTGCTGCTGAACCCGGCGAGACTTGGAAGTTCTTCGAGATCGACCAATCCATGGTCGACGCAGCGCGCGACCCCAGGAATTTCCGCTACATCTCGAGCTGTCTGCCGGATCTGAAGCCTGTGATCGGCGATGCGCGGCTCACCTTCGCAAAGGAGCCCGACGGCGCCTACGACCTCATCATCGTCGATGCCTATTCGTCCGATGCGATCCCGATTCACCTTGCGACCAAGGAGGCGATGAAGATCTACAAGGACAAGCTCGCCCCGCATGGCGCCGTGGTGATGCACGTCTCCAACCGGCATCTCGATCTCGAGACCGTCGTGGTCGGCATTGCCGATGCCAACGATCTCACGAGCTGGGTCTTCAACGAGGATTCCGGGCGCGATTCCGATTACATCTTCTCGACCGACGTCGTCATCTCCGCGCGAGAGGAGGCGGACATCGGCAGGCTGGCTTCCTCGAAGTCATGGGAGCAGACCGAAGCTGACGACAGGATGCGGGTCTGGACCGACGACTATTCCAATATTCTGGGTGCACTGTATCGGCGCTTGCGGGACGGGGAGTAGGGCGGCCGAAGGTATGGCGCGCAGATCCCCAAGAGGTCGTCATGCCCGGGCTTGTCCCGGGCATCCGCGTTCTTCGGACGACGACGGAACGCGTGAATGGCCGGGACAAGCCCGGGCATGAAGACAGATAAACCTTACGGCGCCACCGGCGTCCCCGCCGGCAACGCAATTCCTTTCTCGCCGGCGATCTGCCGCAACAGGTCCGGCCTGTCGGAGATGATGCCATCGACGCCGAGGTCGATCATCCGCGCCATGTCGTCGGGCTTGTTGACCGTCCACACCACGACGCGCAATCCAAGTCCGCGGGCCTCCGAGATGAGCGCCCCGGTCACATCGCCGAAATAAGGCGACCAGACCGCGCCACCCGCGGCCTTGATCGTCCGCGGCAGCGAGCCGCCGTGATCGGCAGGACTGAAGCCCGCGGTCCAGTTGGTGGCTTTGTCGAGCGCCACCGTCTGGCCTGACCCGCGCTGGAGCGTGAGGTACACGGTTGGTATTTTCGGTGCTTGCTGCTGCACGAGCTGCAACGTTCTCCAGTCGAACGACTGGATCATGACACGCTCGGAAAACTGTTCGGCCTCGATCAGGCTGAGCAGCCTGGTGACGAAAGCCTGCGGGTCGAGCGTTTCGTCCGGATGGTTCGGATCGATCTTGGTTTCGATGTTGAAGCGCACGCGCATGTTGCCGGACTTGCGCACCAGCGCGAACAGCTCGCTCAAGGTAGGAATGCGTGTCCCTGGTATGGCCCGCTGATCGGGAAATTGCTTCGCGTACGCACTGTCCGGCCGGATCCGGCCCACGTCGTAGGTCCTGACCTCGTCGAGCCGCAGTTTCACGAACGGGATGCCGGGCGGAGTGATGTAGGCCCCGTCGGGGCCGCGCGTGAGATCCGGATTGAGCCCGCGTTCATGCGAGACGACGACTTCGCCGTCGGCAGTCACGCCGACATCGAGCTCGAGCGTGTCTACGCCCATCGACAGCGCGTTGGCGAAGGCCGGCAGGGTATTTTCCGGCAGCAGCGCCCGCCCGCCGCGATGCGCCTCGAGGTCGAATCCCATGGCCGGTCCCGCTAGCAAAGCCCAGAGCACAGGCAGAATGGTCGTGGCACGTGACGGCATGGTGCCTCGGTCGGGGAGGGAACGCGATAGCGTCAGTTCTGATAGTAATAGCCGCGCGGCTGATAAACTTGCCGGGGCTGCTGCTGATAATAGTAGCCCTGCTGGCCATAGCCCTGGTCGTAGGTTGGCTGCGGCAGTTGCTGATAAGCCTGCGTGCCATAGGGGCGCGTGATCGGGCGCGGTGCCGGGTAGCGCGCGCCGGTATCGCTGCCGTCGGCGGGATAGATGTAATTGTCGTCCTGCGGCATGTAGCGGCGCGGGGCTTGCGCCGGCGGTGTGAGATTTACGGGATCGCCGGCCGCGCTGTATTGCTCTTCGGGTGGCTGCTGCGGAGCGCGCGCGACTGCGGTGTTGGTGCGGCCGCGCGGATTGCGCGCCAGCGCCACCTGCGCCGAGCCGGTCAACGTCACCGTGGTGTTGAGCACGCCCTGTTGCTGCACCAAGGCATAGAGCGTCGAGGCATTCTGACGCGACAGCCGCACGCAGCCATGCGAAGCCGGCGAGCCGAGCCGGCCGACCGAGTCGGTGCCGTGGATGGCGTGCCCCACCTTGGTGAAGAAGATCGCGTGCGGCATCGGCGCGTCGTCGAATTCCTTGGAATAGTGATCCTCTTCCATGCGGAAGGCGCGGAACGCGCCGTTCGGCGTCTCGCGCGAGGGGATGCCGGTCGACACCGGCCAGTGATAGCGCGCGACGCCGTCGACGGCGACGGTCATCTGCTGATTGTCCTTGTCGATGGTGATCTCGACCTTGGCGTGCGCGGCGCCCGCGCTCAAAAGCATCAGGGATGTGAAAGCAATCAAAAATGTACGCATCTGACTTCCGGCCTCCGGCCTGTTCACGCTAGGCGCCGCGGCTCTCCGTCCCCGGCGTGCATTATGCCTGTCATTCGGCGTTGGTTCCAGTGGCCTGCCTGCCCATCGTTAATGTCATGCGTGATGTAAGCAAGGCCACTTTGTGCCGCACGGGGCCGGCAGCGCTGACATTTTCGCGAGCCGGACGTGCATTCACAACGCCGGCAAAGGGGCGATTGGTAACTCACCCTCGTCATTCCGGGGCGCCACGCAGTGGCGAACCCGGTATCTATTCATCGACCAACTCTGCTGCACGATGGATTCCGGCTCGTGCTTCGCACGCCCGGAATGACGGCAGGCTCAATTCTTCAGCCGATACCCCGTGCGGAAAATCCACCAGATCACGATCAGGCAGGCCACCAGGAATGCCAGCGTCATGCCGACGCTGACGGACACGCTGACATCCGCGATCTCGTAGAAGCTCCAGCGGAAGCCCGAGATCAGATAGACGACCGGGTTGAGCAGCGCCACCGTGCGCCAGCCGGCCGGCAGCATGTCGATGGAGTAGAAGCTGCCGCCGAGGAAGGTCAGCGGCGTCACCACCAGCATCGGGATCATCTGCAGCTTCTCGAAGCCGTCGGCCCAGATGCCGATGATGAAACCGAACAGGCTGAACGTCACCGCCGTCAGCACCAGGAAGGCCAGCATCCAGACCGGATGGTGAATATGCAATGGAACGAACAGCCCGGCGGTGGCGAGGATGATCAGGCCGAGGATAATCGACTTGGTCGCGGCGGCGCCGACATAGCCGAGCACGATCTCGAAATAGGAGATTGGCGCCGACAGGATTTCATAGATCGTTCCGGTAAATTTCGGGAAGTAGATGCCAAATGAGGCATTCGCGATGCTCTGCGTCAGCACCGAGAGCATGATCAGACCCGGCACGATGAAGGTGCCGTAGCTGACGCCCTCGACCTGACTGATGCGCGAGCCGATCGCGGCGCCGAACACCACGAAATAGAGCGAGGTCGAGACCACCGGCGAGACGATGCTTTGCAGCAGCGTGCGCCAGGTGCGCGCCATTTCGAACAGGTAGATGGCGCGGATGGCGCGGTGATTCATGACGTCCTCACGAGATCGACGAAGATGTCCTCGAGCGACGATTGCGTCGTGTCGAGATCGTTGAAGCGGATGCCCGCGGTGCGGAGGTCGCTGAGCAGGCTGGTGATGCCGGTGCGATCACCCTTGGTGTCGTAGTCGTAGACCAGCGTCGCGCCGGAATCGCACAGGTCGAGCTTATAATGGCTGAGGCTCTGCGGCAGCGCGTCGAGCTTGCCCTGCAAATGCAGCGTCAGCCGCTTCTTGCCGAGCTTCTGCATCAAGGTCGTTTTGTCCTCGACCAGCACGATCTCGCCCTTGTTGATGACGCCGATGCGGTCGGCCATCTCCTCGGCTTCCTCGATGTAGTGCGTGGTGAGGATGATGGTGACGCCGGACTGCTGAAGGCCGCGCACGACCTCCCACATGCCCTTGCGCAGCTCGACGTCGACGCCGGCGGTGGGCTCGTCCAGGAACAGGATCTGCGGCTCGTGCGACAGTGCTTTGGCGATCATCACGCGGCGCTTCATGCCGCCGGAGAGCGTGATGATCTTGTTGTCCTTCTTGTCCCATAGCGAGAGATCCTTGAGGACCTTCTCGATGTGATCAGGATTCTTCGGCTTGCCGAACAGGCCGCGGGAGAAGCTCACGGTCGCCCACACGCTCTCGAAGGCATCGGTGTGCAGCTCCTGCGGCACGAGGCCGATCAGCGAGCGCGCCTTGCGGTAGGAGGTCTGGATGTTCTCGCCGCCGACGAGGACGTTGCCCTCGCTCGGATTGGCGATGCCGCAAATGATCGAGATCAGCGTGGTCTTGCCGGCGCCGTTGGGGCCGAGCAGCGCAAAGATCTCGCCGCGCTTGATGTCGAGATTGACGTTCTTGAGCGCCTTGAAGCCGGACCCATAGGTTTTCGACAGATTGGCGACGGAAATGATAGGGGACATGATGGCCGCAAGGCTGAGGGCAAAGGCTGGGGAGGGAGGCTGGAACCCGTCCCGGGAGGGCGGGCCAGCGGAGCCATGAGATAGGAACGCCGTTGCCGGGTCGCAATTGGTCAGAGAAAAATGGTCTCAAAACAGGCCCTTCGGTGGCAGGTTTCAGGCGAGTGTTGCGCGATGGTCACGGAGCGCGGCTAAGATTGTCGCTCACGCGGCTCTTTGTTGCGTCTGCGAGCAGGCCGTGGCTACGATTCCGACCAATCGCGAAGCGTATCGTCCCCAGGGAAAACATCGATGAGACCGAACGGCCGTCACACCGCCGGCGCCAGCCAGTTGTCCGCCCTCCGCATATGGGCGATGGGCCTGCTTCTGCTGTCAGCTGTTGCCATAAGCCCGACCGGCGCCAAGGCCGCGCCGAGCCAGGCAGCGGCAGCGACCACGCATGTCTACCTGCTTCGCGGCGTGCTCAACATCTTCTCGCTCGGGCTCGACACGATTGGCGCCCGGCTCCAGGCGCAGGGCATCCCGGTGACCGTCGCCAACTTCGTCTCGTGGTCCTCGCTCGCCGATGAAGCGGCGATCGCCTACAAGGCCGGCCGCCTCAAGACCATCATCCTGGTCGGCCATTCCTCGGGCGCGACCGCGCTGCCGGACATGATCGCCAAGCTGAACCAGCTCGGCGTTCCCGTGAAGCTTGCGATAGGCCTCGACTCCGTGTTCAAGACCAAGCTCTCGACCGGCGCCGAGCGCTACATCAACATCTATATCGGCGATGGTCCCGGCGAGCCGGTGCGGGCCGCGGCTGGCCTGCGGGGCAAGCTCGACAATGTCGATGTTCGCGGCACCGGTGTTGGCCACATCTCGATCGACAAGAACGAGGCGATCCAGCGCCGCGTCATCGCGGAAATCAACGCCGCGATCATGCGCTCGCGCGCCCCGGCTGTGCCGGTTGCGGAGTCCGGTGTGCCGCGGTCAGCGCGCTCGGCGGCGGCAACGGCTCCGGCCAGGAACTAGGCCGCCATCACCCGCACCGGCATGCTCGCAAGGCCGCGCAGCGAATTGTTGAGCCTGCGCCTCGGCTCTGCCGTGAGCTCGATGGTCTTCACGCGCCTTGCGAGCTCGCTTAAGATCAATTCGCCTTCCAGACGCGCGATCATCTGGCCGACGCAGGCGTGGATGCCGGCGCCGAAGCCGACATGGCCCGTCGCAACCCGCTCGACGTCGAAGCGGTCGGCTCTGTCCCAGCGTGCGGGATCGCGGTTGGTGGAAGCCATGAACAGCAGCACCTTGCGATGCGCCGGGATCACGCCGCCGCCGCAAGGCGGAGCAGCGCATGCTGCTCGACCTCTTGAACCGGATTCTGCCGCTTTAGCGTCTCGCGACGCCGGCCTGAGGCCGATCGTCGCAAAGCCTGTCATCTCCCGCGGATACGCGGCAGCTCGATAGAATTTGCGAGGGGGGCAGCCGGTTCCCGTGCCCCAAAATCCACCCAATCGGTGGTCACTAAGCCCGGCAGGGAGGCTGTTGCCTTCCGTGGTGGGACTGGTGGACTGATGATTCATTTGAGGCGACTAGTCGCGCTGGCCGCGGTTGCGCTGCTCGCCATGAGCAGCGGCATGGCCGCGGCCTCACCGGCCAAGTCCAAGGCCACCGCGGCCGTCCCCGCCGCGCCGCCGCCGCCCCCGTTCGAGCCATTGCCGCCGCCGAGGGTCTACCTGTTCCGCGGCGCCATGGGCCCGATCTTCTCGACCGGCATGGACCGGCTCGGCGAGAAACTGACCCAGGCCGGCTTCTCGGCCGATGTCTATGAATTCACCCTGTGCCGGCTGATCGGCAACCGTGTCATCGCCAGCTACAAGGAGAAGGCGGCACCGATCGTGCTGGTCGGCCATTCCATGGGCGGGCTGTGCTCGATCGTCATCTCCGAGATGGCGGCGAAGGAGAACGTCCCGATCAGCCTTGTCATCGCCATCGATCCCGCGCATGCGACCGGCGACGTCCCGCTCAATGTCGAACGCTTCATCAACATCTTCCTGTCCGACAGCGTGCTGGGCGGCGGCGACGTCGTGGCGGTGCCCGGTTTTCGCGGCCATTACGCGAGCTATGATCTGAAGGAAAACGCGCGCGTCTCGCACATCAACATCGAGAAGTCCGACGACATCCATCGCCAGATCGTCGAGATGGTGACGCAGTTGCCGCGCATCCCACCGCAGGCCCAGGCTGACGCCGTGCCGCTGCGCTATCTCGTGCCCGGCGATGCACTGGTCGAGTTGTGGGATAGCGGAGTTCGGCTGCCGATTCGTCGCGGCGACACCATGGAGAGCATCGCCGCTGCCAACCGCGTGCCGCTGTGGTCGCTCGCGCAGAGCAATTCATTGCCGGAGAACGCGCAGCTCGTCCCGGGCCAGACCATCATCGTTCCGCGCCACCTCACCCCTCCGGCGCCGGCCGCCGCGATGGCGACGCCGCCGGCGGCTCCCGCGGGGCGGAGGTAGAGCGCATCATCGCTGCGAAAGCAGCATTCATTGAGCGTCCGGCTGTTCCGCAAATTCGTCACGCCCGGGCTCGTCCCGGGCATCCACGTTCTTGGTGCCGCACGAAAGGTCGTGGATGGCCGAGGACAAGCTCGGCCATCACGGAGAGTGGCGATCAGACGTTCGACCCGTGGATCGCATCGATCACGGCATCCGTCACTTCCTTCGTCGTCGCCTTGCCGCCGACATCGGGCGTCAGCACGCCGGCTGCGCAGACGCGCTCGACGGCGGCCATCAGCCGGCTCGCCGCATCCTTCTCGCCGAGATGCTCGAGCATCTGCGCGCCGGTCCAAAACGTTGCGACCGGATTGGCGATGCCCTTGCCGGTGATGTCGAAGGCGGAACCGTGGATCGGCTCGAACATCGAGGGGAAGCGGCGCTGCGGATCGATGTTGCCGGTCGGCGCCACGCCGAGACTGCCCGCCAGTGCGCCGGCGAGATCTGAGAGGATGTCGGCATGCAGATTGGTCGCCACGATCGTGTCGAGGCTCTTCGGATGCAGCGTCATGCGCACCGTCATGGCATCGACCAGCATCTTGTCCCAGCTGACGTCGGGAAAATCAGCGGCGACCTCGGCCGCGATCTCGTCCCACATCACCATGCCATGGCGCTGCGCGTTCGACTTGGTCACGACCGTGAGCAGCTTGCGCGGGCGCGATCGCGCGAGCTCAAATGCATAGCGCATGATCCGGGTGACGCCGACGCGGGTGAAGACCGCGACTTCGGTGCCGACCTCTTCCGGCAGGCCCCTGTGGGCGCGGCCCCCCATGCCGGCATATTCGCCTTCCGAATTCTCGCGCACGATCACCCAGTCGAGATCGCCGACGCCGACATTGCGCAGCGGCGAGGCGACGCCCGGCAGGATTTTTGTCGGCCGCACGTTGGCGTATTGGTCAAAGCCCTGGCAGATCGGCAGGCGCAGCCCCCACAGCGTGATGTGGTCAGGCACGTCGGGCGCGCCGACCGCGCCGAAATAGATCGCATCGAATTTTTTCAGCTCGGTGAGCCCATCGACCGGCATCATCACGCCGTGCTTCTTGTAATAGTCCGAGCCCCAGTCGAACGTTTTGACGTTGAAGGCGAGGTCGCCGCTGCGTTTTGCCAGAGCCTCCAGCACGCGGATTCCGGCCGAGATGACCTCGGGACCGATCCCGTCGGCGGGAATGGCTGCGATCGAATGGGTGCGCATGAGAATACTCCGTATCAGTGGGATTGCGGCGGCGGATCACAGTCCACGCCATGCCGGGGACTGGTAAGGCGAGCTCAATTCGCACTGGCTTATACAGAAAACGATACGCTATGACATCAATCCAGCCAGAAAGTGGGATGCGATGACCGAACATAAGGCTTCGAGCGATTTGCGGATTGCCATCGCGGGATTGGGCTCGATCGGCACCAAGATCGCATCTGCGTTGGATCAAGGCATCGAGGGACTGACACTGTCGGCGGTGGCGGTGCGCGATCCCGTCAAGCATCGGGCGTTTCTCAGCGGCCTGCGGCGGACGCCATCCGTGCTGTCGATTGATCAGCTCGGCGATGCCGCCGACATCGTGGTGGAATGTGCACCGAGCCGGCATCTGCGCGAGATCGTCGAGCCAGTGGTCAGGCGCGGCAAGGCCGCGCTCGTGGTCAGCGTCGGCGGGCTGCTCGACAATTTCGATCTCGTCGATGTCGCCCGCGCCAATGGCGGCCGCATCATCGTGCCGACCGGCGCGCTGATCGGGCTCGACGCCGTCAACGCGGCCGCAATCGGCACCATTCATTCGGTGAAGATGGTGACGCGCAAGCCGATCGACGGCTTGAAGGGCGCGCCGTTCATCCTCGAGAACAGCATCGATATCGACAAGCTGCGCGAGCCGCTCAAGCTGTTCGAAGGCAGCGCGCGCGAGGCCGCAAAGGGTTTCCCGGCCAATCTCAACGTCGCGGTCGCGCTGTCGCTTGCCGGCGTCGGGCCGGATCGCACCCAAGTGCAGATCTGGGCCGACCCGAACGTGACGCGCAACGTTCACCGCATCGAGGTCGAGGCAGATTCCGCACGCTTCTCGATGGGAATCGAGAACATCCCGTCCGAAAATCCCAAGACGGGGTTGATCACGGCGCTGTCGGTGATCGCGCTGCTGCGCAAGCAGCGCGCTACGCTCTGCGTTGGGACGTGATCCTCTAAGCGCCCGTCACGCGCCAGATCACGTTGCCGACGTCGTCGGCCATCAATAGCGACTTGTCTGGGCCGATCGCGACGCCGACCGGGCGGCCGTAGGATTCCTTCTCATCGGGCGCGAGGAAGCCCGAGAGGATGTCGCGCGCGGGGCCGGACGGACGACCATTCTCGAACGGGATGAACACCACCTTGTAGCCGGACAGCTTGCTGCGATTCCACGAGCCGTGCTGGCCGATGACCATGCCGTCGGGGAAGCCGGGCAGGGTGCCCGCGGGCATCCAGCACAGGCCGAGCGAAGCGGTGTGGCCGCCGAGCGCATAGTCCGGTTGCAGCGCCTTGGCGACCATCGCCGGATCCTGCGGCACGCGGTCGTCCACCGTCTTGCCCCAGTAGCAATAGGGCCAGCCATAGAAACCGCCGTCGCGCACCGAGGTCAGATAATCCGGCGGTGTCTCGTCGCCGAGCCCATCGCGCTCGTTGACGACAGTCCAGAGCACGCCCGTCGTGGGCTCCCAAGCCAGGCCAACCGGATTGCGCAGGCCGGCAGCAAAAATGCGATGCGTGCCGGCGGCGAGGTCGAGCTCATAGATCGCGGCGCGGCCTTGTTCGACCTCCATCCCCATCTCGGCGATGTTGCTGAGCGAGCCGACGCCGGCAAAGAGCTTCTTGCCGTCGGGGCTCGCAAGCAGGCTACGGGTCCAGTGGCCGCCCGGCTTGAAATTGGTGAGCCTTTTGCCCCGCGCAGTTATGCGATCGGCGCCCGCGACGTAGGGAAACGCCATCACGCCGTCGGTGTTGCCGACGTAGAAGGTGTCGCCGACCAGCGCCATGCCGAACGGCTGGCTAAGGTTTTCCATGAAGGCGCCGCGAACCTCCGCAACGCCGTCGCCGTCCCTGTCGCGCAGCAGCGTGATGCGGTTGGCGGAAACGCCGAGCGCGGCGGCGCGCCGCATCGTCGCTTGCATCGCGTAGTGAAACACGGTGCGCGGAGGGCTGGCGATCTGCGTCGCTTCCGCGATCAGCACATCGCCGTTGGGCAGCACCTCGATCCAGCGCGGATGATCGAGGCCGGTCGCGAACGCATTGACCTGGAGCCCGGGCGCGACGGACGGCTTCTGGCCTGCGCTCCAGCCGCGTGCGGTCGGCATCTTGAGCGTCGGGATCGTGCCTTGCGGCTTGGCCTCGGGGATCGCAGGCTTCTCTCCCCAGGCGGGTGCGGGCTCGGTGCCCGATAGCTTCCGCCATTGCAGCGCGATGCCGCCGAGGAGCGCAACGAACTGCGCAAAGATGCCTGAAAACGTCATGAGAAGCCCCTGTTTGCGCGCGCATCCAACTGGCTGGCGGCTCGGACGTCAACCTGTGCGGTGCGTCGTCAGGGTCTATTCCATTGGAATGGCAGCCGATCGAATTTGCATGGGATGAGCGCCGACGGGCTGTGCGGGGAGATCAGCGGCCGATCTGCCGCTCAAGCCGCCGTGCCGCGCGAAAATCATCGAGATGATGGATGTTCGGCGCAAGCGCGGCCTCCTTGGACAGGAGGTGATAGACCCGCGCCACGGTGCGCTGCTTTCGCTTCGGCCGCCCGGGCGGCAACGCCCGCGCCTTACGGACGGCGGCAATCGCGTGCTCGCGAAAATAATCGTAGGCATCAGACATGGCGAGGCTCTGCGGTTAGTTGCAGGCGTCGTGGGTAACCGGGGCAGGGAGCGGTGGTTCCTCATAACAGGCAGCGTTGATGCGGTCCCACGCACTGCTTCCCCAGCGTCGTCCTGGAGATAGCCAAGCTTTCGTCAGGACGACGTCGGACGATATGCGGCTGGTTACGTCACCGCGGCGACAGGAACGGAATGATCATCGGCACGCGGCGGCAATAGGCGCCGTAGGCGTCTTCGCCCAGTTCCTTCGACAGGAACACCTCTTCCATCCGGCCCTTCTGCCACATGCCGAGCGAGATCAGGATGGCGCCGAGGATTGCGGTGACGGTGCCGACCGCGATGCCGGTCGCCAGCATGCCCGCGATCAGGCCGGTATAGATCGGGTGGCGCACGATGCCGTAGGGGCCCGTGTCGACGACGCGATGATCTTCCTTATGGGTAATGGTGTTGGACCAGAACTTGCCGAGATGCAGCCGTCCCCACCAGGTGAAGGAGATGCCGGCGAGCACGATCAGGGCCGTGATGTAGACGCCGGTGTTGCTGAACACCCAGAGCGGCTTCTCGTTCAGCACTTCGGCCGTCCACGGCGTGAACAGGATGCCGCCGACCAGGATCGGGATTCGATAGCGGCCGGATTCCAGCGTCATCACCTGCTTCTGGGTGCGGCCTTGCCAGAACGAGGCCCCGACCCAGCTTACGAGCCAGGCGAGCCAGATCAAGGCGAGCAGTTGCGTCGGCCAGGTCGTGGTCCAACCACCCCAGGCGACAGAGAGAAGCTTGCTGAAATCGAAGGACATGAAGGTTCTTTGCGTTGGGCGGAAAGCTCAGCTCGCGCGCGAAGAGAGCGCGTGATGCTCGAGCGCGCCGGAGGCCGACTGACCGTTGCGGGCGAGAAGATGGGTGATGGTTTCGCGCAGCACAGGCTCGATCGGACGCGGCGAATAGCCGAGCTCGGTGCGCGCCTTGCCGATCGAGAGGTCGCTCGCGGCCAGCGCAATGCGCACGCCCTCGGCAGTGCCGTTGGGCGGCCGGCGCGTGATGCGATCGGCGATGTATTCGAGCATGACCGCGGAGAGCTCGGCGATCCTGCCGGGCACGACGATTGGAAACTGCCGCCGGCCGCTCATCGCCGACATCATCCGCAGGATGTTGCCGAGCGGGACGCAGTCGCCGCCCAGGATGTAGCGCTGGCCAACCCGGCCCCGTTCCATGCTCAGCACGAGGCCCATGGCGACGTCGCGGACGTCGACGAGGTTGACCAGGAAGTTGAGATGCGGCTGCACCTTCTTCTGGAGGAAGTACCACAGCATCGCCGTCGGCGGCGTCAGATTGTGGTCGGCGGCACCGATCGGCATGGTCGGCGTGCCGATCACGAGCGGAAAGCCACTTGCTGCGGCCTTCGCGGCACAATGCTCGGCGAGCGACTTCGAGCGTGTATAGGCGCCGGGCATCGCATCGGCAGGCTGCAGCGCCTCTTCGGCGGGGACACCGTTGAGGTCGGAATAGGGGAACAGGATCGATTCGGTCGAGCAGTGCAGGAAGCGCGACACGCCGCGCTTGATTGCGGCCGCGAGCACGATTTCTGTGCCGCGGCAATTGACCTCGTGAAAGTCCTGCTTGTTGGCGACCCACATGCCGGGGAGGCCGGCGAGGTGATAGACCTGATCGACGCCGGTCAGCGCGGCATCGACCGCATCGCGGTCCAGCACCGAGCCATGGGCATATTCAACGTCCGCGTGCGCCGCGGCCGGCGGACGGACATCGAGGACACGCACCCGCTGCCCGCGGGCGCGGAGCGCTTCTACGAGATGATGTCCGATGAAGCCGCTGCCACCGGTAACCAGTACGAGAGCCATGAAGACGGTTTGCTGTTTCGCTTCTGGAAGTTATCGGGTCGAAAGGGAATTGGCCGGAAGAGGCGCCAGAATCGCGGCAAGGTCGCGACGGAAGCCCAATGCAATGAATAATTTCGCCATGACAAACATCGGTCCAAGCAGGAAATGCGTGGGGTGGTCGACCATCGACGGCTGCCGTTCCTCGAAAACCTTGTGACCGACGATTTGCGCTGCGACGCCAATGCCGATCAGCACGGCAAAAATCGACCACATCATGGCGAGCGAAACCTGATTGCCGATTGCGGTTGCGACCGAAAGCAGCACGATCATCGCGACCAGGATGGCGAACCCGATCCCGGCGTCCAGCATCAGCCAGTAGACCAGTACGGGCAGCGCCATGATCACCGCCAGGCTGACCTCGATCCCGAAGACGGAGACATCCACGAGGGTCAGCGGCAGCACGGCGCCGGTGAACAGCAACAGGATGCCGACCACGTGCATCGCGCAGTTCCAGGGATCGCGATGATATTCGACGTAGTCGGCCAGTTGGCGTTGAAAATAGCCAGCCATCTCGCTCTCGTTCAGCACAGGGTCGGGGAAGGACGAAAAAAGCGTATAGCACCTGACCGGGCGGTGCACAAACCGGCCCTATTGTCGCGCGAAACCGTGCTGTTGCGCTGTGAGACAGGTCACAAAATGGTCAAAACTTCAAAGGGTTCCGTTGGACGCTGGGATGCACGCGCTCAGCGTTTCTTGGCGGGCTTTTTCGCCGCAGGCGCAGGTGCCGCAGCAGGGTGCGCAGGCTCTTCCGGCAACCTGGCATAGGTCAGGATCTGCAACTGGCCGTTGACGGCGGATGTCGGCTTGGCCCGGTCGAGAAGTTGCTCTTCACCGAGGCCGATCGGATGCAGCCGTTTGGTCGAGATCTTGAACGTGTTCACCAGCACGTCGCGGATCGCGTCTGCCCGGCGCTGGCTCAGGATCGCGTTCGCCTCGCGCGTCTTCGAATTGGACTCGACATGGCCGACGATCAGGAAAGTGTAGGGGAGCAGCGAGGAATGCACCAACGCGTCTGCGATGCGGCCCACCGTCTGGTAAGACGCCGGCTGGATGATCGGCGTGTCGGCGTCGAACTGAATCTGTGCGTTGAAGGCGGGCAGCTTGGCAAGATCGGGCGCGATCAACGGCCGGTTCACCGGACCGGGATCATTCTTGATCCTGGCCTTGGCGCGCTCCATCACCTGCTGCTTCAGCGCGGGAAGATCGACCTCGGCGGCTTCCTCGAAATGGTTGAGCTTGCCGACGATGTCGTCGCGGGTCGGTGCTGCCGTCTGCGCGCCGGCCGCGCTCGCGAGCAGGACCAAGCCCAGCGCGATGCCTAGTCCGGCGGTGGCGAGCCCCTTCGCGCGCATCAGCGATACCCCGCGTCGTCGATGGCCTTCAGACAATTGTTGCTGATGCCCTTGGGGGTCGAGGCCAGGCAGGGGATCGACTTGCTGGTCTCCCTGGTCGAGCCGCCGCAGACCTTGACGATCTCGCGCTGGCAGGCGTTCGCCACCGTGACGCGCGCGGCAACGCGTTTCTGGATGGCGTCGAAGACGCCGAGATAGTCGCTCTGGCACTGCGGCGACAGCACGTCGCGGTTGCGCGACAGGCACTCCTTCAGGCGGGTCGAGTCCGGATTGACGCCGCGGCAATTGGCGACGATTTCCGCGCCGCAGCTCGCCGCCAGCTTGCCGATCGCATCGCCAAAGCTCATGGTCTCCGCCGCTGCGAGCGACGGCAATCCCAATGCAAGCACGATCAATGTGATGGAGCCCCGGACCATGGGCTTCATCTGATACGGGGAAGTTCGTGATGGTCAAGGGGCGAGCGGAAGAAACGCGGCGGCGTAACACCGCTGCAACAGGGGACGGGCGCTCACGCCCGCTGCACAAAGCTGTCCACGACCTTCTTCTCGCCGGCCTTGTCGAAGGCGATGGTGAGCTTGTTGCCGTCGATCTTGGTGACGCGGCCGTAGCCGAATTTCTGGTGGAAGACGCGGTCTTCCAGCGAGAATTCGGACGTCGTGCCGGTGGATTTGGCGACCAGCTCGCCCTCGATGGTCAGGGGCCCGCGGCGGCGCGAGGAGAAGCTGCCGAAATCGGGCGAGGACGAAGACGAGAACGAGGCGGCCTCTTCCTCGAAACCGCCGCTGCCGCCGCCGGTGCGGCCGCCGCCCCGATTGCGGTTGGCCTGCGCCCGCTGCCAGCCCGGCGTCGAATAGCTGGAGCCGAACGCCTCCATGTCGTCGAAGCGCGAGGCGCCGTAGCCGCCGGTGCCGCCCCAGGCCGAGCCGCCCTTGGATTCCGTAATCTCGACATTGGCCGCCGGCAATTCGTCGAGAAAGCGCGACGGGATCGTGGTCGACCAGGTGCCATGGATGCGCCGGTTGGTCGCAAAATAGATCATGGCACGGCGGCGGGCGCGGGTCAGGCCGACATGGCCGAGCCGGCGCTCTTCCTCGAGGCCGGCGCGGCCCTGCTCGTCCAGCGTGCGCTGGCTCGGGAACAGGCCTTCCTCCCAGCCGGGCAGGAAGACGTTGTCGAACTCGAGCCCCTTGGCCGAATGCAGCGTCATCAGCGACACGGCGTCGTCCTCGGCGCCGCCGTCGCGGTCCATCACCAGCGAGATATGCTCGAGGAAGCCTTGCAGGTTCTCGAACTCCTCCATCGAGCGCACCAGTTCTTTCAGGTTCTCCAGCCGGCCTGCGGCATCGGCCGAACGGTCCTTCTGCCACATCTCGGTGTAGCCGCTCTCGTCGAGCACGATCTGGGCGAGGTCCGTATGCGCCGTGACCTCGCGCTGGACGCGCCAGCGGTCGAACTGCGTGATGAGATCGCGAAGCGAGCCGCGCGCCTTCGGCTTCAGCTCGTCGGTCTCGACCACCGCGCGGGCCGCTTCGAACAGCGGGATGCGGCGCTTGCGGGCGTGATCGTGCAGCATCTGCACGGTGGCGTCGCCAAGGCCGCGCTTGGGCGTATTGACGATGCGCTCGAAGGCAAGATCGTCGGCCGGCGAATTGATGACGCGCAAGTAAGCCAGCGCGTCGCGGATTTCGGCGCGCTCGTAGAAGCGCGGCCCGCCGATGACGCGATAGGGCAGGCCGAGCGTGACGAAGCGGTCTTCGAACTCGCGCATCTGGTATGAGGCGCGCACCAGGATTGCGATCTCGTTCAGCTTCTCGCCCTGGCGCTGGAGCTGCTCGATCTCCTCGCCGATGCCGCGCGCTTCCTCTTCGGAATCCCACGAGCCCGTCACCGTGACTTTTTCGCCGTCCTGGTCCTCGGTGCGCAGCGTCTTGCCGAGTCGGCCTTCGTTATGCGCGATCAAATGCGAGGCGGCGGCGAGGATGTGGCCGGTCGAGCGGTAGTTGCGCTCGAGGCGGATCACCTTGGCGCCCGGAAAATCGTGCTCGAAGCGCAGGATGTTGTCGACCTCGGCGCCGCGCCAGCCATAGATCGACTGGTCGTCGTCGCCGACGCAGCAGATGTTTTTGGTGGGGCCTGCAGCCGCCACCGTCATTCCGGGATGCGCCGAAGGCGCAGACCCAGAATCTCGAGCTGAGGACTCATCTCCAGATTCCGGGTTCGCGTCTTCGACGCGCCCCGGAATGACGGCTTTGGTTGATGCCGGCGCCTGCGACAGCAGCCGCAGCCACAGATATTGCGCGACGTTGGTGTCTTGGTACTCGTCGACCAGGATGAATTTGAAGCGCTGCTGGTACTGCCGCAGGATGTCCGGATGCTCGCGGAAGATGCGGATGTTTTCCAAGAGCAGGTCGCCGAAATCGGCGGCGTTCAATATCTTCAGCCGCTCCTGGTAGCTTGCATAGAGCTTGCCGCCTTTGCCGTTGGCAAAGACAGCGGCCTCGCCCGAGGGCACCTGCGACGGCATCAGGCCACGGTTCTTCCAGCCGTCGATCAGCCCGGCCAGCATGCGCGCCGGCCAGCGCTTGTCGTCGATGTTCTCGGCTTGCAGGAGCTGCTTGAGCAGCCGGACCTGGTCGTCGACGTCGAGCACGGTGAAGTTCGACTTGAGCTGCGCCAGCTCGGCATGGACGCGCAGGATGCGGCCGCCGATCGAGTGGAAGGTGCCGAGCCACGGCATGCCCTCGACCGCGTGGCCCAGCATCTGGCCGAGCCGGTGCTTCATCTCGCGCGCGGCCTTGTTAGTGAAGGTCACCGACAGGATCTCGGCGGGGCGGGCGCGGCCCTGGCTCAGGATGTGGGCGATGCGCGTGGTCAGGACGCGCGTCTTGCCGGTGCCGGCACCAGCCAGCACCAGAACCGGGCCGTCCAGGGTCTCCACCGCCTCGCGCTGCTCCGGATTGAGCCCGGAGAGGTATTTCGGACCGACGGAGGCCCGCGCACGCGCGGCAATGCCGCCGGCTGCGGGCTGGTGGTCGGGAGCGTTGGTGATCTTGCTCGGCTCGGTCATGCGAATCATTGGCCCCACGATCGCACCGCGGGGTGGCGGAAGGGAGCTTCTTAACAGGGATTAGTCCCTATATGGGGCGATGGACAGGGTTTTCCACGTGCGCGGCGGGCCGATTTGTTCCTGCGAAAGCAGCGAATTTCGCTCCTGCGTGGGCCGGAACCATCGTTCTCGCGTCGAGATTGTCTGGGCAGGCGGCGCGGCCAGCCGCGCCAGACGCAAGACGGACATCAAGACGAGGGTTTGACCATGCTTGGCTGGGTTGTGACGTTTCTGGTTATCGCACTGATCGCGGGTATCCTGGGCTTCGGCGGCATCGCCGGTGCCTCGATCGAGATCGCCAAGATCATCTTCTTCATCGCGGTCGTCCTGTTCCTGGTCTCCGCCGTGGTCGGCTTGGCCCGCGGCCGCAACAGGATATAGCGGCTACCGCTTCGCGGGCATCGCCACGCTACGGCCGATGCCCACGGGGCGGGGCAGGGTGCTGTGCGCCTTTGTGACCGCGGCGATGCGCGCCTGGATATCGGGCGGAAATGGCGCAACGCGCCGCGCCTTCATGTCCATGTGCAGCGACATGTTCTCGGAAGTTGCCGACAGCCAGCCTTCGCCTGCATGACGCATCTCCTCAAAGGTGTGCAGCCGCTTGTCGTCGGCGTCCAGCAGCCAGACGAAGATCTGTACGGGATCGCCGAGGTGGATCTCGCGCAGATACCGCACATGGCATTCGGCGGTGAAAGTCGAGCCGCCTCGCTCCTTCATGTAGGCCGGCCCGATCCCGAGCTCGAGCCAGAGCTGGTCGATCGCGCGGTCGAACATCACGTTGTAATAGGCCATGTTGAGATGGCCGTTGTAGTCAATCCATTGCGGCTCGATCTGCATGATCGCGGCGCGGAATGGCTCGGCTTGTGGCGCTGAGGCGGCAGTCTCCGGCATATGTCCTTCCCTAGCCATGTGTCCGGTCCCTTGACTTGACCGATTTTATGTCCTTTGCCACGGTCCTTCTGTCGGGAGGAATTCCGTGGGCACGACCATCACCAATAATCCGCCGCGGCCGGAGCCGAAAGCCCTCACAAGCGCGCTGGAACAGCTTGCCGCACGCTTCGGCAACCGCCTCATCACCTCGCAGGCCGTTCGCGAACAGCACGGCCATACCACGACGTGGATTCCGAACCAGCCGCCTGACGGCGTGGTGATGGCGCAGGAGACCGCCGACATCCAGGACGTGGTGCGGATCTGCGCCAAAAATCGCGTCCCTGTCATTCCCTTTGGCACCGGCACCTCGCTCGAGGGCCAGGTCAACGCGCCCGCCGGCGGCATCTCGATCGACCTGCGCGACATGAACAAGGTGCTCGCGGTGCATGCCGAGGACCTCGACTGCGTGATCCAGCCCGGCGTCACCCGCAAGGCGCTCAACGAGCATCTGCGCGACCAGGGCCTGTTCTTCCCGATCGACCCCGGCGCGGATGCTTCGCTCGGCGGCATGGCCTCGACGCGCGCTTCAGGCACCAATGCGGTGCGCTACGGCACCATGCGCGACAGCGTGCTGGCCTTGAAGGTGGTGCGCGGCGACGGAGAGATCATCACCACCGGCACGCGCGCCAAGAAATCATCCGCCGGCTACGACCTCACCCATCTGTTTGTCGGCGCCGAAGGCACGCTCGGCATCATCTCGGAATTGACCATTCGCCTGCGCGGTATCCCCGAGACGATCGCGGCGGGTGCGGTGTCATTCGAAACCGTGCACGGCGCCTGTCAGGCCGTGATCCTGGCGATCCAGACCGGCATTCCCGTGGCGCGCATCGAGCTGCTCAATGCCGCGCAGGTCAAGGCCTGCAATGCCTATTCGAAGCTGACGCTGCCGGAGACGCCGCTTTTGCTGATGGAATTCCACGGCAGCGAAATCGAGGTCGCCGAGCAGTCCAAGGCCTTCGGCGAGATTGCGAAGGAGTGCGGCGGCGGCGAGTTCTCCTGGACCACAAAGCCGGAGGACCGCACCAAACTGTGGCAGGCGCGGCACGATGCCTATTGGTCGGTGAAGGCGCTGCGGCCCGGCGACAGCATCGGCGTCGTTGCGACCGACGTCTGCGTGCCGATCTCGCGCCTCGCCGACTGCGTCAGCGAGACCGAGGAGGATCTCAAGCGGCTCAACTTGCTGTCGCCGATCGTCGGTCATGTCGGCGACGGCAATTTCCATTGCTCGCTGGTCTGCGACGTCAATGATCCCGACGAGATGGCGCGCGGCGAGGAGTTCATGCATCGCCTGGTCGAGCGCGCGCAGGCGATGGACGGCACCTGCACGGGCGAGCACGGCATCGGCCAAGGCAAGCAGAAATATCTCAAGGCCGAACTCGGTCCCGAAGCGCTGGATGCGATGCGGGCGCTGAAAAAGGCGCTTGATCCGCTCAATATTTTCAACCCCGGCAAGATCGTGCCGGAGGCCTAGGGCCCGCGCAGCGAGAGCCGGGAACTTTCGGCAACGTTGCCGGTTCCATTCCCGCTAAGTTCCGATGCCTCAATGGCAGGGCTTTGCGCGGGAGGGCGTGATGATGCGACCGGTCGTTGGAATTGCCGCGGTGGCGTTTGCCTGCATGCTGGCAGGCGCGGCGCTGGCGAAGGGCGGACATGGCGGTGGCCATGGTGGCGGGCACGGAGGCGGGCACGGCGGTGGTCATCATGGTGGCGGCCATTTCCGCGGCCACGGCGGCGGGCACGCGCACGGCGGCGGGCATCACCGCGGGATGCGGTTCGCAACAGGCACCCGGCGCGGCAGCCCCAATTTCGGTCACATCCGCAACGCGGCGATACGGCCCGCGAACTTCCGCAATGCGCTCAACTCAAGCACATTTCGGAACGGCCGGCTGATCAGCAATCCAGTGGCGCGTGCGCAGATCGCGACCGCGGCCGCACTGGCCGGCTGGAGCGGCGCAAGCAGTGGATGGTGGCAGCATGCGGGTGGCGGCTATGGCTGGGTCGGACCGCTGTTCTGGCCCTTCGCCTACAATGATCTCTACGACTACACGATCTGGGGCGACGGTCTCGGCTTCTGGGGCTACGGTTATCCGGACATCTACGCCGGCATTTTCGGCCCCTACGGTTATGATCGGTTGTCGGCCTATCTGCCGCAGCAGCCGCAGGGACGACGGCGGGCGCGCAGCGCGCCGCTCGATCAGCTCTGCGGCAGCGACCGCCGTGCCATCGTCGGTCTGCCGATCGATCAGATTGCAGCGGCGGTGCAGCCGAGCGATGCGCAAGGCGCCGATCTCGATGCGCTCGGCAATGCCTCGATGGACGCTGCAGCGCTGATCCGCACATCCTGTCCGACGCAGGCCGCAGCGACGGCGCCCGGCCGGCTCGCGGCAATGCAGCAGCGTGTCGAAGCCATGCAGAAGGCCGTCGATCTGGTCCAGCCTGCGCTCGACAAGTTCTATGGCTCGCTGACTGACGAGCAGAAGGCGCGCTTCAATGCGCTGGCCGGCGACCAGCGGCGCGCGACCGCATCGAACGATGCGAGTCGATCGCCGGTGCAGAATTGCGGCGCGTCCTCCGCGTTCGATTGGCCCGGCGCCACGATCGAGGAGAGGATTCGTCCGAACGATACCCAGCGCGCGGCCCTCCAGGTGCTCCAGGATACCAGCGCCAAGGTCAGTGCATCGCTCAAGGCAGCCTGCGAGCCCAATGACGTGATGACACCGCCGGCACGCATGGCCGCAATCCGCCAGCGCCTCGGCGTGATGCTGGATGGGATCAAGTCGGTGCGCGCGGCGCTCGATGATTTCTACGCCACGCTCGATGACGAGCAGAAGGCGCAGTTCGAGGCCATCGGCCCGCGCCGCATGTCCTGAACGCGACGACGCCGTGCGCCGCATCGTCCGGTGCTGTTGCAGTAGATCCGGCTTGCGCCACATGGGCGCGAGCCGGATCTCTGTTTTTGCCGGGCCGGCTCAGTATCTGCGGTAATCGCCGCGATAATGATCTCCGCCGCGGCCGCCGCCCATTCCCATGCCGATCCCGATACCGATGCCGATGCCCTGCATCACGGCGCCGGGCGGCGGCCCCGGGGGCGGCGCACGCTCGTAGACGACCTCTTCGGGCGGCGGCCGGCGCTTCGGCGGCGTCTCGACCACCTTGCGCTTGGGCGGCGTGTCGTCGACGCGCTTCTTGATGATGGGCGCGACGCTCGGATTGACCGGCGTTGCCGGCGGCGACGGTGTCGAGCACGGGCAGGTCGGCGCCATTGCGACGGCGACCGGGGCAGGCGCCGCAGCGGCGGCAACGGGCTGGCCATAATTGCGGTTCTGGACGCGAAGCAGCAGCCTGCGCGCGGTCGCAGCTAAGTCGCTGTTGTCCCAGTTCGCAAGATAAGCTTCGAACGAGGCGCGGGTGTTGATCGAGACCGCGCGCTCCCAGGCCAGCATCTGCCGCCGCCGCTCCAGCACCGTGCGCAGGCGCGGCGTCTGAGCGTCCTGTGCGTAGAGCTCGATATAGGCCTGATAGGCCGGCACCGTATCCTCAGTGATCACGAGCTCATAGGCGACCTTGGCGGGCTTGCCCTGCAAATCCTTGCGCCAGTCCTCGACGCTGCGCGTGGCGCTGGCGAGCGCCATCGAATTTGCGCCTGGAAGGGCAGGCGGCTGGTCGCTGCTCTCGCCGAAGAACTTGAAATCAGTGGTCAACGACGAGCTTTCCCAGGGGATCTGCCGCCCGTCGGTCGATTGCGCCACAGCGACGCGGATGCGCTTGAACACCTCTTCGATCGGCAAATTGGGCTGCTTGGCGATGGTCAGCGCGGCGGTGGTATAGGGGCTGTCGATGCCGTTGCCGTCCTCGGCTTCGGCGCCGGGCGAAGTCGAATAGGAGATGAAGGAGCCGGGCGCGCCGGCCTTGGTGTCGACGATCGCAAGCCCATGGCCGGCGCCGCTGAGCGCGGGGAACGGATTGTTGCGGCAGGCATCGAGCATGAAGATGCGCGCCCGCGTCGGCAGCGCGCCGAGGGTGTTGAGCAGGTCGTTCAGCCGCACGCCCTGGAGCGGAATGTCCGCCTCGCGCTTGGGGTCGAGATCGACCGGCACCAGATAGTTCTCGCCGTCGATTTGCAGGCCATGGCCGGCATAGAACACCAGAGCGACGGTGTCGGCGCCGCTGGCGCTGACCTTGCCGGCGAAATCCGAGATCGTCGCACGCATCTCGCTCTGCGCCAGATTGGCCGCCGTGGTGACGGTGAAGCCGGCATTGCCGAGCAGCTCCGTCATGCCCTTGGCGTCGTTGGCGGCGTTGGGCAGTTCCGGGACGGTGCGATAGGCGGATTGGCCGATCACCAGCGCGAGCCGTGCCTCGGCGGCAGCGACGTTCGCCGTCATCAACTGTGCGAGCGCAAAAAAACCGGATGCTAGAAGCAAATTGGAAAAGACTGGACGGCGCATGGGCGTCACCTCCATCGGCGCGACGATGTCACCTTTTGTACGTTTGCGCCATCACGCTGTCTGTGCGCCGGATCACGCAGCGGGCCGCGGCAAATGGGGCAGGGGACCTGCCGGGAGGAGAGCATCGTTCGTTCGCTATCCATGTGAATTGCGCATTGATCCATGCGCCAATTAGATCAATCCGTGGCACCGCACGAAACCCTCGTCCTCACACATCGGGCGCAAGCCGATCCTCATCGATAATCCCGGATAACCTCGACGTTTTCACGATCGGCCCATGCTGCCGCCAGTCACCGCGCGCCGCCCTGCCGCGACTGGCGCTAGCCTTGCCTGCTTCGTCGCTTTGGCCATACATTCTGCGTAACAGGCTGCGGCAACGACCGCGGCGAACAAGAATAATCGGGGAGAAGCCGCACCATGACCATCGTGCCCGTGAACCGTCGCGCGTTCATCAAGTCATCGGCGGCGGTCACCGCCGGCCTCGTGCTCTCTCCCGCGATCGTCGGCCGCGCCGAAGCTGCGACCTTGAAACTGAAGTGCTCGTCCTCGCTGCCGAACGATCCCAAATACGCCAACGGCCGCGTCTACTACGACAATCTGGTCAAGAGCCTGAAGGCGAACGGCCTCGGTGAGCAGATCGAGGTCGCCTTCTTTCCAGACAACCAACTCGGCCAGGAGATCGACGTCATCAATTCGGTGAAGCTCGGCGTCATCGATCTCATGGTGTCGGGCTCGTCGATCTCGGCCAATCTCGTGCCGCTGGTCGGCACCTTCGACCTCGGCTTTCTCTTCTCGAGTTTTCCGCAGCAGACCAAGGCGTTCGACGCCGGCGCCGCCAAGCCGATCGAGGATGCGCTGCTCAAAGGTGGCAACATCCGCATCATCGCCTGGGCCTATAATTTCGGCTCGCGCAGCGTGCTGGCGAGGAAGCCGGTCAAGACGCCCGAAGATCTCGCGGGGCTGAAGATCAGGACGCTGCCGAACCCGGTCATCACCGAATGCCTGCGCCTGATGGGTGCCGCGGCGACGCCGCTGGCATTCGGCGAAATCTACACGGCGTTGCAGGCCGGCGTGCTGGACGGGCTGGAGCATGATCCGCCGACCATCCTGGCCAGCAAGTTCTTCGAAACGGCGAAGTTCTATGCGCTGACGCAGCACAATTTCTCGCCGCTCGCGATCTATTTCAGCGACATGACCTACAACCGCATGGATCCGAAGCTGCGCGAGGGCTTCCTCGATGCCGCGAAGAAGGCCGCGGCCGACACGCGCACCCATGGACTTGCGGTCGAGAAGGAGGCGCTGGCGGCGTTGACGGAGAAGGGCGTGACGGTGGCCGAATGCGACCGCGAAGCGTTCAGGAAACGCGTGGCGCCGCAGACCGAGAACTTCATCAAGGCGCGGCCGGAATCCAAGGCCGTCATCGATATCATCCGCGCGACGCAAGCCTGAGATGGCCAAATCTGAGCTGGCGATGACAGCCGCCGTGCCTCTCTCGGGCGGCCGCCACGGGAGCATCACCATGCTGCTTCGCCTCAGCGACGCGATCGCAGCCATTCTCTTGGTCGCCGATCTCGTGGTGGTCTGCGCCTCCGTGCTGCTGCGCTTCTTCTTCAACGCGCCGGTCGAATGGTCCGACGACGTCGCGCGCGGACTGATGGTTGGCTCGGCCTTCTTCGGCGCGGCGAGCGCGCTCGCGCGCGGCGAGAATGTCGGCGTGTCGTTCTTCCGGGATCTGCTGTCACAGCGATTGCAGGCGCTTGTCGATGCCGCCAGCGCGCTCCTGGTCGTGCTGATCTCCGGCTATGTCGCCTACAACGCCATCAAGCTGGGTTCGCTGACGGCGGGACAGACCACCGGATCCGGCCTGCCACTGGAGCTGACCTTCTATCCGATGGGTGTCGGCGCGCTGTTCATGACGGTGTTCGCGATCGACCATCTCTGCATGCGGCCGCTCCCTGATATCGTCAGGGGCCTCATTGCGATCCTGGTCGTCACCGGCCTTTATCTCGCCTGGGATTTTCTCTCGCCGTCATCGGTGCCGTCGGCGGGCATCTTGATGCTGATCGGCTTCTTCGCCACCCTGTTCGGCGGATTGCCGATCGGCTTTGCGCTGGCACTCGCCGCGCTCATCTTCATCTGGATCGAGGGCGCGCTGCCCGGCGTCATCTTCGCCCAGCAGATGGCGCGGGGCATCGACAATTTCGTGTTGCTCGCGATCCCCTTCTTCATCCTCGTCGGCTATCTCATGGAAGCCAACGGCATGTCGGTGCGCCTGATCGAGCTCTTGCAGCGCGCGGTGGGGCGGATGCGCGGCGGATTGAACGTCGTGATGGTGGCCTCGATGGTGCTGTTCTCCGGCATCTCCGGCTCGAAGATGGCGGACGTCGCCGCGGTCGGCTCCGTCTTGATCCCGGCGGCGCGGCGCTCGAAGCAGAATCCGGGCGGCGCGGTGGCGCTGCTTGCAGCGTCCGCGGTGATGGCGGAGACCATTCCGCCCTGCATCAATTTGATCATCCTCGGCTTCGTCGCGAACCTGTCGATCGGCGGCCTGTTCGTCGCAGGCCTCCTGCCGTCGGCGCTGATGGCGCTGGTGCTGATCGCGGTGTCCATCATCTTCGGCAAGCGGCCGGACAAGATAGAGGAGGTCGAGCCGCAGATGCCGGTGTCGGGCCTGTGGAGCGGCGCGATCGCCTCGTTCGGCCTGATCTTCATGATCTTCTTCGGTTTCAAGACCGGCTTTGCCACCGCGACCGAGATCTCGGCCTTCGCCGTCGCCTATGCGCTGGTCGTCGGCAGCGTGGTGTTCCGCGAGCTCGGCTTCAAGTCCGCCGCGCACAGCTTCGTGCAGGCGGCGACGCGCGCGGGTCTCGTGCTGTTCATCGTGGCCGCCGCGCAATCGCTGGCCTTCACGTTGACCTTGCAGCAGGTGCCGCATGCGGTCGGCGACTTCATGCTGGGACTGTCCAAGACCTCAGGCGTCTGGTTGTTCATCCTGTTGGCGATTGCCGTGCTGATCGTGATGGGCTCGGTGCTGGAAGGCGCGGCCGCCCTCATCATCTTCGGACCGCTGCTGCTGCCGGTCGCCGTGCAGCTCGGAATAGATCCCCTGCATTTCGGCGTCGTGCTTGTCATCGCCATGGGCATCGGCCTGTTCGCGCCGCCGCTCGGGCTCGGGCTCTACGGCGCCTGCCTGATCGGTAACGTGCCGATCGAGCAGACGGTGAAGCCGATCATGGCCTATCTCGGCCTCTTGTTCCTCTGCCTGCTCGTCATCGCCTTCGTGCCGTGGCTCTCGACGGCGCTGCCGCGCGCGTTCGGCTATTGAAGGAGTGTCGTCGTGAAAGTCCTGCTCGCCCACACGCCGGAGATGCGGCGGAACTACTACGGCGATCGCAGCCTGAATGGCCTGCGCGCGACCGCCGAGGTGATGCTGCACGATGGCGACGAGCCGCTCGACGCTGCCGGGCTCGTGCGTGCGGCCAAGGACGTTGACATCATCGTTGCCGATCGCATGACGGAGGGGCGCGGCGAGATCTTTGCGCAGCTGCCGCGCCTGTGTGCATTCGTCCGCTGCGCCGTCGACATCCGTAACATCAATGTCGACGCGGCATCAAGGGCGGGCGTGCTCGTGACCCGCGCCGGCCCGGGCTTCGTGCAGGCGGTGGCCGAGCTCGCGCTCGGCTTCATGGTCGATCTCTCCCGCGGCGTCTCGCGAACCACCGCCGACTACCAGGCCGGCCGCAAGGCGGAAGCACGGATGGGCCGCCAGCTCGCGGGCAGCCGGATCGGCATCATCGGCTATGGCAGCATCGGGCGTTATCTCGCCGAGGTGGCAAAAGTGCTGCGCATGGAGGTGCTGGTCGCCGATCCCTTCGCGACCGTCAGCGATGCTGCGATCCGGCAGGTCGGTCTTGATGAGCTGCTCGCCGTGTCGGACTACGTCGTCTGCCTCGCGATTGCCAACGAGCAGACCGAGAACCTGATTGGGGAAGCGGCACTGGCGCGCATGCAGAAGCATGCCGTCTTCATCAATCTCTCACGCGGCAATCTCGTCGACGAGGCGGCGCTGGCGCGGGCATTGATCGAGCATCGCATCGCCGGCGCGGCAATGGATGTCGGCCGCGCGCCCGATCAGATGCCGACGCCGGAGCTAGCGAAACTGCCGAACGTGATCGCCACGCCGCATGTCGGTGGCCTGACCCCGCAGGCAATCGAATATCAGTCGCTGGAAACGGTGCGTCAGGTCGAAGCGATCGTGCAGGGAGCGATCCCGCAGGGCGCCGTCAATGCCGACCACTGGACGCGGCGGCGTTAAAGACGATCCACCGCTTTGAACGTCCCTCCTTCGGCGTTCGAGATGATCTGGGCGGTGCGCGCAAATTGCGCGGCCGCTCAAGAGGCATGCACGAAAAGCGCTTGACCCGGGCATCTCCGGATGGTCGGAAGGATCGTCCAGGAATGAAACACAAACATGCGGTTTCCGTTCTTCTACGGCTGGGTCGTAGTCGCCGTGACCTTCGTCACCATGGCCATTGGCGTCAACGCGCGCACTGCCTTTTCATTGTTCTTTCCTCCCATCATCTCCGAGTTCGGCTGGGAGCGTGGCGTCACCGCGGGCGCGTTCTCCTTCGGCTTCGTGGTGTCGGGCGTGGTCAGCCCGCTGATTGGCCGCCTCATGGACCGCGCCGGCCCGCGCGCCGTGATGGAGCTCGGCGTCGTGCTGATGGGCGGCGGTCTGCTGCTCGCGCCGCTCACCAGCGCGCCCTGGCATCTCTACGTCACCATCGGCGTCATGGTCGGCGCCGGCTCGGTCTGTCTCGGCTATTCCGGCCAGTCGCTGTTCCTGCCGAACTGGTTCATCCGCAAGCGCGGCTTCGCCATCGGCATCGCCTTCGCCGGCGTCGGCATCGGCTCGGTGACGCTGCTGCCATGGGTGCAGCACATGATCGAACAGACCGGCTGGCGCACCGCCTGCACCGCGATGGGGCTGCTGGTCCTGATCGTTCTGGCGCCGATCAATCTGCTGCTGCGCAAGCGCCCCGAGGACATCGGCCTTGAGCCGGACGGCGATGCCGCCCCGCTCGCGGGAGCGGCAAAGCCCGTCTCCAATGTCGTCGATCCGGTCTGGGCCGGCACCGAATGGACGCTGAAGCGTGCCGTCGCAACTGCACGATTCTGGTGGATCGCGCTCGGTTATTTCTGCGGCCTGTATATCTGGTACGCGGTGCAGGTGCACCAGACCAAATTCCTGCTCGATATCGGCTTCAGCCCTGGCGTCGCGGTGTGGGCGCTCGGCATCGTCAGCCTGCTCGGCATTCCCGGCCAGATCCTGCTCGGCCATGTCTCCGACCGGATCGGGCGGGAATGGGTGTGGGCCATCAGCTGCGCGGGTTTTGCCATCTGCTTCGCGGCGCTGATGGCGCTGAAGTTCCAGCCGTCATTGTGGCTGGTCTATCTCATGGTGTTCACGCAAGGCGCGCTCGGCTACGGCCTCACCTCGATCATGGGCGCGGTGGTGTTCGAGATCTTCCAGGGCCGGCACCAGGGCAGCATTTTTGGCACGATCATGCTGGCCGCGCTGGCGGGCGGTGCCGCCGGTCCCTGGGTGACCGGCTGTCTCTATGATCGCGCCGGCGATTACACGCTCGCCTTCGGCATTGCCGTGATCGTGAGCGCATTGTCGGCGCTCTCGATCTGGCGGGCCGCGCCGCGCAAGGTGCGGGTGGTGGCCGGCCGGCTGCACGCGCTGCAGAGCGAAGCTGCACAATAGGTTCCGCATGCACCGCATTGTCGCTCTCGCCCTGGCGGCACATTATGCGCCGCGTCTCGGCGGGACGTGGAAACGCGACGATCCTGCGAAGCCACATCCTATTCCGACGCCAACCCAGTCCTCCGCCGCAGATCCGTGATCGCGCGCAGAAAGCTGTCGGCCGGCGTCGTCTCGGGGTCGATCAGCCGGTGCAGGCGGAAGCCGTCTTCCAGTGCGAGCACGACGGCGGCCATCCAGGGCGGGTTCAGACTGTCATTCCGCCCGTTGCTGTTCAACGTCGCCTCGACGATGTCGGCGACCAGCTTGCGCCGCGCGCGCAGGCGTTTTGCCAGTTCCGGGCGGCGCTTCTCGGCGCGCGCGACGAACAGGATCATCTCCATGTGCAGCAGCGGCGAGCGGCCGAGTGGATCCTGCTTGCTGCGGTCCATCGTCTTCAGCGCCGCGATGAAATCGTCGAGATTGTCGTGCTGCGCGAGGATGTCCATGTTGCGCCGGATCGACTGCTCGACATGGTCCGCGAGCATGGCGATGATCAGCTCGTCCTTGCTCTTGAAGTTGGAATAGAACGCGCCGCGGGTAAAACCCGCCGCGGCCGCGATCGCCTCGATGCTGGCGCCGCCGATACCGTCTTGCTCGAACACGCGCGCGGCCGCCTCGAACAATCTGTCGCGCGTATCGTCCCTGGTCGGCCTGGTTCTCACCCTTGACATCCCGGCAGCCTAGGGCAGAATGCAACTCGATACAACAATGTATCGAGTTGATAATTCGAAGGGATGGTTACGCCGGGCTGTGGGGCAGCCTTGCGTATGCGTGTCATGCGGCAACCGATCTGAGGTCACCATGAACGAGCAAGTGCAAGGCGTGAATCAAGGCCCGAACACCGATCCGCTGTTCAACCCGCTGTCGCCGGACTTCATCCGCGATCCCTATCCGCATTATGATCGGCTGCGCACGATCGATCCGATCCATGTGACGCCATTCGGCCAATTCGTCACCAGCCGACACGCCGATGTCAGCCTGGTGCTGCGCGACAAGCGCTTCGGCAAGGATTTCGTCGAACGCACCAAGCGCCGCTATAGCGAAAAGATCATGGACGAGCCGGTGTTCCGCAGCATGAGCCACTGGATGCTGCAAGCCGATCCGCCCGATCACACCCGCCTGCGCGGCCTGGTCGTGAAGGCCTTCACCGCCCGCCGCGTCGAGGACATGCGCCCGCGCATCCAGGAGATCGTCGACCAGACCATCGATGCGGTGATCGACGGCGGCCACATGGACCTGATCGAGGATTTCGCCTTCCGTCTGCCTGTCACCATCATCTGCGACATGCTCGGCATCCCCGAGGAGCACCGCGAGGTGTTCTACAAGAGCTCGCGCGACGGCGGGCGGCTGCTCGACCCGGTGCCGCTGTCGCCGGAAGAGATCAAGCAGGGCAACGCCGGCAACCTGATGGCCCAAATGTACTTCCAGCAGCTGTTCGAGCTGCGCCGCCGCAGTCCCGGCGACGATCTCATCACCCAGCTCGTGCAGGCCGAGGAGGACGGCAACAAGCTCACCAATGAGGAATTGACCGCCAACATCATCCTCTTGTTCGGCGCCGGTCACGAGACCACCGTCAATCTGATCGGCAACGGCCTTTTGGCGCTCCACCGCAATCCGGACCAGCTCGCGCTTTTGAAGGCGCGGCCCGAGCTGATGGTGGGCGCGATCGAGGAATTTTTGCGCTACGACTCCTCGGTGCAGATGACCGGGCGCGTCGCGCTCGAGGACATCGACGATCTCGGCGGGGTGAAGATCCCCAAGGGCGAGACCGTGCTCTGCCTGCTCGGCTCGGCCAACCGCGATCCGGCGGTCTATCCCGACCGGCCCGACCGGTTGGACGTCACCCGCCAGAACGTGAAGCCGCTGTCATTCGGCGGCGGCATCCATTTCTGCCTGGGGGCCCAATTGGCGCGCATCGAGGCCGAGATCGCCATCGCGACGCTGCTGCGGCGGCTGCCCGATTTGCGCATCGACGATGTCGAAACCCCGGAATGGCGGCCGACCTTCGTGCTGCGCGGCCTGAAGCGGTTGCCGGCAAGCTGGTAAAGGCGTCAGCGCTGGTTCTGCGAGCGCAGGTCCTCATCCCGAGGAGCCCGCGAAGCGGGCGTCTCGAAGCATGGCCGCCGGCGGAAGCGGGGCGCTTTGCGCCTCCTCAGCAAGAGGGCCTCGCGCCGCCGTTAACCTCCGCGCGCAACGGTCGCTGTGACTTCGCCATACTTCCCCCTATATAAGGGGCTGTTCCGGCCCGCCTGAAGCCTTCCGAGGGCAAGGTCTGGTCCGGGCGCCGTTTTGGCCGAGGGGAGACCCGTGCAGACGACGCTGCTCGGATTGGCGATTGCCTTCATCATTGCGCTGCTGGCCGCGTTGATCGGGCCTTACTTCGTCGACTGGAACCAGTTTCGGCCCCAGTTCGAGGCGGAGGCGGGCCGAATCATCGGCGTGCCGGTGCGGGTGGCGGGCGAGCTCGACGCGCGGCTGTTGCCGGCGCCGACGCTGCGGCTGCGCGCAGTCACCTTCGGCGGCAACAACGATCTCGGCCGCCTGCGCGCCGACAAGCTCGACGTCGAGTTCAGTCTTGGCTCCCTCATGCGCGGCGAATGGCGCGCCACCGAGCTTTCGGTCGGTGGCATGGCGGCCGACCTCGGCCTGGACGCGCGCGGGCGGGTCGATTTGCCGTCTACTGCGAGCGGTGCCTTCAATCTCGCCTCGCTCGCTATCGAGCGGCTCAATCTCACCGGCCGCATCGCCCTGCACGATGCCGCCAGCCGCTCGACGCTGGAGCTGAGCGACATCGCCTTTTCCGGTGACGTGCGCTCGCTCGCCGGCTCCGTGCGCGGCGACGGCCGTTTCACCGCCAACGGCGTGCGCTATCCGTTTCGTATCTCCTCCGGCCCGAGCGCCGACGGCAACGCCACCCGCCTCCACCTCAACATCGACCCGGGCGAGCGCGCCGTCCTCGCCGATCTCGAAGGCGTGCTCGCCTTCGACAACCGCCTGCCGAAATTCGATGGCGCACTGACGCTCGCCGTGCCCGCGACAAAGAAGGCGGGCGAGGTAGGGCCGACGCCCTGGAAGCTCACGACGAAGCTGAAGGCCGATCCGGCCGGCGCAAAGTTCGACCAGATCGACGTCAACTTCGGTACTGACGACGCCGCGCTGAAGCTCGGCGGCGTCGGCGACCTCAAGTTCGGCGCCTCGCCGCTGCTGCGCGCGGTGCTCTCGGCGCGGCAGGTCGATGCCGACAAGCTGGCGGCCAAGGATGCTGCCAAGGATGCTGCCAAGGACGATGCCGATCCGCAGCGCGTCCTGCCGGCGCTGCGCGCAGGGCTGGCCGCGATCCCGCAGGCGCCGATCCCGGCGCAGATCGAATTCAACTCCGACCAGATCATGCTCGGTGGCCGTCCGCTCCAGAACATCACCGCCGAGCTGCAGACCGACGGACGATCCTGGACCTTCCAGCGGCTCGAGCTGCGCGCTCCCGGCATGACGCAGCTCTCGCTCAATGGCGCCACTCCCGGCGCCGACAGCTTCAGCGGCCGCCTCAGCGTCGAATCGTCCGATCCCGATACGCTGCTGGCTTGGCTGCAGGGCCGCAGCGAGATCAACCGGCGCAGCACCCGGCCGCTGCGCCTTGCCGGCGACGTGACGATTGCCGCCAACCATCTCGCCATCGACAGGTTGAAGGCCGAGATCGAGGGCGGTGCGGTGGAGGGCCGCATCGCCTTCGTCCAGACCGGCGCCAGCAAGGGCTCCCGGATCGATGCCGAGCTCAAGGCCGATCGTCTCGACCTCGATGCCGCGGCAAGTTTTGTGCGCGCGCTTGCCGGGCCGCAGGGCGAATGGCCGGAGGAGGCAAAGCTCTCGCTCGATATCGGCCGCGCCATCTCCGCCGGACAGGAGCTGCGGCCGTTTACGGCAAAGCTTGGCTATGGCCCGGCGGCGCTATCGCTGGAGCAATTGCGGTTCGGACAGGCCAGCGGCGTGACCACCGAGGCGAGCGGCAGCTTCGATCGCACCCAGCTCACCGGCAGGCTCGCGCTGAAATCCTCCGGCAATTCGCTGCACGAGCTCACGGCGCTGATCGAGCCGTTTGCGCCCGCGGTGCGCGCGCGCTTCGATGCCATGCCGGCATTGCCCGGCGCGACGCGCCTGAAGCTCGACCTCAGCCTCGACAAGAATGCCGAGCATGCCGATCGCAGCAGCGCCCGCGCCGTGTTCGATCTCGACGCGCCGCAGCTCAAGGCGACCGCGACGCTGGTCGCGCAGACGCCGGTGGCCGCCGTCAGCGGCTTCGACATCGAGCGCCTGCGCAACAGCGACTTCACACTCGATACTAAACTATCGGCGCCGCAGGCGGGCGCGCTGCTGGCGCTGCTCGGCCTCGATCGCGTAGTGGCCGCAGGCGAGGGCGCTTCGCAGTTCGAAGGCAAGGTGACCGGCGCCTGGGGCCGGCCGCTGCAAGTGAACGCAAAACTCTCGGGCGGGCTGGACGCGGATGCGCAAGGCAATTTTGACTGGCCGGCTTCCAAGGGCAGCGCGAGCCTGCGCGTGCGCAATGCCAATCTGGCGCCACTGTTCGGGACCAGCGCGGCCGACAAGCCGGCGCAGAAAGTCAGCCTGTCCTCGCGCGTCAGCCTGTCCGGCAATCGCCTGACCTTCGATGATCTCGACAGCACCGCGGCCGGCTCGCATCTGCGCGGCCATCTAACGGTGACGCTCGACCAGGACAAGAGTGTCGATGGCGAGGTGGGCCTCGATACGCTCGATCTTGCCCCGGCGCTCGCGATGGCGATCGGCGCCGCCGGCCACGAGTCCGGCGAGCCGCTGAGTGCGGGGCTCATCGGTGGCTGGCGCGGCCGCATTGCCTTCCAGGCATTGCGCGGCACATTGCCCGGTGGCATCGAGCTGCGCCCCTTCGCCGGCACGATCCGCGGCGACGGCCAGTCGCTCGCGCTCGATGCGCTCAAGGGCGGCATCGGCGGCGGCGAAATGTCGGCAAGTCTCGATGCGCGCAATGGCGCAAATGGGCTGGCCCTGAACGCGCGCATCGAACTCGGCAATGTCGATGCGGCGGCGCTGCGCTACCGCAATCTCGCGCTGCCCAAGGGACGCGCCTCGGTACAGATGGCGCTGACCAGCCAGGGCCGCAGCGTCGCCGCCCTCACCGGCGCGCTCGCCGGCAACGGCACGGTGACGCTCGATTCCGCCGAAATCAGCGGCCTCAATCCACGCGCCTTCGAGATCGCCATCCGTGCCAGCGACGGCGGCCAGGTCAGTGACGACAACCGGCTGCGGCAGCTGGTCGAGCCCGCGCTGTCGGCAGGCCCGATCGCGGTCGCCTCGGCGCAGATCCCGTTCACGATCCGCGATGGACGCCTGCGCGTCGGCGCGACGCCGCTGGAAGCGAAAAACGCCCGCGCCATCGTCTCCGGCGGCTACGACATTCCCGCCGACCAGGCCGACATCCGCGCCAGCCTGACGCCGATCATGACCGGACTGTCCGGCGCCCCGCCGGAGATCCAGCTGTTCGCGGCAGGCCCTCCGGACAAGCTCAATCGCACCGTCGATCTCGCGCCGCTGTCTTCCTGGCTCGCCGTGCGCACCATCGACCGCGAGACGCGCCGGCTCGATGCGATCGAGCGCGGCGAGCCGCCGCCCGCCACCGCCGCGCTGCCGACACTGGTCTCTCCCGATGGTGCGCCGGAGCAGGCGCCTGCGAATGTGCCCCTGCCGGGCCAGGATCCGCGGCGCGCACCGGCCAAGGCGAAGGTTGCGCCGACGCCGAAAGCTCCGCACGCGGCCCCCGCCGCGCCGAGTCCACCGCTGGCAAGCCAGCAACTTGCCCCTTTGCCGCCGCCGATCGACGTGAAGCCCGCTCCGGGCCCGCCGCCCGCCAAGCCCAGGCCGAAGCCGCCGCTGGTGCTGACGCCACAGAATCCGTGAGGCGGTGCTCGCGGCCGGGCTCGCTCTTCACCTCTCCCCAGCGGGGAGAGGTCGGATTGCGCTCGGCGATGCAGAGCATCGTCCGGAGCAATCCGGGTGAGGGGCGGCGGCATCCGCTGAAACCGTAACCCCTCACCCGGATCGCATCTTTCGATGCGATCCGACCTCTCCCTACGGGCCCCTACGGGAGAGGTGAAGCAGCACCTTGCCCGCGCCTTAACCCATTCCCACGCATTTGAATGAATTTTGGTCGGCAAAACTGATTCGCCGGTTTTACTGAATTCTCGCGTTTGATCTCTAGCGTCGGTTCCTGAGGAATCCGGTGTCCTGCCACGAGCGGCGGGACGGCTCGCCAAGCTGCTCGTCAAGAGCTGCTCGGCAAGAACGGCTCGCCAAGAACTGGGGGTTATCGAGATGAACGGGGCGAAAACGCTTCTACAGGATCTGGACGACGCGATCGCGCGCGGCACCGACGAAAGCCGTGTGAAGGCGTTGTGGCATGCGACCGACATCCTAATCACCGGCCGCTACAGCGACGACGAGATCAGCATGTTCGGCGAGGTCATCGGGCGGCTTGCCGACGAGATCGAGGTCGCGGCGCGGGTGCAGCTCTCGGAGGTGATGTCGGCGTGCGACCATGCCCCCTTCAATGTGATCGAGAAGCTCGCGCTCGACGACGAGATCGAGGTCGCGGGTCCCGTGCTGCGCGAGTCCAATCGTATCGACGAGAAGATGCTGGTCGAGAGCGCCATGACCAAGAGCCAGTCGCATCTGCTGGCGATCGCACAGCGCAAGTCGATCGGCGAGGCCGTGACCGACGTGCTGGTCAAGCGCGGCAACCAGGAGGTGGTGACGTCCGTCGCGAAGAACGAGGGCGCACGCTTCTCCGGCTCAGGCCTGCTGCACATGGTGCGCCGCGCCGAGGGAGATTCGATTCTTGCCGAACAGCTTGGCCTGCGCAAGGACGTGCCGCGCCACATCTTCCAGCAGCTGATCTCGAAGGCGTCGGAAGACGTCCGCCGCCGGCTCGAGACTGAACGACCCGAAATGATGACGCAGATCCAGAGCTCGGTGACCGAGGTCACCGGCGATCTTCAGTCCAAGTTCGGTCCGTCCTCGCGCAGCTATTTCGTCGCCAAGCGCGTTGTAACGACGCAGTACCGCCAGGGCAATCTCAACCAGGACTCGATCTCGAACTATGCGCGCCAGCATCGCTTCGACGAAGTGCAGATCGGCTTGTCGCTGCTGTCGGCGCTGCCGGTCGACGTGATCGAGCGTGCGCTGATGGACCGCAACCGCGAGATGATCCTGGTGCTGTGCAAGGCACTCGACTTCTCCTGGGACACGACCATGTCGCTGCTGTTCCTCGGCGCCAAGGATCATCTGATCACGGCCCGCGAGCTGCAGGACAATGAGCGCGAGTACGGCCGGCTCAAGATCGAGACCTCGCGCAGCATCCTGAAGTTCTACCAGTCGCGCAAGAACAGCGCGGGTGCCGATGCGGGCCGTCAGCCCGAGCTCCAAGTACACTGAGAAGTACACTGAGGACAGGGGAGTATCTGCAATGTTGCCTCAATTCGGCACCGCCGTTCGCAAGAAGATCAACAAGGCACCGGCCGCCGATCTCGGCGGTGCGCCGGACAAGGCGTCGGTCGACGCCGCCTGGCTCGTGCTGGAAGCCGCCAACGACCTCGGCGACCAAGCTGCGATCGAAGCCTGCCGCCGCGTCATCGACGCCGAGCTGAACGGAACGCTGGCCGGCAGCTCGGACATCGATCTGGTGCTGGGGTATTTCCGGTAAGCGCACAAACGGCTTGGGAGCGAGGAACGGACGCGTTGGCCGTCAGTTTGCGTGCATGCCACGCTATTACTTCGACACGCGGGACAATGAGACCTTCATCGCCGACGAGATCGGCGTCGATATCGCCTCCTTGGAGGAGGTGAGGACTATGGTCTCCACTGCGATGGCCGAGTTCGCCAGGGACGTGCTGCCCGGTTCGGCGTTCCGCACGCTGGCAATCGAAGTTCGCGATGATTTCGGCCCGGTTTTGCTGGTTTCGTTGCGCTTCGAGATCGAGCGGGTATCAGACCAGAAATTAACTTAGACCCCGTTGGAACCTTCCCATTAACCTGTGATTGTCCCTGATCACCGGCCGCGACTCTTGGGCGCTGGTGGCTGAGAGTTTTGTGCTCCCGCCTTATCGGCCGGAGCGGCGAGTTCCCTCTCCGGCTCAGACTTCCTCAAGCGCGGAGAGGTGTGCGATGCCCGGAACGTTAACGGCTGCGCTCGTTCAAAAACTCAGTAAAGTCAATCGGCTCGACCAGGACGATGTCCTGGCACTTCAAGAACTTTCTATTCATAGCAAGCGCGTCCCGGCCCAGCAGCGCTTCGTGCGTGACGGTGACCGCCCCTCGGAATCCTGCCTGATCGTTGATGGTTTTGCATTCCGCTCCAAGCTTACGCCGGACGGACAGAGGCAAATTCTCTCGCTCCATATGCCGGGAGAGATCCCGGACCTCCAGAGCCTGCACTTGCACGTCATGGATCATGACCTGACGACGCTCACGGAATGTACCCTCGGTTTCATCAAGCACGACGCCTTGCGTGAGCTAAATCAAAGGCGACCGAACGTAGCGGCTGCGCTCTGGCGCGAAACGTTGATCGATTCTGCAATCTTCAGGGAATGGATCGTCAATGTCGGACGCAGGCCGGCGCGTGTTCGAATGGCGCACCTGTTGGCAGAGCTTTACGAGCGGCTTGAACTGATCGGGCGCACGACAAAGGGGTCCTTTGAGCTCCCGATTACGCAAATCGAACTGGCGGACTGCCTTGGATTATCGGTCGTCCACGTCAACCGGATCTTGCAGCAGCTTCGTCACGATGGTCTCGTCGCAACCGAGCGCAGAACCTTCCACTTGCTCGACAAGGCCAAGGTGGAGGAGGTCGGGCAGTTCGAAAAGATCTACCTGCATCAGCGCCCATCGGTCTGATTTCGCTTTCGCGTGCGTCCGCCCAGCTCAGCGGCAATTCGAGCGCCTTGAGTCCGTGTCGAGCCGAAGCTTTGACTTGACCGCGTGAAGGGCGGCGGCCAGTTCGTCGATATGATAGGGCTTTGCCAGGATCTGAACGTCCTCGGCCTCGGCTTCATGGACGGCCGCTTCGGCGTATCCACTGGTCAGCAAGACGGGTACGTCACTGCGTCTTTTCTTGATCTCTCGCGCGAGCTCGACCCCGTTCATACCGCCCGGCATCATGATGTCCGAAAAGATCAGATCGATGGAGCGCCCGTCGGCCAGGGCACCAAGCGCCGCCGCGGCGCTGGAGGCATGCGTGACCTCATAGCCGAGTTGGCCGAGCATCTCGCTGACCAATGCAGCCACCTCGTCATCGTCTTCGACCAGGAGGATTCGACCGTGGTTCTTCTTCTTCGGCCGCACCCTGGTGAGGTCGATGAGGTGTCGCTCTCTGGAAGGAACGTCGAACGACCGCGGCAGGTACAGCTCGATGCTGGTGCCGCGGCCGACCTCCGATTGGATGCGCACCGTGCCGCGCGACTGCGTCGCAAATCCATGGACCTGCGCCAGCCCAAGGCCGGAGCCCTTTCCGACGTCCTTGGTCGTGAAGAACGGCTCGAAGACGCGGGACAAGACGCCCGGAGCCATCCCAACACCGGTGTCGATAACGGAGAGACGCACATAATCGCCGGAGATCTCTTGGTCCTTCAGGTCGGGTAGATTCTCCCCGCGCACGACGATCGTGCCGCCATTGGGCATGGCGTCGCGTGCGTTGACGGCCAGATTGAGAATGACCAGCTCGAGCTCACCGGGATCGACCTCTACCGGCCACAGCGAATCCGGAAAATCGAACTCGACATGAACATCGCCCCTCAGACTGCGATCGAGCAGTTCGCGCATGCCGCCGATCTGCGCGGCGACGTCGACGGGCTCCGGCCGAAGCTTCTGCCGGCGGGAAAACGCCAGAAGCTGCTTGGTCAGGCTGGCGCCGCGCTGCGCCGCCTGGATCATCCCGTCCATCAGACGCCGGCGCCGGTTTGGATCTGTCTGGCGGTCGAGCATGTCGAGCCCGCCGGAAATCACCATCAGCAGATTGTTGAAATCGTGAGCCACGCCGCCGGTGAGCTGGCCGATGGCTTCGATTTTCTGAGCCTGGCGTAACGTTTCCTCCACGCGAGCGCGCTCGTTCATTTCGAGGCGAAGCTGCTCGTTGGCCTCCTTCAGCTCTCGCGTCCGCTCGATCACCAGCTTCTCGAGCTCCTGCGCCGTCTGCTCGCGCGCCTCAAGCAGAGCCCGGATCTCATATTGACGCCGCCGTGCCCGCATCGCGGATTGCACCGCGCTGGTCAGCGTAATCGGCTGCACCGGCCGCTCGAGCAGCGAAACGTTACGCAGAAGCTCGACGATGCTGCGGCGCCAGGCGACGACCGCCGGCTGCTCTCGATGGCTGGTGAGAACGACAAATGGGAGGTCGGACCACGGCGGTTGGTTCGCGATCCATTGTGCCAGCGGCGCCGTATCTTTCCCGAACAATCCCTCCTCGGCCAGAAACACGGTGCCCACGCCAGCGGTCATCTCGTTGACGAGTTCGAGCAGGCTTCGGCAGTTGACCGCGTCCAGATTCGCGCCGCGGAAAAGCTCGGCCGATGCCGGTCCGTCCCGGCCGATCGGCGCGTATACGAGAACACGGTTGTCCCGGCGGGCGCTCATTCGGCCAGCCCTTCCGGGAGTTCCGAGCCGGTATAATGCGGATTGCCGGAAAAGATGCCGCTGAATTCGTTGAGAGGTGGGCCCAGTTTGATCCCGGTGCTGCCGAGCCGAAACTCGCGGATACTGTGCTCGTGATTGCCGCTGCGCTTCTTGACGACAGACAAGGCGCGCCGCACTCGTCCGCCGAACTCGAAATAGCGCAGCATCAAGACCGAATCGCTCAAATAGCTGATGTCGAGCGGCGTATCCATCGGGCCGACCAGTCCATGCTGAGCGAGGATAAGGATGGTCAGCACGCCCTGCTGTGCCAGGTAGCTCAGGAGCTCATGCATCTGCAGGATGAGAAACCGCTCATCCGGCATCGCATTCAAATAACCGTTCAGACTGTCGATGATCACCACGCGCGCGTTGTCGACCTCGACGCTCCGGCGCAGGTTCGCCGTGAACTCGCCGGGAGACAATTCGGCGGGATCGATCTGCTGAAACCGAATTCGCCCCGAGTCAATGTGAGCCTGGAGAGGCAGGCCGAGCGTGCGGGCTCGCGCCTCCACGGTACCGCGGCCTTCATCGAAGGCGAAGAACACGGCGTGCTCGCCACGTTCCGCCGCCGCTATCGCATAGGTCAGCGCTAGCGATGATTTGCCGACGCCGGCAGCGCCAATGAGAAGTGCGTTGGTGCCGCGCTCGAGGCCGCCTCCCAGCAATTGGTCGAGCTCGGCGCTGCCGCTGGGCGTGAACTCGCCGGAAAAGGGCTTGTGATGTTCGGCCGCGACCAGCCTGGGGAATATCCGCAAGCCGCCTTCCGAGATCGTGAAATCGTGGTAGCCGCCGCGAAACCTTATGCCGCGCATCTTGATCACGCGAAGCCGCCGCCGCTCGGCCCCGTACTCGATTGCCAGCTGTTCGAGCATGACGACGCCGTGTGCGATGGAATGAAGCTGCAGGTCGTCTTGGGACGATGAGAGATCGTCGAGCAGGACCACCGTGCAATTGCGATTGGTGAAATAATGCTTCAGAGCCAGAACCTGGCGTCTGTATCGCAGCGGGTTTTGAGCCAGCAGGCGCAGTTCGGACAGGCTGTCGAGCACCACGCGCGTGGGGTCAACGCGTTCGACCTCCTTGAAAATCAAATTGGTGGTTTCGCTCAGCTCCATCTCTGCGGGATGGAACACCGTGAGCTCGCGTTCGGGATCGAGCGTTGTCTCCGGCGGGACCAGTTCAAAGATATCCACACCTTGCAAAGACCAGCCGTGCCGATGCGCGACAAGCTCCAGCTCCCGTCTCGTTTCAGAGAGCGAGACATAGAGCACGCGTTCGCCATCGCGCACGCCCCTGAGAAGGAATTGGAGCGCGATGGTGGTTTTGCCGGTGCCGGGCCGTCCCTCATAAAGATACATCCGATTGGCGTCCAAGCCGCCGCCCAGGATGTCATCCAGGCCATCGCTGCCCGTCGAAACTCTCGGCAAATCCTTAAGGTGACTGTCCGACACAGACCTGGACGTACCGGTCATTGAACCCCCGTTGCACTTGTTTACCGGATGGCCGCTGCTTGCCCCAAGGGCCCCGAGGCGGGCAGCCGCATTTGCACTGTAAGGTCGGTAAGGAACTCTCGGGCCGCCGCCGGGTTCCACCGGGCCGGGCCCGGATCAGTCTCTCACCGCCGTTTGCGGTAGATCGCGACGTCCTCGCCGTGACGGTTCGTGCGCCGCTCGAGCAGATAGTGCGACTTCTCCAGCACGCGGCGCGATGCGCCATTCGCGACATAGACGATGCCGATGAGGGATGGCAGCGCGAGCTGCGACAGCCCAATGTCCGTCAGCGCGCTCGCGATCTCGCTCGCAAGTCCCTGGCCCCAGAGATCGCGCTTGAACGCGTAGGCAATCTCGATCTCCGTGACGTCGTCGACGAGGATGTGCCGGATTCCCGCCCGCCCGGCGAATGCGCCGTCGCTCGTTCGCAGCGCCCACAACCCAAAGCCGTGCCGGTCCCAATGCGCCAGGTTGACGTCGAGGTAAACCTTCGTTGTCTCCGGCGAACGTGCGCCGCCGATATAGCGGGACACCTCGGCGTCGAGATGCAGCGCGACGAGGTCGGCGAGATGATGTTCGTGCAGTCGCTCGGCTGTCAAACGGGGGGTGGTGAAATTGTCCATGGCCCAGACAGTCACGCTCGGGGTTTGGGTCGACGAATGTCCGGGCGTCGTGCTCACTCCTGCATAGAAGTGCCGGATCGCCCGCCAGCGATCAAGGTTAATCCGGCGCGAAAGTCCTGCCTCAGTGCGCCCTGGCATCCGTATAGTTGCGGAGCTGCGCCGTATCGGTTCTTTAACCCGCTGATGCAACTGTTCAAATCTCCACGGGGAGAGCTTGCAAATGCGTCGGCTGGTGCTTGTTACTGCAATCTCGGTCCTCTCTGGGGTCAGTGCGACCTGCGCCGCCGCCGAGCCTATGCTCAAGGCGCTGAAGGCCGGCGGCTATGTCGTCTATCTCCGGCACGATCAGACCGATACGTCACGCAGCGACACTGATCCGGTCGACCTGAATGACTGCACGAAACAGCGTTCCCTGTCGGACGCCGGCCGCGCACACGCACGTACGATTGGGCTCGCCTTCAAGACGTCAGGCATCCTGGTCGACCGGGTTTTCGCCAGCCCGATTTGTCGCGCCGCCGAAACAGCCTCGCTCGCGTTTCCCGACATCAAGCAAACGACTCCCCGGGCGCTGGTCTACACGTTGGCCCTGCCGAAGGAGGATTTGGGCGCCGTGGCCGATGAGCTCAGAAGGATGCTCGCAACACCGCCGCAGGCCGGCACAAATACTGTTCTCGTCGGCCACACGACGAATCTGAAGGAAGCTGCCGGCCTCTGGCCCAAGTTCGAAGGTGGCGCGCTGATCTTTCGGCCCGATGGACGAGGCGCCTTCACGCTGGCCGGCACCATCGATCCGGCGGAGTTTGAACGAGCCGCCTATGAATGATCTGGGCAAGCTCCACGCCACTCGCGAGGAGCGATCGTGAGTCTTGGATTCAACACCCTCCGCGCACGGTTGATCGGCAGCTCGGTTCTTGCGGTCATCGTTCTGCTCGCCGTTTGCATTGAGTTCCTGCGGGCGTTCTCGCATCAGGACGCGGTCGTACACGAAATCAAGCAGGACCAGATCACGCGACTCGAGAAGATCGGCCGCCTGATGCTCTCCCTTTCGGAGAACCAGGTGCAGCTCTCGGATCTGCTCGCCGGCGCGATGGATCGGAAGTTCGACGAAGAGGCGGTCTTCGAACGTGGCCGCGCCACGATCGACGCGGTGCGGGCCATCGTCAAGCAATATGGCGAAGTGCAAGCCTCGTTCCAGCACGATGAGGAAGCGCTCCCGGTCTACACCGCGGCCGACCGCGAACTCGCGCTGTACCGGGCATCGTTGTTTTCGGTCGTGGATCTGTGCACCGTCAATGTCCGCCTCGCGCCGGTCGAGATGCTGAAGGTCGGCAGCAGCTACGTGCGGATCACCAATCACATGAACAGCGTCGTCAATCTGACGAACGCCCGGGTCGCTTCAGAGCTGGACCGGATGCAGGCCGAATCGAAGCGCGCAAGCCAGTACTTGCTTGCCAGCGGCGGCGCCTCATTGCTTGCGCTGATCCTCGGCTCCGCGCTGTTCTATCGCGACATGCGCCGGGCCGAGATCGCCCTCGAGCGCGGCAAAGAGCAGATGCAGCACCTGGCCCATCACGATACGCTCACGGGTCTGCCCAATCGCGTGCTGTTCGCGATCGAGCTCAAGCGAGCGCTGGCGCGCACGAGTCGTGGCGAGAAGGCCGCGCTGCTCTATCTGGATCTTGACCACTTCAAACGCGTCAACGATACGCTCGGTCATTCCAGGGGCGACGAGCTCTTGCGCCAGGCCGCAGACCGGTTGCGTCACTGCGTCCGGGATACCGACGTGATCGCGCGTCTTGGCGGCGACGAGTTCGCGGTGGTGCAGACCCTTCTGTGCCGCCCCGCCGACGCCGCCGCGTTAGCGACGCGCATGAAAGAGGCTCTCAAGCCGCCCTTCCTGCTCGGCAACCAGGAGGTCGCGGTTGCTGTGAGCATCGGCATCGCGATAGCGCCGGAAGACGCCGCCGACCCCGAGCAGCTCCTCAAGAATGCAGATCTTGCGCTCTACGCGGCCAAGGCGGGTGGACGCGGCGCGTATCACTTCTACGAGGAAGCGCTCGATGCCCGCCTGAAGGTCCGTCACCAGGTCGAAGCCGACCTCCGCCTCGCGCTCGCAGAGGAGCAGTTCGAGCTGTACTACCAGCCGATCGTCGATCTCAAGAGTGGAGAGGTGACGTGCTGCGAAGCGCTGCTGCGCTGGCATCACCCGGTCCGCGGGATGGTTTCACCGCTCGAATTCATTCCGGTTGCCGAGGAATGTGGCTTGATCGGAGCGCTCGGACAGTGGGCGCTGCGGCAGGCCTGCATGGCCGCGGCGAGCTGGCCATATGGCATCTCGGTCGCCGTCAACCTCTCGTCCTCACAGGTCAGGCCCGACACGCTGGTCCTGCAGGTCGCCGCCGCGCTCGCAGCTTCGGGGCTTGCGCCTGATCGCCTGGAGCTGGAGGTCACCGAATCGGTCTTGATGCAGGATACGTCCGACACGCTCGTGACCTTGCACCACCTGCGCCAGCTTGGCGTTCGCATTGCCATGGACGACTTCGGGACCGGCTATTCGAGCCTGAGCTATTTGCGCACGTTCCCGTTCGACAAGATCAAGATCGACAAGTCTTTCATCGACCATATCTCGGACAAGGATGACTGCGTCGCGATCGTGCAAGCCGTCACCATGATGGCGCAGCGGCTCAGCATGACGACCGTTGCGGAAGGCGTGGAGACGGACGCCCAGCGGCTGAAGCTGACCGAGCTTGGTTGCACCGAAATGCAGGGCTACCTGATCAGCCGGCCCCGTCCGGCCAAGGAGTTGATGCGGCTTCTTCAGGAGCGTACCGGAGCAATGAGCGCGGCGTAGATCGACATTGCGTCGGCTGCAGGCGCACTTTGATCATGCCATCATGCCGGTGTTTTGCCCGACGGCGCAACTGATTTTCCGAAATTTGCCCGGTTACCCCAGCTATGGTCGGATGACTTTCGCAGACGCGTAAGCCATTGATTTCATGACCCCCGTCTACTGTGCATGGGGTTGTTTTCGCAGCTTTTGTTTTGGGAGGGGCTTTAGCCCGCCCCTAGCGCGACCGCGACATTGTAGGTGACGAGGCTCGCCGCATAGGCCAGCAGCAGCATGTAGGTGAAGGTCACGGCCATCCAGGCCCAGCTTCCGGTCTCGCGCCGGATCACCGCCAGCGTGGAGGCGCATTGCGGGGCGAAGATGTACCAGGCCAGCATCGACAGGGCGGTCGCGAGCGACCATTTCGTCGCCAGCACCTGACCGATCTGCTCGGCCGCCTCCTTGCCGCCCTCGATCGCATAGACGGTGCCGAGGGCTGCGACCGCGACCTCGCGCGCCGCCATGCCGGGGATCAGGGCGACCGCGATCTGCCAGTTGAAGCCGACCGGCGCGAGCAGCGGCTCGAGCGCCTTGCCGATCATCGCAGCCAGGCTGAAATCGATCGCCGGCTCCGTGGCGCCCGCAGGCGGCTGCGGGAATGAAGCCAGGAACCAGATCAGCACCATCATCGAGAAGATCGTGGTGCCGGCGCGCTGCAGAAACATCTTCGCGCGGGTGTAGATGCCGATCGCGATCGATTTCAGCCGCGGCACTTTGTAGTCCGGCAACTCCAGCATGAACGGCGCCGGGGCATAGTCGCGCAGCATGAAGAACTTGATCACGAACGAGACCAGCAGCGCGCTGGCGATGCCGGTGGCATAGAGGCCGAACATCACGAGGCCTTGCAAGTTGATGAAGCCGCAGACGTCCCTGGCCGGAATGAAGGCGGAGATGATCAGCGTGTAGACCGGAATGCGCGCCGAGCAGGTCATCAGCGGCGCGATCAGGATCGTGGTCAGCCGGTCGCGCTTGTTGTCGATGACGCGCGTCGCCATGATGCCGGGAATGGCGCAGGCAAAGCTCGACAACAGCGGAATGAAGGCGCGGCCGTGCAGGCCGGCGCCGCCCATGATGCGGTCCATCAGGAACGCGGCGCGCGCCATGTAGCCGAAATCTTCCAGGAGCAGGATGAACAGGAAGATGAGGATGATTTGCGGCAGGAACACGATGACGCTGCCAACGCCGGAGATCACGCCGTTCTGCAGGAAGCTCTGCAGCAAGCCGGCGGGCAGGGTGGCCTGGACGACCTCGCCGAGCGCATCGAAGAAGGACTTGAGCAGTTCCATTGCCGGTTGCGCCCAGGCGAACACCGCCTGGAACATGACAAACAGGATCAGCGTCAGCACGATCAGGCCGCCGACGGGATGCAGCACGATCGCGTCGATCCGGGCGGTCCAGGTGTCGGGTCGAGCAGGCAGGCTGACGCAATCGGCGATGATGCGGTCGGCCTCGCGCTGGGTGGCGCGCAGCTCGGAGACGCTGAGCGCGCGCCAGTTGTTCTCGCGCAGCTCGGCAGCGAGCTTGGCCGAGAGCTCGTCGGTCAGCTGCAACAGATCGGCCGTGCCGCCCTTGCGCACCGCGATCGAGGTGACCACGGGCACGTCGAGCTCCTTGGCGAGCCGTTCCACGTCGACATTGATGCCGCGGCGCGTGGCGATGTCGAACATGTTGAGCACGAGGATCATCGGCCGTCCCGTGCGCTTGAGTTCAAGCAGCAGGCGGATGGTCAGGCGCAGATTGGTCGCGTCGGCCACGCACAGCACGAGATCGGGCATCGTCTCGCCGGAGGCCTTGCCGAGCACGAAGTCGCGGGTGATCTCCTCGTCCGGGCTGCGGCCGCGCAGCGAATAGGTGCCGGGCAGGTCGACCACGGAGACCTGACGGCCCAGCGGCGTGACGAAAAAGCCTTCCTTGCGCTCGACCGTGACGCCCGGGTAGTTCGCCACCTTCTGCCGGCTGCCGGTCAGGGCATTGAACAGCGAGGTCTTGCCGCTGTTTGGTGTGCCGACCAGGGCGAGATGCAGCAGGGGTAATTCCATGGGAGCAAATATCCGGCCGCTATCTAAGCGACGATGATGGCCATGGCTTCGCGACGACGAACCGCGATGGTGATGTTGTCGACCCGCACGGCGATCGGGTCGCGTCCGACCAGCCCCTCATGCAGGACCTCGACCCGGGCGCCCTCGACGAAGCCGAGTTCGATCAGCCGGCTCTCGAGTTCGATGTCCGACAGCGCCGAGCCCGCCTCGCGGGCAGACAGATGCTGGATGACGCCGGTATAGCCGCGCTGCGCCAGGCCTAGCGGCATCTGCGAACGCGTATCGTTGGTGTCGGTCATGCCCTGTATTTTCAACCCAGGGCATTGAGGTCAAGCGCGCTTGCTCGCCGAAGCTGCACCTTAGAGTGATTTTAAAGTGCAGAGCAGGTCGCCCGGGGAAAGTCCCGGCGGCTACTGGGCGGAGACCTTTTCCGGCTGGACGGCCATGGCGCGGCTCTTGAAGTAGTCCAGGACGAACAGCCGGATCGCCGACGACAGATTACCCTGCTGGCGGTTACTGTCGATCTCGCCGACCAGCTCGGACAGCGTCATGTTGCGCAGGCCCGAGATCTCCTTCATGCCGTTCCAGAACGCCTCTTCCAGGCTGACGCTGGTCTTGTGGCCGGCGACGACGATCGACCGTTTCACGACGGGCGACTTCATGGCTGCTCCTCGCGATCGATCTGGTGCTGATCCAGATGCTCCTTCGCCCGGTCCGCCCGCTTCTCCTCCGCCGACCGCTCCGCTTTCGTGCGACCGAACTTCGCCCGGTTGACGTCCGCCTGCTTCGCCGAGGCTTCCCGCTCGGCGCGCTTCCTGAAACGATTCAGGTTGATGACGTTCCCCATGCCGCGTCTCCATCACCCGATCCTCTTCAGGCAGGTTGAAACGTTCAGAAACTGGGCGCTGCATTGCGCCCCAAAAGACTTGATTGCCATTCGCTCGTCCTCGTCAATCGGCCACTCGGCCATCAAACGATGAATTTCGCCCCGTCGAGGGCAGAAGGGCTGCGCAGCACGCCGCCCCGCAGCGCCATTGACGGTAATCAAATCCCGCCCCCAAAGCCGCATATTTCTGCGGGTCTGGCGTCCGTATCACTACGGATGGCTATCGGAATTCGGAATTATCCCGGGCTGGTCATCTTCTCGGGGCGGACCAGGCGGTCGAATTCATCGGCCGAAACGAAGCCGAGCCGCAGCGCCTCTTCCTTCAGCGTGGTGCCGTTGGCATGCGCGGTCTTGGCCACCTTGGCCGCATTGTCGTAGCCGATTTTCGGCGCGAGCGCCGTCACCAGCATCAGCGAGCGCTGCATCAGCTCCCTGATGCGCGTCTCGTCGGCGCGGATGCCGCTGACGCAATGTTCGGTGAAGGAGCGCGCGGCGTCCGCCAGCAAGCGGATCGAGTGCAGCATGCTGTAGGCCAACACCGGCTTGTAGACGTTGAGCTCGAAATGGCCCTGGCTGCCGGCGATCGTGATCGCGGTGTGATTGCCGAACACCTGGCAGCACACCATGGTCATCGCCTCGCACTGCGTCGGATTGACCTTGCCCGGCATGATCGAGGAGCCCGGCTCGTTCTCCGGCAGGATCAGCTCACCGAGACCCGAGCGCGGGCCGGATCCGAGCAGGCGGATGTCGTTGGCGATCTTGAACAGGCCCGTCGCCACCGAATTGATGGCGCCGTGCGCCAGCACATAGGCATCGTTCGAGGCCAGCGCCTCGAATTTGTTGGCGGCGCTGGTGAAGGGCAGCTTCGTGATCCCGGCAACGTGCTTTGCGAACAGCTTTGCAAAGCGCGGCTTGGAGTTGAGGCCGGTGCCGACGGCGGTGCCGCCCTGCGCCAGCGGATAGAGCTCCTTCACCGCGACCTTGAGCCGGGCGATGCCGCTCTCGACCTGCGCGGCATAGCCCGAAAACTCCTGGCCGAGCGTCAGCGGCGTCGCATCCTGGGTGTGGGTGCGGCCGATCTTCACGATCTTGGAAAACTCCTTCTCTTTCTTACGCAGCGCGCGGAGCAGCTCATTAAGCGCAGGGACGAGATCGGCATTGATGCGGCTTGCGGCGGCAATGTGCATCGCGGTGGGAAAAGAGTCGTTCGACGACTGGCTCATGTTGACGTGGTCGTTGGGATGCACCGGCTTCTTGGCACCGAGCTCGCCGCCGAGCAGCTCGTTGGCACGGTTGGCGATGACCTCGTTGAGGTTCATATTGGTCTGCGTGCCGGAGCCGGTCTGCCACACCACCAGCGGGAAATGATCGTCCAGCTTGCCCTCGATCACCTCGCGCGCAGCGCGGATGATGGCGTTGGCGCGGCGCTGGTCGAGCAGGCCGAGTTCGCGGTTGGACTGTGCCGCGGCGAGCTTGACGATGCCGAGCGCGTGCACCAGCGAGATCGGCATGCGATCCGTGCCGATGCGAAAATTCTGGCGCGAGCGTTCGGTCTGCGCCCCCCAATAGCGGTCGGCGGCGACCTCGATGGGGCCAAAACTATCGGTCTCGGTGCGGGTGGCGGGGCGGTCGGTCTTCGAGCGAGCAGTGTCTGAGCGCGCAGTCTCTGAGCGGGCAGTCTCTGAGCGGGCAGTTTTGGCCATGAGCATATCCATTTCGCCGTGCGGAACGCCGCGCGGCCCCTTGTATATGCTCTTCTATATAGGGCGTCGGATATATAGGAAGTCCGGCCGCGCGCGACGGGGGCGGGCCCAGTCTAGATCATTTCTTGCGGAAACGATCGAGCCGTACGACTTCGGCGCCGCCCTGGTTCGGGGCCGCCGGCGCTTCCGTGCTTTCCCCCGGCTCAGCGGCGGGCGCGGGTACCGCGACGGCCGACGGTGCGGGTGCTGCCGGCAAACTCTCGGGCACCACCTCGGCGATGTCGGAGGTGTCGAACTGGAGGCCGAATTTCACAGACGGATCGAGGAAGCTCTTGATGGCGCTGAACGGCACCACCAGTCGCTCCGGAATGCCGCCGAAGGACAGGCCAACCTCGAAACGGTCCTCAAGCACGGTCAGGTCCCAGAACTGGTGCTGGAGGATGATCGTCATCTCTTCCGGATATTGCGCGAGCAACCGCGGCGACAGCTTCACGCCCTCGGCCTTCGACACGAAGGTGATGAAGAAATGGTGCTCGCCCGGCAATCCATGGGTCGCCGCATCGGTCAGCACCTTGCGCAGCACGCCGCGCAGCGCATCGCGGGCCAGCACATCGTATCGGATATGATCGGTCGCCATGGTGGTCCTGTTGCATCCCCGAAGCCGGGGCCCTGCCGGCCCGACTCGCCAAGCCGCAATAGTACCGCGCCTGACGGGTCAGCAGGAGTCCCCGCCGGGGAAGAAATCAAAGAGTAAAGTGGAGGCTTCTGTTGCCAGGTGCCTCCGAACCCCGCCTAGCGGAGCTTAACCCGCTAGGACTTTAGAGTGGTCTTTCAAACTGCGTTACGCAGCCTGAGCAACCGGAGCAAAGTTGTCGTTGGCAACTATTGCAGTAGCCCGATAACGGCGGAACAATACCGGGAAAAAGTACGCCCTTTACGCCCTCGTCGATCCTATTTCGCCCCCGCCAAAGCCCGCTTCTTGGGCCAGCCCATCGGTGGGCTTTGGTGGAGGCGCCGGGTACCGCCCCCGGGTCCGAATGGTTTATTGCGACGACCGTTTATTTCCATAGCCGGCGAACCGGCATCCCCAATATAGGGGGCAAACGTTTCGAAAAACAGGGGTTTCAAGCGGTGATCCAGCGGTTTCCATGCGCAGGTTCCGGATGGTCGTCGGCTGGAATCTGGCACGTTTCATCGCCATTGATGGATCCCGCTGCCGCACCAAGAGCGCGACGGTTGCGGTGATCACCTCCGTTCGCGCATCAATCCACTCTGCTCCTGCTCGCCGGAGCCTGTTGGGTTTTGCTGGCATTGTGTGATGAAAATCGCTAGGCAGTGATTCGGGCGGGGGATCCAGTTCCAGCCGATTTAGAACAACAGTGCTCGTGACTTACGGGTCGCGGAGGAGACAGGCATGGCCGACACGATGGGCCACTCAGCGACCGCCACCCGAAACACAAAGGTGGCGCTCGGCTTTTGTCTGCTGGCGCTTGCGCCGCAGATTTTCGAATTGATCTGGTCGATCGGGACGATCTTCGGCTGGGGCGCCGGGCGCGGCCCGGCGACGGTGGTCACCAACCACGCGACGGCGCTGCTCGCCGGCGCGCCCAGCGCCATCCTCGGATCGTTCAGTGGCGGTGCCAAGAAGGCCTCGTCCGAGGTGCTGCTGGCGCTCATCTATTCCTATCCGCTGTTCGTGGTGGCGATTCTCACGCTGTTCATGACGATCCGATCGGCGCAGGACTATGTCGGCGGCGTCGTCCTGATGGCGCTGGCGCTGTTCGCGTTGTGGGCATCGAGTGATTTGCAGGGCATGCGGGGCTTCTCCTTCGGCGCAGGGACCGCGCCGCGCATGTTCGGCGGCCTGCTGGTCGCCTTGTCCGCCGGTATCGCCCTGACCGGGCTCCTGACGGAGGGAGCCCCGCTTGCCCATTACGCCTGGCGCGGGCCGCTGTTCGTGGTGGCGGCGATCGTCTTTTTCGCACTGGCGATCCGGCCTCTTGGCCTCGTGGTCACAGCCTTCGTCAGCTTCATGATTGCGGCGACGGGCTCGCACGAGACGCGCTGGCTCGAAGCTGCGATCGTCGGCGCCTGCCTGACGTTCGGTTGCGCAATCCTGTTTCCGTACGTGCTCGGGCTGCCGATGCCGATGTTTCCGCGTTTCCTGATCCAGTGAGGGCGTGATGGATATCTTTGCCAACCTCGCTCACGGCTTCGCCGTCGCGCTCTCTCCGATCAACCTTCTGATGTGCCTGATCGGCGCTCTGGTCGGGACGCTGGTGGGCGTGCTCCCGGGCATCGGCACCATCGCGACCGTCGCGATGCTGCTGCCGATCACCTTCGGACTGCCGCCGGTCGGCGCGCTGATCATGCTCGCCGGCATCTATTACGGCGCCCAGTACGGCGGCTCGACCACGTCGATCCTGGTCAATATACCCGGTGAGGCGACATCGGTCGTTACCGCCATCGATGGCCATCAGATGGCCAAGCAGGGCCGCGCTGGTCCCGCGCTGGCGATCGCCGCGATCGGCTCGTTCTTCGCCGGCTGCGTCGCGACCGTCTTGATTGCCGTCCTCGGCGCGCCGCTTACGAAGCTCGCGCTGGCGTTCGGCCCGGCCGAATATTTCTCGCTGATGGTGCTCGGCCTGATCTTCGCGGTGGTCCTGGCCAAGGGCTCGGTGCTGAAGGCGATCGCAATGATCGTGTTCGGCCTGTTGCTCTCGATGGTCGGCTCGGACATCGAGACCGGCGCCTCTCGCATGGCCTTCAACATTCCGGAACTCGCCGACGGCCTCGGCTTTGCGACGGTGGCGATGGGCGTATTCGGCTTTGCCGAGATCATCCGCAATCTCGACGCCGGCGCCGAGATGAGCCGCGATCTCGTGCAGCAGAAGATCACCGGCCTGATGCCGACCAGAAAGGATCTGATCGACTCGACGCCTGCCATCCTTCGCGGCACCGTGCTCGGCTCGATCCTCGGTATCCTGCCCGGCGGCGGTGCGACGATCGCATCGTTTGGCGCCTATACGCTCGAGAAGAAGCTTGCCAAGAATCCGTCGCGGTTTGGCCGCGGTGCGATCGAGGGCGTGGCGGGGCCGGAGAGCGCCAACAATGCCGCCGCGCAGACCTCGTTCATCCCGCTGCTGACGCTCGGTATCCCGCCCAACGCGGTGATGGCGCTGATGGTGGGCGCGATGACCATCCACGGCATCGTGCCGGGCCCGCAGGTGATGCAGAAGCAGCCGGATCTCGTCTGGGGCATGATCGCCTCGATGTGGATCGGCAATCTGATGCTGATCATCATCAACCTCCCGCTGGTCGGAATCTGGGTACGGCTGCTGCGCGTGCCGTACCGGCTGATGTTCCCCTCGATCGTGATCTTCTGTGCGATCGGCATCTATTCGGTCAACAACGCACCGGTCGACGTCATCCTCGCAGGCGTGTTCGGCCTCGTCGGTTACTGGCTGATCAAGCACGATTTCGAGCCGGCGCCGTTGCTGCTCGGCATGGTGCTGGGGCCGCTGATGGAGGAGAACCTGCGCCGTGCGCTGCTGATCTCGCGCGGCGACTGGAGCGTGTTCCTGACGCGTCCATTGTCCGCGGTGCTGCTGGCCGTCGCGGCGGGCCTCCTGGTTCTTACGGTGCTGCCGGTGTTGCGCGCCAAGCGCGACGAGGTGTTCACCGAGTCTGAGAACTGAGGGGGTGCGCCCTGCGTCGGCGCCGCGCCCTGCGTCCGCGCGCCGCATTCGGAAGTCGAATCGACTTGTATGACGGCTTCGTGGAATGAAAATGCCGGCCTTCGTGGCCGGCATTTTTGTTTGTCTCCCGGGAGATCGAGATGACTGTCATTCGCGCGCTTGCGGGCGCATGTGCCGCGGCGTTCGCATCATTGTGCGTCCTTGCCGCACCGGCTGAGGCACAGACCTATCCGACGCGCAGCATCACCATGATCGTGCCGTTCGCGGCCGGCGGACCGACCGACGTCGTCGCGCGCATCGTCACCGCGCACATGGCGCAGACGCTGGGGCAGAGCATCATCATCGAAAACGTGGTTGGCGCCGGCGGCACCACCGCCACAACGCGCGCGGCGCGTGCGGCCAACGACGGTTATACGCTCATCACCGGGCATATGGGCACGCATGCCGCCTCCGTGCCGCTCTATCCGAAACTCGCCTATCATCCCGAAAAGGACTTCGAGCCGGTCGCGCTGCTCGCGGGCACGCCGATCCTGATCCTGGCGCGCAAGGATTTTCCGCCGAAGGACCTCAAGGAGTTCGTCGCCTACGTGAAGGCCAACGCCGAGAAAGTGAATGCCGCGCATGCCGGCGTCGGCTCGGTCTCGCACGTCTCGTGCGAGCTTCTGCACTCCATCCTCGACATCAAGCCGGTCGGTGTGCCCTTCAATGGCACGGGCCCTGCGATGAACGCGCTGGTAGCCGGCCAGGTCGACTACATGTGTGACCAGATCGTCAACGCCGTGCCGCAAATCAATGCCGGCACCATCAAGGCCTATGCGATCGCGACGGCGGAGCGCAATCCGTCGCTGCCGAACGTGCCGACCACGGCGGAAGCCGGCCTGCCGGCATTCCAGGCCCAGGCCTGGAATGCGATGTTCGCACCGAAGGGAACCTCACCGGCAATCGTTGCGAGCCTGAACGCCGCGGCCATCAAGGCGCTCGACGACGAGACCGTGCGGAAGCGCCTGCTCGAGCTCGGCAGCGTCATTCCCGGCCCCAAGGACCGTACGCCAGAGGCGCTGGCGACCCTCGTCAAGAACGAGATCGCGAAATGGAGCCCGGTGCTCAAGCCGGCAACTTAGCCAGCAGGATCAGGCTGATAGGCGAGGGGCGGGCCGCTGGGTTCCGCCCCTTGTCGTTTGCGCCGGGAACGCTCACTTTTCCGGGTATAATCGGCGCGAACAGCGAATCGCCGCTGTCGCAGCGCGGAGGCGGCCGCTAAATTTCCAGCCTCCCCAAAGGCGCACGACACATGCACCAATATCAGGACCTGCTCGAGCGGATTCTTTCAGACGGCGCCGAGAAGACCGACCGGACCGGTACCGGTACGCTGTCGGTGTTCGGCCACCAGATGCGCTTCAATCTGTCCGCCGGTTTCCCGATGCTGACCACCAAGCGGCTGCCGCTGAAGGCGATCGTGCATGAGCTGCTCTGGTTCCTCAAGGGCGACACCAACATCAAATATTTGCGCGACAACGGCGTCACCATCTGGGACGAATGGGCCGATGCCAACGGCGATCTCGGCCCGGTTTACGGGCATCAGTGGCGCTCCTGGCCCACGCCTGATGGCCGCAGTATCGACCAGATCGCGAACGTGATCGACATGATCAAGCGCAATCCGGACTCGCGCCGCCTGATCGTCTCGGCCTGGAATCCGGCCGAGGTCGACAAGATGGCGCTGCCGCCGTGCCACTGCCTGTTCCAGTTCTACGTCGCCAACGGCAAATTGTCTTGCCAGCTCTATCAGCGCTCTGCCGACGTGTTCCTCGGCGTGCCCTTCAACATTGCCTCCTATTCGCTACTGACGATGATGGTCGCGCAGGTCACCGGCCTCAAGCCCGGCGACTTCGTGCATTCGTTCGGCGATACCCACCTTTATTCCAACCATCTGGAGCAAGCGAAGCTCCAACTCACCCGCGCGCCGCGCGCGCTGCCGGTGATGCGGATCAACCCCGACGTGAAAGACATCTTCTCGTTCCGCTTCGAGGATTTCGAGCTCGTCGGCTACGATCCGCATCCGCACATCAAGGCGGAAGTCGCGGTCTAGCGCCTATGTCGCTCAACATCCGCCGCGTGCGCCCGGGCGAAGCCGGGCTCGTTCTTGCTTTCATCCGCGAGCTCGCCGAATACGAAAAGCTCTCGCACGAGGTCGAGGCAACAGAGGCGATGATTGCGGACGCGCTGTTCGGCGAGCGGCCGCAGCTCCATTGCGCGATCGCCGAGTGGAACGGCGAGGCGGTCGGTTTTGCCGTGTGGTTTGCGAATTTCTCCACTTTCAGCGGCCGCCACGGCATCTATCTCGAAGACCTCTATGTGCGGCCGTCGCATCGGGGCAGGGGCCTCGGTAAGGCGCTGCTGGTCTATCTCGCGAAGGAATGCGTCGACAACGGCTGGTCACGCCTGCAATGGGCGGTGCTCGACTGGAACGCGCCGTCGATCGCGTTCTACAAATCGCTCGGTGCCGTCATGATGGACGACTGGACGCTGTGTCGCGTCACCGGGCCAGCGTTGACACGGCTTGCCGGGAGCGCGACCTGATGGAGATCGTCTTCGTCGTCGCGATCGCCGAGAACGGGATCATCGGCGCCGGCAACGCCATGCCGTGGCGAATGAAATCCGACATGGCGCGCTTCAAGGCGCTCACGATCGGCAAGCCCGTGATCATGGGCCGCAAGACCTTCGAATCCCTGCCCCGGCCGCTGCCGAACCGCACCAACATCGTGATCACGCGGGATGCAGACTATCGCGCCAACGGCGCCATCGTCACGACGTCGGCATCGGATGCGGACGCGATTGCGCGGGGCGACGCCCTGCGGCGTTCGGTCACTGAGATCGCGGTGATCGGCGGTGCCGAGATCTTTCGGCAGTGGGTCGATCGGGCCGATCGGCTCGAAATCACCGAAGTACATGCCAGGCCCCAAGGCGATACGTATTTCGACATCGACAAGGCCGAGTGGGACGAGGTGGCGCGCATCCGTCATCCTGCCGGCCCCGACGACAGCGCCGACTTCTCCTATGTGACATATCGTCGGCGGGCGGGCCATTAACCGCATTCGCCAATGTTTACATTGACTTTTTCGTGCCCGAGCATAGCTCGGAGGACGGTCAGGGCTGCGTTGTAAGGGACCTGCCTGTCCCCTATAAAGCCGGACCGGACAAAGCGGGCGGGGGGGCCATGCCACCCTGCCGAGGAGAGCGTCGAATGCCGTGGAAGAATCAGGGCGGTGGCCCATGGGGCTCGGGTCCAAAGGGACCGTGGGGCTCAGGCCCGCAACCGGTCGGGCCGAGGCCGCCGGATCTGGAAGACCTCCTGCGGCGCGGCCAGGACCGCCTCCAGCAGATCATGCCGGGCGGCTATTTTTCCGGCGTCGGCATCACGCTGATCATCCTGCTCATCGTCGCGTTCTGGCTGCTGTCGGGCTTCTTCCGCGTGCAGTCCGAAGAGCGCGGCGTCGTGCTGCGCTTCGGCAAGCATGTCCGCACCGTCGATCCGGGCCTGAATTATCACCTGCCGTATCCGATCGAGACCGTGCTGCTGCCGAAGGCGCTGCGCGTCTCCACGACCTCCATCGGCATGACGGTGATCGAGGAACCGGCGCGGCGCGGCCGCTCCATTCGCGACGTGCCGGAAGAGAGCCTGATGCTGACCGGTGACGAGAACATCGTCGACGTCGACTTCACCGTGCTCTGGCGCATCAAGCCCGACGCCGGCGGCGTCGGCGATTTTCTGTTCAACATCCAGAACCCCGAAGGCACCGTGAAAGCGGTCGCCGAGAGCGCGATGCGTGAGATGATTGGCCGTTCGCAGATCCAGCCGATCCTGACCGGTGCCCGCAATACGATCGAGCAGGGTGTGCAGGAGCTGATCCAGAAGACCCTCGACAGCTATGGCGCGGGCATTCTCATCACCCAGGTGCAGATGCAGAAGGTCGATCCGCCAGCGCAGGTGATCGACGCCTTCCGTGACGTGCAGGCGGCGCGCGCCAATCTGGAGCAACTGCAAAACGAAGCGCAGACCTACGCCAACCAGGTGGTGCCGCAGGCGCGCGGACGTGCAGCGCAGATCCTGCAGGCCGCCGAAGGCTACAAGGAGCAGGCGGTCGCCGAGGCCAAGGGCCAGAGCGCGCGCTTCCTGAAAGTGTACGACGAATACAAGAAGGCGCCCGACGTGACGCGTGAGCGGATTTATCTGGAGACGATGGAGCGCGTGCTCGGCGGAGCCGAGAAGCTGGTCTATGACGGCGGCCCTGGGGGGCAGGGTGTCGTGCCCTATCTGCCGCTTCCCGAGTTGACGCCCAAGCGGCAGCCTACGACCGGTCCGCAGTCGAGCGGGGGCAACCGATGAGGTCTCCGGTTACAGGTTTCGTCTCGCTGCTCGGACTCCTGCTGGTCGTGATCGTCGGCTACATGTCGCTGTTCACGGTGCAGCAGACCGAGCAAACCATCGTGCTCCAGTTCGGCAAGCCCGTCGACGTCGTCACCGCACCCGGCCTGCATTTCAAGGCGCCGTGGAATTCGGTGATCAACATTGACAAGCGGATTCTCGACCTGGAGAACCCGTCGCAGGAAGCGATCGCCTCCGACCAGAAGCGGCTGGTGGTCGACGCCTTCGCGCGTTACCGCATCAAGGATGCGTTGCGCTTCTATCAGAGCGTCGGCTCGATCCAGGCCGCCAACATTCAGCTGACCACGCTTCTCAATGCGGCGCTGCGCCGCGTGCTCGGCGAGGTCACCTTCATCAACGTGGTTCGCGATGATCGCGAGAAGCTGATGCAGCGCATCCGCGATCAGCTCGACCGCGAGGCCGATGGCTACGGCATTCAGGTCGTCGACGTCCGGATCCGCCGTGCCGACCTGCCGGAGCAGAACAGCCAGGCGGTCTACCAGCGCATGAAGACCGAGCGTGAGCGAGAGGCCGCTGAGTTCCGCGCGCAGGGTGGCCAGAAGGCTCAGGAGATCAAGTCCAAGGCCGATCGCGAGGCGACCATCATCGTCGCGGAGGCCAATTCGCAGGCTGAGCAGACCCGCGGTGCAGGCGATGCCGAGCGCAACCGCCTGTTTGCGGAAGCCTACAGCAAGGACGCCGATTTCTTCGCCTTCTACCGGTCGATGACGGCCTATGAGAACGGGCTACGCTCGAACGACACCCGTTTCCTGCTGCGGCCGGACTCGGATTTCTTCCGGTACTTCAGTAACCCGTCCGGCAAGATGGCAACTGAGACGCCGGCGAAGCCCTAAGCCAGACAAGGGCGGCCGGCTCGGCCGCCCTTGCCCAGACAAGAACAGCATAACGGGAGGTTCCATTCCGATGAGGTCCATTGCGTTTGCCGACTTCCTCATCGGCCTGGGCATCCTGTTCGTGCTGGAAGGCTTGATGTTCGCGGCCAGTCCCAACTGGATGCGCAAGGCCATGAAGAGTGCTATCGCCACGCCGGACAACATCCTGCGGGCTGTCGGGATCGGTTCGGCCGTGGCCGGCCTGATCCTGATCTGGGTGATGCGGCGCCCGGTTTAGACGTCATTCCAACGCCAAAGTGAAGGCAATCGACCGGTTTTCGCCGTATTATCGGGGTGTTGAGACCCGTTAAGCTCTGCGCTTGCGTCGTCCCCCCGTTCGAGCGCAGGCTGGCGCCGAACCCCTATTCTCTGGAGATCACAATGACCGCTGCCACCATTGCCCCGTCCCGCTTGCGCCACTGGCTGCGAACTGGGCTGGCCGCGCTCGCCATCGGTGCTTTCGGCGCGTTCGGCACGCCGGCTCATGCGCGTGGACCGGACGGCATCGCCGACGTCGCCGAGAAGGTGATCGACGCGGTCGTCAACATCTCCACGTCGCAGACCGTCGAGGCCAAGGGCGGCGGCAGCAACACCATGCCGCAACTGCCGCCAGGTTCGCCGTTCGAGGAGTTCTTCGATGACTTCTTCAAGAATCGCAGGGGTCCCGGCGGTGGCAGCAAGGGCGGCGACAACAACCCGCCGCGCAAGACCAATTCGCTCGGCTCCGGCTTCATCATCGACGCAGCAGGCGTGGTCGTTACCAACAACCACGTCATTGCCGATGCCGACGAGATCCATGTCATCCTTAACGACGGCACCAAGATCAAGGCCGAGCTGGTCGGCGTCGACAAGAAGACCGACCTCGCCGTGCTCAAGATCAAGCCGCCGAAGCCGCTGGTCGCGGTGAAGTTCGGCGACTCCGACAAGCTCCGGCTCGGCGACTGGGTGGTTGCGATCGGTAACCCCTTCAGTCTCGGTGGCACGGTGACGGCCGGTATCGTTTCGGCCAAGAACCGCGACATCTCCTCAGGGCCATATGACAGCTATATCCAGACCGACGCCTCCATCAACCGCGGCAATTCCGGCGGCCCGCTGTTCAACCTCGACGGCGACGTCATCGGCGTCAACACGCTGATCATCTCGCCGTCCGGCGGCTCCATCGGCATCGGCTTCGCCGTGCCGTCGAAGACGGTCGTTGGCGTGGTCGACCAGCTCCGGCAGTTCGGCGAGCTGCGCCGCGGCTGGTTAGGGGTGCGCATCCAGAGCGTCACCGACGAGATTGCCGAGAGCCTCAACATCAAGCCGGCGCGCGGCGCGCTGGTCGCCGGCGTGGACGACAAGGGTCCGGCGAAGCCCGCCGGCATCGAGCCTGGTGACGTTGTCGTCAAATTCGATGGCAAGGACGTCAAGGATCCGAAGGACCTGTCCCGCGTCGTCGCCGACACGGCGGTCGGCAAGGAGGTCGACGTGATCATTATCCGCAAAGGCCAGGAGCAGGCCAAGAAGGTCACGCTCGGCCGGCTCCAGGATCCCGAAAAGGTGCAAGCCGCGGTGAAAACCGACGAGCCCGCACCCGAGAAGCCGGTGACGCAGAAGGCGCTCGGTCTCGATCTGGCAACGCTGAGCAAGGATCTACGCGCGCGCTACAAGATCAAGGACACCGTCAAGGGCGTGGTCGTCACCAATGTCGATGCCAATTCCGACGCCGCCGAGAAGCGGCTCTCCGCCGGTGACGTCATCGTCGAGGTGGCGCAGGAGGCGGTGTCGAGCGGCGCCGACATCCAGAAGCGGGTCGATCAGCTCAAGAAGGACGGCAAGAAGTCGGTGCTGCTGCTCGTCTCCAATGCTGAGGGCGAGCTGCGCTTCGTGGCGTTGAGCGTGCAGTAGGAAGGGCTGGTCGTCCTACCATTCATTGTCATTCCGGGTTCGATGCTTCGCATCACCCCGGAATGACGCAGAGAACGTTATCCCTCCACGAACTCCTCGCGCCGATACCCTTGCGCATACAGCAGCGCGGTGAGATCGCCGTGATCGATCCGCGCTGCGGCGGCCGCGGCCACCGCTGGCTTGGCGTGATACGCCACACCGAGACCCGCCGCCTGGATCATCCCAAGGTCATTGGCGCCGTCACCGACCACGACCGAGTCGAGGTCGTCGAGATCGAAAGATTCCATCAGATCCAACAGCGTCGCGAGTTTCGCGGCGCGGCCCAAGATCGGTTCCTTCACCTCGCCGGTGAACTTGCCGTCGCGCACGACGAGCTCATTGGCGCGGTTTTCCTGGAAGCCGATCTTGGCGGCGACCGCGTTCGTGAACAGCGTGAAGCCGCCCGAGACGAGGCAGGTGTAGGCGCCGTGCGCGCGCATGGTCGCGACCAGCTCACGGCCGCCGGGGGTCAGCGTGATGCGCTTGGCCAGTACTTCGTCGACCGCGCTGGCGGGCAGATCCTTGAGCAGCGCAACGCGCTCGCGCAGCGCCGGCTCGAACTCGATCTCGCCGCGCATCGCGCGTTCGGTGATGGCGGCCACATGCGCCTTCACCCCGACCAAGTCGGCGAGCTCGTCGATGCATTCCTGGCCGATCATGGTGGAATCCATGTCGGCGAGAAAAAGCTTCTTGCGCCTGAAGCCGACTGGCTGCACGACGATGTCGATGGGCAGGTCGCCGCGAAGCTCGCGGAGCCGCTGTTCGATGGCGTGGCGGTCGCCTTCGAGGTTACTTTCGGCGCCGAAGGGAATGTCGACCGCAATCCCTTCGAACAGCCAGTGTGCGGGAGCTGCCTGTGGCAGCACCGCGCGGGCGCCGTCGACGATGGTAGAGTCGAGCGCAGGATTGTCGGGATTGCAGATCAGCGTGGCGACGAGGGACATTTGAGGTTTTCGTGAGCGAGGGGCAAGTCAGCGGAAGGCATGTTGGCAAGGCCGTGCTTATCGCAGGCCCGACCGCCAGCGGCAAGTCGGCGCTGGCCCTCGAGCTTGCGCTCGCCACCGGCGGCGTCGTCATCAACGCCGATTCCATGCAGGTTTACCGCGATCTGCGCATCATCACGGCACGGCCGACAGCGGCTGATGAGGCGCTCGTGCCGCATCGTCTCTATGGCCATGTCGATGCGGCCGTGAATTTCTCGGCCGGCGCCTGGGTAGGCGACGCGGCGAAGGCGCTCGAAGCGGCGACGGCCGAACGCCGCCTGCCGATCTTCGTCGGCGGCACCGGGCTCTATTTCAAGGCACTGACGGCGGGCCTCTCCGTAGTGCCGCCAATTCCTGCCGAAGTGCGCGAGGACGTGCGCGCGCGGCTGCAGCAGAACGGCGTCGAAGCGCTACACGCGGAACTCGCGCACCGCGATCCGCGTGCGGCCGAACGATTGAATCTGCGCGACCGCACCCGGATCGCGCGCGCGCTGGAAGTGGTCGAAGCGACCGGCCGTTCGCTGCTCGATTGGCACGGCGAGGGCCAGCCGCCGTTGCTGCCGAAGGACAATTTTCGCGCGGTGTTTCTCGCCCCCGCGCGCGACGAACTCTATGCCCGCATCGATGCGCGCTTCGATGCCATGTTGAGCGCCGGCGCGCTGAGGGAGGTCGAGCGGCTTGCCGCCAGACACCTCGATCCGCTGTTGCCGGCCATGAAGGCCCACGGCGTGCCGGCGCTGATCCGGCATCTGCGCGGTGAACTCAGCCTGGAAGAAGCTGCCACAATCGGCCGCGCCGACACCCGCCACTACGCCAAGCGCCAGTTTACCTGGTTCCGGCATCAATTGCCTGAGTTCGAATGGGTGAAGCCGGAGGAGGCGAGGGGATGGCTCGCCGCGATCGTACACGCGACACGGGATGCGAACTGACGACCTTTTGTGCCCGGTTCCTGAATTTACCGCTCGCCGAACCCGGGGAACACCGCTACACTGCCAAAATCGCGCGGGAACGGCCACATTGCCTTGACATCCGGGCTTTGGCCGCTATGTTTCGCGCAACCTTTGGGAAGCCGAGCGCCTGCCATGCGTAACATTATTACCAAACTCCTTATCGCCGTCGTACCCAGGCACACCGCCGGGGGTGGCTAGCTGCCATCCACAAGACAGGCGGTGTGCGTGGGCCCTCTTCGGGGCCTTTTTTATTTCCCGAACCCGACACGAACGAAGCCGCTGACAACAGCGCATCCGGAGCAAGCCAATGAGCGAGAAGAGCCACGATCCGAACCAGATGACCGGCGCCGCGATGATCGTCCGCGCGCTCATCGATCATGGCGTGACCGACATTTTCGGCTATCCCGGCGGCGCGGTGCTTCCGATCTATGATGAGATCTTCCAGCAGAGCGAGGTCCAGCACATCCTGGTCCGCCACGAGCAGGGCGCCGGCCATGCCGCCGAGGGCTATGCGCGTTCGACCGGCAAGCCCGGCGTCGCGCTGGTGACCTCCGGTCCCGGCGCCACGAATATGGTGACGCCGCTGACCGACGCGCTGATGGACTCGATCCCGCTGGTGTGCATCTCCGGCCAGGTGCCGACGCATCTGATTGGCAACGACGCCTTCCAGGAATGCGACACCGTCGGCATCACGCGCCCCTGCACCAAGCACAACTGGCTGGTGCGCGACGTCAACGATCTCGCCAAGGTGCTGCACGAGGCTTTCTATGTCGCGACCTCCGGCCGTCCGGGTCCGGTGCTGGTCGACGTTCCCAAGGACGTGCAGTTCGCGACCGGTACCTATCATCCGCCGCGCAAGTCCGACGTGCACCGCTCCTATGCGCCGCGCGTGAAGGGCGATGCCACGCAGATCCGCAAGGCGGTGGCGCTGCTCGCCAACGCCAAGCGTCCGGTGATCTACAGCGGCGGTGGTGTCATCAATTCCGGTCCCGAGGCGACCAAGCTCTTGCGCGAGCTGGTCGAGGTTACCGGTTTCCCGATCACCTCCACGCTGATGGGCCTCGGCGCCTATCCGGCTTCGGGCAAGAACTGGCTCGGCATGCTCGGCATGCACGGCACCTATGAAGCTAACATGACCATGCATGATTGCGACGTCATGCTGTGCGTCGGCGCGCGCTTCGACGACCGCATCACCGGTCGCGTCGATGCGTTCTCGCCGGGTTCGAAGAAGATCCATATCGACATCGACCCATCCTCGATCAACAAGAACATCCGGGTTGACGTGCCGATCATCGGCGATTGCGGCAACATCCTCGGCGACATCCTCCAGGTGTTCAAGGCAGAGGCGAAGAAGCCCGAGATCAAGTCGTGGTGGCAGCAGATCGCGCAGTGGCGTGCCCGTAATTCGCTTTATTACAAGAAGAGCAACGACGTCATCCTGCCGCAGCATGCGATCCAGAGCCTGTTCGAAGCGACGCGCGGCAAGGATACCTACATCACGACCGAGGTCGGCCAGCACCAGATGTGGGCGGCCCAATTCTACGGCTTCGAGGAGCCGCATCGCTGGATGACGTCGGGCGGCCTCGGCACCATGGGCTACGGCTTGCCGGCCGCGATCGGCGTGCAGGTTGCCCACCCCGATAGCCTCGTGATCGACATCGCGGGCGATGCCTCGGTGCAGATGACGATGCAGGAGATGTCGACGGCCGTGCAGTACGAGCTGCCGATCAAGATCTTCATCCTGAACAACCAGTACATGGGCATGGTGCGGCAGTGGCAGCAGCTGCTGCATGGCAATCGCCTATCGCATTCCTACTCGGAGGCGCTGCCGGATTTCGTCAAGCTCGCCGAAGCCTATGGCGGCGTTGGCCTCCAGGTGCACAAGCCTGGCGATCTCGAGGGCGCCATCAAGGAGATGATCGCGGTCAAGCGCCCGGTGCTGTTCGACTGCCGCGTCGCTGCGCTCGAAAATTGCTTCCCGATGATCCCCTCCGGCAAGGCGCACAACGAGATGCTGTTGCCGGAGCAGGCCAACGACGCGGCCACCGCGAAGGCATTCGCCGGCGGCAAGGCGCTGGTGTGAGCGCAATGGTCACAAGCTCCGCTGCCATCGTTCGGCTCGGCCGGCCAAACCAGTACGCCGCTCCCTGTGTAGGGATCTCACGCCGTGGCAATTGCTGGCGGCCCGCCTTCGCGGCCATGACGAAGAAGATTTGAGGGGACGACAATGAACCAGCCGGCATCCGCCTATTTCATCGAGGACCGTCACGATCCCAACGAGACGCACACGCTCGCCGTGCTCGTGCAGAACGAGCCCGGCGTGCTTGCGCGCGTCATCGGCCTGTTTTCGGGCCGCGGCTACAACATCGAGAGCCTCACGGTCTCGGAAACCGAGAGCCAGAAGCACCTGTCGCGCATCACCATCGTCACCACGGGCACGCCAATGGTGATCGAGCAGATCAAGCACCAGCTCGATCGCATGATTCCGGTCTATCGCGTCGTCGACATGACGCAGACCAAGCGCTCGATCGAGCGGGAGCTCGCGATGGTGAAGGTGCGCGGGCAGGGCGAGCACCGGGTCGAGGCGCTGAGGCTTGCGGATGCGTTCCGCGCCCGCGTGATCGACGCGACGACCGAGAGCTTCGTGTTCGAGATCACAGGCAATACGGACAAGATCAATCAGTATATCGACCTGATGCGCCCGCTCGGCCTCGTCGAGGTGTCGCGCACCGGCGTTGCCGCGATCGGTCGCGGGCCTGAAGGGATGTGAACCATGCTGGCGCGCGACTGGTACTATAACGAGCGGAACCGGATGGGGATCGAGCCCGCAGTGGCGTCGATCTATGACAGCCATGACGATGCCGACCTGCGGGCGCGCGCTGCGCTGAAAATGCTAGGAGTCCAGCGCGGCTGGCGCATCGCCGATATCGGCTGCGGTAACGGCGTGCTGGCCACCGAAGCGGCGCTGATGGGCGCCGAGGTCGATGCTATCGACATCTCCCCCGCGATGCTGGCGCTCGCCGAAATCTATGCACGTGACCGCAAGGCGCCGGTCCGCACCCAATCGGCCGGCCTGCTGAGCTTCTCCTACCGTCCGGAATCCTACGATTTGATCGTCAGCGAGTTCACGCTGCACCATCTGCCGGACTTCTGGAAGGCGGTGGCGATGTCGCGGATCTATCGCGCGCTGAAGCCGGGCGCGAGCTTCTACCTGCGCGACATCGTCTACACTTCAATGCCGGACGCCATTGAGCGCGACGTCGAGCAATGGGCCGACTTCCAGATCAAGAACCACGACTTTTCGCGTGAAGGTGTCGTCGCGCACATGCGCGACGAATATTCCACCTTCAGCTGGGTGATGGAACGGATGCTGACCGACATCGGCTTCGGGCTGGTCTCGGCCGACTACCACGCCCCGATGCACGGAACCTATCTGCTGCGGAAACCGAAAGCCGGCGAGCAAGGCTAGACCAGAACAATAACAGGACTGCACGACAGGGCAGGACCGACAACAATGAAGCCGGCCGACATCCTCATCGCCATCCTGGTGGCGATCATCTGGGGGCTTGCCTTCGTGGCGAGCCGGATCGCGCTCGACGAGTTCTCGCCGGAGCTGATGACGGCGATGCGCTTCACCATTGCCGCAGTACCGTGCCTTTTCATTCCCAAGCCGAAGGTCGCCTGGCCGCTCCTGATCGCGATCAGCGTCACGCTGTTCCTCGGCCAGTTCCTGAGCCAGGCCTATGGCATCGCCCGCGGCGTGCCGGTCGGCCTGGCCAGCGTCGTCGTGCAGAGCCAGGCGCTGTTCACGATCGGCTTCGCCGCTGTCGCATTCGGCGAACGTCCGACGCCGATGCAGACGCTCGGCATCGTCATCGCAGCAGCCGGCCTTTTGATGATCTGCGGGACCGTCGGCTATGATTTCAGCGTCGGCGCCTTCGCGGTGCTGATGATCGCGCCGGTCTGTTTTGCCGTCGGCAATCTCCTGCTGCGGGGCGCCCGTGGTGCGCCGATGTTCGACCTGTTCGCCTGGCTGTGCCTTACTGCCGCGGTGCCGTTGTTCGCGCTCGCGCTGGTCGTCAACGGGCCAACGCCGACCTGGCAGTCGCTGATCCACATGTCTCTGACAGGCCTGATCTGCCTGCTGGTGATCGGCGCCATCTCCACCAGCATCGCCTACTGGCTGTGGGGCCGATTGCTGCGCGATTATCCGGCGGCGCAGGTGGTGCCGTTCGCACTGCTGGTGCCGTTCGTGGGATCGGCCGCCTCCAGCATCGTGTTCGACGAACGATTCGGACCCCTGCGCCTCGCTGGCATGCTGACCGTGATCGGCGGTATCGCGGTGATGGTGCTGGCGCAGCGGCCCAAGGCGTTGCCCAAAGAGCCGCTGCCGAAAGTCGCGTGAGGCGAACATGTCACACTCGCTGTTCTATGCCTTCCTCACCTTCATGGTCGTGATGTACTTCACGCCTGGGCCGAACAACATCATGCTGCTGTCCTCGGGCCTGACCTACGGCTTCCGGCGCACCATTCCCCACATCGTCGGCATCGTCATCGGCTTCGCCTTCATGGTCGCCGCAGTCGGCCTCGGGCTCGGCTCCGTGTTTCTGGCCTATCCTGTCCTCCAGACCATCTTGAAATATGCCGGTGCGGTCTACCTGATCTATCTCGCCGCCGCGATCGCCATGTCCGGGCCGACCAAGCCGGGCGACGGCGCCGCACGCAGCCCGATGACCTTCTGGGGCGCGGCGATGTTTCAATGGATCAACGCCAAAGGCTGGGTGATCGTGATCGGCACCATTACCGCCTACGCGGCGATCGCCCAATTCCCGCTCAACATCGCAATCCAGACCCTGATCAGCCTGCTCTTAGGCACGGTCTCGACCGTGGTCTGGGCTCTGTTCGGCTCTGCATTGCGACCGGTCCTGACCTCAGAGCGGCTGGTCCGTGCCTTCAATGTGCTGATGGCGGTCCTGCTGCTCGCTTCCCTCTACCCCGTCTTCATGGATGCATGATGCCGCAGATTTCCATGCAGAAACGGGTTTCCCAGCGGGCCTAAAATGCTCTAGACAGCCCCCGAAATCCGTCAATTCACCTTCGAAAGATCTGACCATCGGCCGATTCCGGCCCCGAACGAGGAAACGAACTATGCGTGTTTATTACGATCGCGACGCCGACCTGAACCTGATCAAGGGCAAGAAGGTCGCCATCGTCGGCTATGGCAGCCAGGGCCACGCCCATGCGCTGAACCTGAAGGACTCCGGCGTCAAGGAGGTGGCGATTGCGCTGCGCAAGGGGTCGGCCTCGGCCAAGAAGGCGGAGAACGCCGGCTTCAAGGTGATGGAAGTCGCCGAAGCCGCCAAATGGGCTGACCTCGTCATGATGCTGACCCCGGACGAGCTCCAGGGCGACATCTACCGCGAGCACCTGCACGACAACATGAAGAAGGGCGCCGCCCTCGTGTTCGCGCACGGCCTCAACGTCCATTTCAATTTGCTCGATCCGCGCGCCGACCTCGACGTGCTGATGATCGCGCCGAAGGGCCCCGGCCACACCGTGCGCTCGGAGTACCAGCGCGGCGGCGGCGTGCCCTGCCTGATTGCGATCGCCAAGGACGTCTCGGGCAACGCCCATGACCTCGGTCTGTCCTATGCCTCCGCGATCGGCGGCGGCCGCGCCGGCATCATCGAGACCACTTTCAAGGAAGAGTGCGAGACCGACCTGTTCGGCGAGCAGGTGGTGCTCTGCGGCGGCCTGGTCGAGTTGATCAAGGGCGGCTACGAGACTCTGGTCGAAGCCGGCTACGCCCCCGAGATGGCCTATTTCGAGTGCCTGCACGAAGTGAAGCTGATCGTCGACCTGATCTATGAAGGCGGCATTGCCAACATGAACTACTCGATCTCCAACACCGCCGAGTACGGGGAGTATGTCACCGGTCCGCGCATCATTACCGACGAGACCAAGAAGGAGATGCGGAAGGTTCTCGCGGACATCCAGGGCGGCAAGTTCGCGCGCGACTGGATGCTCGAGAACAAGGTCAACCAGACCTCCTTCAAGGCGACCCGCGCCAAGCTCGCTGCCCACCCGATCGAAGAAGTCGGCGCGAAACTGCGCGACATGATGCCCTGGATCAGGAAGGGCGCGCTGGTCGACAAGAGCAAGAACTAAGCCGTTGTGCCCCGGACGCAGCGCAGCATTTTGGTGATGCCCTGCTGATCCGGGGCCAAGCGGCCTCTGGATCCCGGCCCCGCGACGCATCGCTTATGCGCTGCGCCTTGTCGGGGACACGCGAGCGAAAGCTTCGCTCACCAAACAAATCTTTAAGCCTTCGCGACTATGTTCGAGCGAGATCGCAAACGCGATCTTTCTCTTCCTCCTCGCGCGAAGCATAGTTGCTTCATTCAAATTCTTCGCGAGTTGACGCGCTGCTTGAACGCCAAGAACTGACGCTTAAACCACATTCTTGATCTCGCGTCCCTTTTCAAAAATTCTAGAACTCCCTGATCGTGAAAAGGGCTGCGTCGTCAGGGTGAAAGATTCGACTCTTCATCCGCCTGTTCAAGGTGCCTTCGACCTCATGTCGCAACGTTCGCGCGCCGCTTCATCTTAAGAACCGACACCTGCCGCGCGGACTTGCGCGCTGGGCGCCATTTGCACACAGGCACCTTCCTCCTGCATGATCACGCCAACCCGAGGTGGAAAGACCATGCGATCTGTCGTCGTTACCGGGGCGTCTACGGGCATCGGCTGGGCCGTTGCGAAATTCCTGATCGGGCGCGGCTATCGCGTGTTCGGCAGTGTCCGCAAGCAGGCCGACGCCGACCGGCTGCAAGGCGAGTTCGGTGCGAACTTCACCCCGCTGCTGTTCGACGTCACCGACGAGGCGGCAGTCCTCGCGGCCGGGCGAAACGTTCGCGCGGCGTTGGGCGGCGAGACGCTGGCCGGTCTCGTCAACAATGCCGGCATCGCGGTTGCCGGTCCCGTGCTCGAATTGTCGGCCGATGATTTCCGCCGCCAGATGGACGTCAACGTCATTGGCCCTGTCATCGCGACGCAGGCGTTCGGGCCGCTGCTCGGCGCAGACCCCATGCTGAAGGGGCCGAAGGGCCGGATCGTGATGATCAGCTCGGTCGCTGGCAAGAGCGGCAATCCGCTGTCGGCGCCTTACAGCACCTCCAAGCACGCCATCGAGGGCCTGTCGGAGAGCCTGCGCCGCGAGCTGATGCTGTTCGGCATCGACGTCATCATCGTCGCCCCCGGCGCGGTGAAGACGCCGATCTGGAGCAAGGCCGAAGAGATCGACCTTTCCGTCTACCAGAACTCGCCCTATCTGCCGGCGCTGAACAAGGTGATGGCGTTCATGATGGACATCGGCGCCAAGGGCCTGCCCGCCGAGCGCATCGCCGAAATCGTGTTCGAAGCGCTGACGGCGCCAAGCCCGAAGGTGCGCTACCAGATCACGCCGGACCCGCTCCGTCACCTGATTGCGGCCGTGCTACCGAAACGGATGCTCGACCGCATCATCGCCAAGCGGCTCGGATTGCTGCCGCAGTGAGCTTGGGCGTTTCAGCCCGCGGCGACGGTTTGCCCGCGCGGGTGGCGGGCTATCGCTATGATGCGCAACGTCAGCACGATCAGCAGCGGAATGAGGAATGCGGCGTAGAGCGGCATGGCCGGCACGCGCTTGCCGAACGACACCATGAACTGGAAACAGAGATAGTAGCCGCCCGCGACGTGCAGTATGCGCCAGGTGCGCGGTCCGAGCAGCGCGGCGGTGCGGTCGAACGAGGTCGCACTCATCGCGATAATGAAGCCATAGCCGATGCCGCCGAAGATGTAGGAGGCGGCGGAGGTCGCCTGGGCAAAGCCGGCCGGATCCATCCTGGCGAACGCGACGATCGCCGCCGCGTGGATGGCGTGGGAGGACGCGAAGCTCAAGCCTAGATAGCGGCGGTTACGGTGCTGCCAGCGCGTCCAGGCATTGGGCGAGAGCCGCGCCAGCGCCGCGGCACTGAAGGCGAGGCAGAACAGCAGCAGCGAACTTCGCGCCGTGAAGCGGATCACCATGCGAACGCCCTCAACCTCGAACAGCCGCATCGAGGCGATCCACAGGCTCAGGGCGATCAGACTGAGCGTTAGGACGGCAAGCAGCCGCCAGCCTTCGAGCCAGCTTTGACGTTGTGACATGGCGAATCTCCTTTGATGTAATCAGTGATTACATATACAGCAGCAAGATCGTCAATGGTGTAATCGCTGCTTACATTCACGTTCGGGTGATGCTAGAAGACGCCATGCCCGCCCGTCAGACGTCCAAGCCGCGTGCCCGCCGAACACCCGAAGCCCGGCCGTATCACCATGGCGACCTTCGCCGTGTGCTGATTGACGCTGCGCTGCAATTGGCGGCCGAAGGTGCCGAGGTCTCCGTCCGCGAGGCGGCGCGCCGGGCCGCGGTGTCGCCGGGCGCGCCGTTCCGGCACTTTCCGAACCGCGATGCCTTGATGGCGGCGGTGGCCGAGGAGGCGCAGCGGCGCTTCCGCGCCGAGATCGAAGCGGCGCTCGGCGAGGCAGCGCCCAAGAGTCCACTGGAGCGTTTTCGCGCCTTTGGCCTCGCTTACCTGCGCTGGGCCATGCGCAATCCGGCCCATTTCGAGATCATCTCCACCGGACGCTACTTCGCCCATGGCAGCTCGGCGGAGCTGACCCGCGACAATGCCGAGCTGATCGCGCTGTCGGAACGGATGCTGACTGATGCGGCCGAGCAGGGCCTGCTGAGGTCGGCGGATCTGAAGCGCATCCAGATCGCCGCTCGCGCGTTGGTCTACGGTTTTGCCCGGATGAACCTCGATGGCCACTTTCCGCGCTGGGGCATCGAGGAGGGCGAGATCGAGCGGATGGCGGAGGGGGTGATCGACCTGTTCATCGCTGGGATCGCCCAGCCCTGACGTTGAGTAGCTGCCTGCCGGCTGCGGCCCACCGTCTTTCGCTAACAATAAGCGATGTCGGATCGCCGAACGCGTTGCCTGACCTTGACCGTTCCGTTACAGTTTTATGACACGGCGCAGGCTTCCGGCTGCGCTGGGCGCCGCCAGCCGTCTTGATGCCGGCCAAGCGGCTTGGCATCACCGCGCCGGACCAGAAGTTGCGTGTCGTCGATGGCGTCCGCGCCCAATCCAGGTCCTTCTGCCACCACCGCCGTGCTTGCGAGCGTCGCCGCGCTCGGCATCTGGCGGCTGCTCGCGGTCACGGCGCCGCATTTCGCAGCGCTGGCGCTGATGTACGAGACCGAGACCGATTTCGGCTCGCGCCTCTCCTTCGCCCTAGCCTGGGGCATCCTCAACTTCTTCTGGATCACGCTGCTGCGGCGCCCGGCGCTGTCGGGCGCGCTGTCGCTGACCATGGTCGTCGTGCTGGTGCTGCTGTCGCGGCTCAAGCACGAAGTCGTGCAGATGACGGTCAACTTCATCGATTTGATGATGATCGACCGCGACAGCGTCGCGTTCCTGTTCACGATCTTCCCGAATCTGCGCTGGTCGGTGATCCTGGCCGGCCTCGTCACGTTGCCGCTGATGTATGCGCTGTGGTGGCTTGATCCGTTCCGCATCCGCCGGCTGCCGGCGCTTGCCTGCAAGCTCGCCTGTGTTGCCGCACTGGTCGGCTATTCGCTTTATCATCCTGACCAGGCCTGGCGCGGCTATTACGACGATGGCTATCTCTCGAAATTCTTCCGCTCCGGCGTCACAGCGGTCGCCGACTTCGTGCAGTACGGTTTCATGGAATCCGCAGCCTCCACCAACGAGCGGCTCAACGTGCCGCTGGTGGACGCCTGCCATCCTGCGGGCCGCCGCCCCAATATCATCATGATCCATGATGAATCGAGCTTCGACATCCGCGCCGCGCCGGGCATCAAGGTGCCACCGCGTTACGGCGACCATTTCACGTCCTGGGACGGCAAGCAGCGCACGTTCCTGGCCGAGAGCAATGGCGGGCCGAGCTGGTTCACCGAATACAACGTGCTTGCGGGGCTCTCGTCGCGTTCGTTCGGCCGCTTCGCCTATTTCGTGACGCGCATCGCCTCGAACCGCGTCGAACGCGGCCTGCCATTGGCACTGCGCCGTTGCGGCTACGACACCCTGTCGCTTTATCCCGCCCATGGTGGCTTCATGGGCGCGCGCAGCTTCCAGATGACGACCGGCATCGAACGTTTCCTCGATTCGGAGGATCTGGGTGCCAAGGACGTCGAGCCGGACTCCTTCTTCTACGACAAGGCGCTTCAGCTGATAGGGCAACAACCGCCGAACAAGCCGCTGTTCACCTTCATCTATCTCGGCGCCAATCATTTCCCCTGGGAGACGCGCTTCCGTCCCGATCTGCTGCCGAACTGGCGCGCGCCGGGCAACTTGCCGTCCATCGACGAATATCTGCGCCGCCAGGCGATGAGCGCCGAGCAGTACAAAGCTTTCGTCGCCGGTCTGAAGAAGAACTTTCCCGGCGAGCCTTTTCTGATCGTGCGCTACGGCGATCACCAGCCGGAATTCGCGCCGAACCTGCTTGAGCCCGGCCTCGACGAGGGCGCCCTCGGCAAGAAGCTCGACGCTTACGATCCGCGTCTCTACGCAACCTATTATGCGATCGACGCCATCAATTTCGAGCCGGTGAAGAGCGATGCCGTGATGGACACGATCGACGGTCCCTATCTGCCGCTAGTGATCCAGGAAGCTGCCGGCATCCCGCTCGATCCGTCCTTCGCCGAGCAGAAGGAGATCATGCTCCGCTGCAAGGGCATCTTCTATGGCTGCAGGGATGGCGCCGAGGCGCGGCGGCTGAACCGGCTGCTGATCAACGCGGGGATGATCCGGGGGCTGTGATGTCTCTCACGCTCCTTGCGATGAGAGCGCCGTTGGAGCACCCATGCCCCTCCAACGTCTTCCTGGCGAAGGCCCATGGGCGAAAGCCATGACGACGCTGAACCAGTCGCGCCAGCCTACCTGTTGCTCACTTTCTCCCACAGCCACTTCGCCACTGCATCGGGCGATGAATTCGCATCGTTGCCGCTTGCGCGCAGATTGGCTTCGCGCATCGTCGCGATGTCGACCCTGCCGAGCAGCGGCCTCAGCGCAGCCTGCAACCGCTCGTCACCGGCTCGCTTGGGCGCGAGCAGCAGGATCGCGTCGTAGGGCGGGATGGCGTGCCGGGGATCATCGAGCGCGACGAGATCGTATTTCGCAATCAGGCCGTCGCTGGTGTAGCCGGCGATCACGTCGACCTCGCCGCTCGCGACCGCCGCGTACATGAAGTCCGGCTGCATCTGGCGTTGGGTGTGGAATGAAAGCCCATAGGCCTTTTGCAGCGCGGCCCATTCGGGGCGTGAGAAGAACTCGTAGTCGCCGGCGATCGACATGGTCGATGCGTGCGCGGCGAGATCGGCGATGCTGCGGATGCCCAGCGCCTCGGCGCGCTTCCGCGGCATCACCAGCGCATACGCATTCTCAAAGCCGAGCTCGCCGAGCAAGGTGATGTTCTCTTTCCCGAGAGCTGTCCTCAGCTCAGCGAGCAGTTCCGCGCGCGGCTTAATGTCGGTGCGATGCAACTGATTGGCCCAGAGTGTACCGGAATAGTCGACATAGAGATCAATGTCGCCGGCCTTCAGTGCCTCGAAGATCACGCTGGAGCCGAGGCCCGATCGCGCCGTCGCCGAGAGGTCAGCCGCCTGGAGGCGATCCCTGAGCAGGGCAGACAACACATATTGCTCGGCGAAAGTCTTGGCGCCGACGACGTAGCTCTGGGACGAACGCCCCATCGTCGGCACCAGCGTTGCGGCGACCAGTGCCGCGATCCCGATCGCGCCGAGCCCGATGCGCATGCGGCTGCGCTGGCGCAGGCCGGTCTCGAGCAGGCCGAGCAGTTGGTCGACGGCAAGCGCGAGCAGGGCCGAGGCCAGGCAGCCGAACAGCACGAACACCCAGTTCTGGGTCTGAAGCCCCGCGAAGATGTAGTTGCCGAGGCTGGTCTGGCCGATCGGTGTCGACAGCGTCGCGGTGCCGATCACCCACACCGCGGCGGTGCGGATGCCCGCCATCATCACCGGCAGCGCCAGCGGCAGCTCGACCATCACCAGCGATTGTCGCGCGGTCATGCCGACCCCTTTGGCGGCTTCGATCAACGCGGGATCGATGCCGTTGAGGCCGGTGATGCCATTGCGCAGCACCGGCAGCATCGAATAGAGCGCGAGCGCCAGCACGGCCGGCAGGAAGCCGAAAGCGGAAAAGGAAAAGCCGAACCAGGCGAGCGTGACGGAGGCCAGCAGCAGCAGGAGCGGATAGAACAGCGCAAGAAGCGCAAGTCCAGGGACTGTCTGCACGATGCTGGCAAGCGCAAGCAGGATGCCGCGGGGCGCCGGGTGGTTGCGTGTGAGGAGTGCCAACGGCAGGCTCGCAATCAGGCCTAGCGCAAGCGCGGCGAGACTCACCCGCACATGGTTGCCGAGATAGTCGGGCAAATGCGACAGCGCCTCGCCCCAGCGCGGATCGGTGAAGAGGCTCATGCCGCACCGCTCGTTGGCAGCCGCGCATTCAATCGCTCGACCTGGCGCCGCGGCGTGCGCAACAATTCCAGCACGTAGGCGTCGCCGCTTTCCGACAGCTCTGCCGGCGTGCCCTGTGCGAGCAGCTTTCCAGCGCGCATCACCGCAATGCGGTCGGCGAGCAGGATGGCCTCCGTCATGTCATGCGTAATCATGACAGAGGTCAGGCCGAGCTTGCGGTGCAGGTCGCGAAAATCCTCGCCGAGCGCATCGCGGGTGAGGGGATCGAGCGCGCCGAACGGCTCGTCCATCAGCACGATCCGAGGTTTTGCCGCGAGCGCCCGCGCCACGCCGACACGCTGGCGCTGGCCGCCGGAGAGCGCCTCCGGCAGCCGGTCGCGATGCGCGGCGCGGTCGAGCTGCACGAGCTCCAGCAGCTCGTCGACGCGCGCGGCAATATCCGCAGCCGGCACGCCCAGCAGCTTTGGCGTGACACCGATATTGTCAGCAACGCTCAAATGCGGAAACAGCCCACCGGCCTGGAACACGTAGCCGATCCGCCGCCGCAGCGCGACTGGATCGACATTCTGCACGTCCTCGCTCTCCACCGTGATCGTGCCGCTGTCCGCCTCGATCAATCGGTTGGCGAGCCGCAGCAGGGTGGTCTTGCCGGAGCCCGAGCCACCCACGATGGCCAGAAACTCGCCGTCGGCGATATCGAGCGACACGTCGTCGACGGCTTTGAGCGGGCCGAAGCTCTTGGTGACACGTGCATAGCTGATCGCCAGCTTGGAGGGCATCGCGGGTAAGCTCGCTCTTACCTTCCCATGCAGGGGAGGGTGAAGGGGAAGAGCTGCATGCGTAGCACGCTTGGCGCCTTGATTGAACTTGGTCGCGCGAGCGGCTAAGGCATCGGTCCAGGTTTGGAGGAAGCACATGACGACGCCCACGGCAGTGGCGCTGGAAGATGCCAAGGTCGCGTTCCATCTCCGGGACGGACGGGACTATACGGCGGTGGAGAAAGCCCATCTCACGGTGGCGCAGGGCGAGTTCGTCGCCATTGTCGGCCCGACCGGCTGCGGGAAATCCACGCTGCTCAACGTCGCCGCCGGGCTGCTCAAGCCCGCAGCCGGCAGCGTCAGGATATTCGACCAGCCGCTCGCAGGGCTGAACCGGGATGCCGGCTACCTGTTCCAATCCGATGCACTGTTCCCGTGGAAGACCGCGCTCGACAATGTCGCGATCGGGCTCGAGATCAAGGGCACGCAGCGCTCCGAAGCGCTGCCGCGGGCGCAGCAATGGCTGACCTCCGTCGGCCTCGGTGCGTTCGCAGGCCGCTATCCACACATGCTCTCGGGCGGCCAGCGCAAGCGCGTGGCGCTGGCGCAGGTGCTGATCCGCGATCCAAAAATCCTGCTGATGGACGAGCCGTTTGGGCCGCTCGATGCGCAGACGCGCCAGGTCATGGGCAATCTGCTGCTCGATCTCTGGAACGCCGACCGCAAGGCGGTGCTGTTCGTCACCCACGATCTCGAAGAGGCGATCGCACTCGCCGATCGCGTCGTGATCATGTCGGCGGGGCCGTCCTCGCGCATCATCGGTGACTGGCGCGTGCGCTTGCCGCGCCCGCGCGACATTTTTGAGGTCCGGCTCGATAAGGAGTTTCATTCACTGCATCGCGAGATCTGGGGCGTGCTCAAGGACGAGGTGATGAAGGGTTACGTGCAATCCACGCAGGCGGCGGAGGCGGTCTGATGTCGCGCCCGATGCTGCTTGCGCTGCAAGTCCTGGTCGCGGTCGTCTGCATTGTGCTGTGGCAAGTGCTCTCGACCGTCCCAATCTTCGGCAAGATCCTGCTGCCGCCGTTCTTCTTCTCCAATCCGTTCGACGTATTCAGCCAGATCGTGAAGTGGTTCGCGTCCGGCGTGATCTGGAAACATCTCGGAATCACGCTCGCGGAATCGATCCTCGCTTTCGTGATCGGCTCGATCGGCGGCGTGCTGGTCGGCTTCTGGTTTGCGCGCCAGCCACTGGTCGCAGCCGTGTTCGACCCTTACGTCAAGATGGTCAACGCGCTGCCGCGCGTCGTGCTGGCGCCGATCTTCGCGCTGTGGCTCGGCCTCGGCATCTGGTCCAAGGTCGCGCTCGGTGTGACGCTGGTCTTCTTCATCGTCTTCTTCAACGTCTATCAGGGCGTGAAGGAAGTCAGCCGCACTGTGCTGGACAATGGCCGCATGCTCGGCATGAGCGAGCGCCAATTGATGCAGCACGTCTATTGGCCGTCGGCGCTGTCCTGGATGTTCTCCTCGCTGCATACGTCGGTCGGCTTCGCCGTGGTCGGCGCGGTCGTCGGCGAATATCTCGGATCGGCCGCCGGGCTTGGCTATCTCATTCAGCAGGCCGAAGGCATCTTCGACGTCGCCGGCGTGTTCGCCGGCATGTTCGTGCTGTCCGCCTTCGTGATCCTGATCGACTTTGGCGTCACGCTGGTGGAGCGGCGGCTATTGGTTTGGCGGCCGACGGCGTCGGACGGTCGCGGCTAGGGCGCAAGGGGCCGCGCGTCGGCGCGAGCCCCGATCGCGAACGTTCAATCCAGCAGCTTGGTGTCGTCGGGTGCCTGCGGCGGTGTCTTGATCGCGATCGCCTTGACCTGGCCGCTGATCGGCTTGGTGCCGCCATGCGGCGTGCCCTTCGGGATGATCACGAGATCGCCGGGCTTCACCGTCACCTCCTTGTCGCCGAGCCAGATCGTCCCGGTGCCGTCTAGGATGTACTGAATCTCGTTGGTGTTGGGATGCATGTGCTTGGGCACGTTGCCGACCTGGATCGAGACCGTGGCACCGTCCGCGCTCGCGAACATCTTGGAGCGGTAGCCGACAGCGTTTGCGGGCCCGAGCGCATCGCCCTCCATCTCGCCGGTATGGATGATCTGCGCGGTGATGTTTTCGGCGGCGAGCGCCGGCCGGAGCAGTTGGGTGGCGCCGCATCCGGCGGCAAAGGCGGCGGCGATCGACAGGCCGGCAGCAAGGCGATTCATGGATGATCCTCCCCATCAAGAATTGTTCTTGTTTTCGCATGCTATTGCGCCGAAAGGCCGATGGCCAGCCCACTTAGGCGGTGCTTCTCAAGCCTGCCCCGCTGCTCTATGGTGCCGCCCGCCGAACGGAGGAAACCAATGAAGAACACGATTGCCAGGCTCGCCGGCGCGCTGCTCGCGCTGACGCTCACCATCGGTCTTGCCGCGGCGCAAACCAAGGTGACCATCGCGGTCGGCGGCGGCTCTTGCCTGTGCTACCTGCCCACCGTGCTGGCCAAGCAGCTCGGCGAATACGAGAAGGCCGGCGTCAGTGTCGAGCTGGTCGACCTCAAGGGCGGGTCGGACGCACTCAAAGCCGTGCTCGGCGGCAGCGCCGACGTCGTCTCCGGTTACTTCGACCATTGCGTCAATCTCGCCGCCAAGAAGCAGGAGCTTCAGGCCTTCGTGGTCTATGACCGCTATCCCGGCCTCGTACTGGTGGTCGCGCCCTCTCGGACCAATGACATCAAGTCGGTGAAGGATCTCGCCGGCAAGAAGGTCGGCGTGAGCGCCCCTGGCTCCTCCACCGACTTCTTCCTGAAATTCATGCTCAAGAAGAACGGCCTCGATCCCGCCGGCACCGCCGTGATCGGCGTCGGCCTTGGCGCCACCGCGGTCGCAGCCATGGAGCAGGGCCAGATCGACGCGGCAGTGATGCTCGATCCGTCCGTCACCGTGCTTCAGGGCAACCACAAGGATTTACGCATTCTTTCCGACACCCGCACCCAGAAGGACACGCTCGAGACGTTCGGCGGCGAATATCCGGGCGGCGCGTTGTACTCGACGGCAGCCTGGGTCAACGGTCATGAGAAGGAGACACAGGCGCTTACGAATGCGATCCTGGCAACGCTCGCCTGGATCCATTCGCATTCGCCCGAGGAGATCATGGCGAAGATGCCGGAGGAGACGGTCGGCAAGAACAAGGATCTCTATCTCGCTGCGCTGAAGAACACGATCCCGATGTTTTCCGAAACCGGCAAGATGGACCCGAAGGGCGCGGAGGCCGTGCTTGCGGTGTTCAGCGTCGGTTCGCCCGAGGTGGCGAACGCCAAGATCGACGTCAGCAAGACCTTCACCAACAAGTTCGTCGATCAGGCCAAGAAGACCACGGGGACTGCCAAATAAGTGACGCGAAGGCGTAGTGGTCAGGCGTCATGACGTCACCGGTCATTCATCGCGTCTCGGCGCTTGATCTTGCGGTGCGGCCCGTCGTGTGGCCGTTCGCCGAGGAGCGTCGCGCCGAGATCGCGGCGCATTTTGCCGAGAAGCAGCGCGAGCGCCCGAAGATCTGGAATGGTCGCGTGCTGCTCGGGCGCGACGCCGTGTTCACGGACGGCCATTTCGCCGCGACCTATTTCGAGACCGATTTCGCCAGCTTCCTCGCCTGGCGCGACTGGGGCTTTCCTGATCCGGCCGTGTTCAACGGTTTTGGCATGGGCGCGCTGCGCACCTCCGACGGCGCCTTCGTACTGGGTGAGATGGCGCAGCACACGGCCAATTCGGGCCGCATCTATTTCCCTTCGGGCACGCCCGACCTCGACGACATCAAGGACGGGGCTCTCGACATTCCCGGCAGCGTCGTCCGCGAGGTCGCGGAGGAGACGGGGCTGACCGCCGACGACTACGCGGCGGAGGCGGACTGGCACTGCGTGGTCTCCGGCCGTGTGATTGCGATGATTCAGGTCCTCAACCTGGACATGTCGGGCGAGGTGGCCCGCGCCCGGATCGAAGCCAATCTCGCGCGCGAGGCCGAGCCCGAACTGTCGGCCATTCATCTCGTGCGCGGGATGAGCGATCTCACGCCGTCCATGCCGCGATTTGTCACGGCCTTTATTGCACAGCGGCTCGCCTCTCGCTGACGCGCGAGGCTTGACATCGCTTCTCTCAGCCCATGTGATGGGCGAAAAAGCAAAAGCAACAAGAATGCGATGCACAATCGTCCAGGGAGGTTCTGATGCGCCTGCGCATGGCTACCCGTTTGGTACGTGGGCTGTTGGTCGCGATTGCCGCGACGGGCTTGGCGGTGTCCGCCCAGGCTCAGGAGAAGAAGATCAAGATCGGCGTCGTCTTCGATTTGACCGGACCTCTCGCCGGCGGCGGCTCCGAGCTTGGCTATATCGGCGCAAAGATCATCCTCGACCATTTCGCCAAGACCGGCGTTGAAGGTTACAAGGTCGAGGCGGTCTACGCCGACGCGCAAAGCAAGCCTGACATCGCCATCAACGAATCCGTCCGCCTGCTCGAGCAGGAGAAGGTCGACATGGTGCTCGGCTTCTTCTCCTCGGCGCAATGCGTACCGGTCGCCGCCCGCGTCGAGCAGCTCAAGAAGTTCATGTGGATCACGACCTGCATCTCGTCGGCCGTGTTCAACGAGAAGGGTTACAAATACGTGTTCCGTCCGCAGGCGAGCGGCGACCAGTTCGGCATGATGACGATGGATTTCATCGCGCAGAACGCCAAGGAGAGGTTCGGCAAGGAGCCGAAGGACCTGCGCGTCGCCATCATTCACGAGGACGGGGCCTATGGGGTCGATGTCTCCAAGGGCAACGAGGCCGGTGCGAAGAAGGCCGGTTTCAACGTCGTGCTGAAGGAGGGCTATTCGGCGACCGCGCCTGATCTCTCCGCGCTGGTGACCAAGTTGAAGCGCGCCAAGCCCGATGTCATCTTCCACACCGGCTACAACCCCGACATCACGCTGCTGCTGCGCCAGGCCCGCGAGCAGGGCCTGAAGTTCGGCGCGTTGATGGGGCATGGCGCCGGTTATGGCGTCTACGAGAAGCTGAAGGAAGGCATGGGCGCGGACGCCGCGTACATCTTCAACACCGACCCGATATCGATCTGGCTCGCCAACCAGAAGACCATGGATCCGAAGCTCCCGCCCGTGATCAAGATGGTCGGCGACGAATTCGACAAGATCAGGCCGGGCGTCGCCATCCGCTCGGCCCATGTCGGCATCGGCGCGTCCAACACGTATGTATTTATGAGCGACGTGCTGCCGCGAGCGATCAAGAAGTATGGCGGTGTCGATCCCGACGCGCTGCGCAAGGCGGCGCTCGACACCGACATTCCCGAGGGCGGCACCATGCTCGGCTTCGGCGTGAAGTTCTACGGTGAGGGCACGCCGATGGCCGGGCAGAACGAACGGTCGTTTCCGGTCGTGATCCAGTACATCGACGACAAGTCCTCCGTGGTGTGGCCCAAGAGCCAGGCGCAGCGCGAGGCGGTGCTGCCGCTGCCGAAAGGCACCACCTACAGCAACCAGTAGCGGCGGAGTGCTTCGGTGTTGGAAGTCAGCGGGCTGGTGAAGCGGTTTGGCGGCTTCACAGCCGTCAACAACGTCTCGTTCAGGGTCGAACAGGGCGAGATCCTCGGCCTGATCGGACCCAACGGCTCGGGCAAGAGCACGATCTTCAACATGCTCTCGGGCACGCTGGTGCCGACCTCCGGTTCGATCCTGTTCGCCGGGAATGAGATCGCAGGCCTTGCACCGCACCGGATCATCAACCGCGGCATCGGCCGCACCTTCCAGATTCCGCGGCCCTTCCGTCGCCTGACTATCTTCGAGAATGTCGCGCTCGCCGGCTTCTACGGCCAGGGCCGCCACAGTCGCGTCAAGGCCGAGGAAGCGGCCGAGCGGTCGCTGGCGATGGTCGGCCTGCCGATTGATCGCCATGCCAGTGTCGATGGCCTTGGCGCAGCCGGCCTGAAGAAGCTCGAGCTTGCGAAGGCGCTCGCCACCGCGCCAAAGCTGTTGCTGGCGGACGAAAGCCTCGGCGGCCTCGACGAGACCGAGATGGATCAGGCCGCCGACATGCTGCGCAACATCCGCGACGAGCTCGGCATCACCATCATCTGGGTCGAGCACATCATGGGCGTCTTGATGCGCGTCGTCGATCGCGTCATGGTACTCGATCACGGCGAGAAGATCTCGGAAGGCTTGCCGAGCGCGGTTGCGGGCGATCCGCGGGTGATCGAGGTCTATCTCGGGACTGATGCCGAGACGACGCAGGCCGCGGCCGCCGAAGCGCGCCGCCGCGCGGGAGGGCAATGATGCTGGAGCTCCGCGGCGTCAATGCCGGCTATGGCACGTTCCAGGCGCTGTTCGACGTCAATCTCGACGTCAAGGCCGGCGAAGCCGTCGGCGTCATTGGCCCCAACGGCGCCGGAAAGACCACCTTGATGCGCGTCATCTCCGGCTTGATCCGGCCCTCGCGCGGCTCGATCAAGATGGAAGGTGTTGATGTCGTGGCGACGCCGTCGCACAAGATCGTCGGCCTCGGCATTGCGCATGTGCCGGAGAACCGGCGGCTGTTTCCGCAGCTCACGGTGGACGACAATCTCAAGATGGGCGCCTTCATGAGAGAGGCGCGCGGGCACTATGCCCAGCGGCTCGACGTCGTGTTCGAGCTGTTTCCGCGCCTGAGGGAGCGCCGCCACCAGATGGCCGGCACCATGTCCGGCGGCGAGCAGCAGATGTGCGCGATCGGCCGCGCGATGATGTCCAATCCGAAGCTTCTGCTGCTCGACGAGCCATCGGCGGGCCTCGCCCCGCTCGTGGTGCAGCAGGTGTTCGAGCTGGTGAAGCGGATCCGTGCCAGCGGCCTGACCGTGCTGATCGTCGAGCAGAACGTGCAGCAGGTGCTGAAGGTGGTCGATCGCGCCTATCTGATCGAGGCGGGCACGATCCGCGCCTCCGGCACCTCGGCCGAGATGCTGGCGAGCGACACGGTCAAGGAAGCGTATCTCGGGGTGTGAGGGGGCATGCAGGCATTTCTGGACGTCTTCGACATTTATCTGCTGGAGGCCGTGATCAACGGCATCCTGCTCGGCGGCGTGCTGGCGCTGCTCGCGCTCGGCCTCAACCTGATCTTCGGCGTTATCGACGTGACCTGGATCTGCTATGCCGAGCTCGTGATGATCGGCATGTACGCCATGTACTTCATGGTGCAGTATTACGGCGTCAGCTATTTCGTCGCTGCGCCCTTCACTATCCTGCTGGTTGCGCTCCTCGGCGCGGCGCTCCACTACCTCGTGATCGCGCCGCTGCTCACGGCGCCGCCGATCAATCAACTGCTCGCGACCGGCGGCGTGCTGTTCGTGCTCCAGAGCTTTGCCACCGTCGCGTTCGGCATCGACTTCCGCAATCTCGGCATCCGCCTGCCGGTGCTCGCCTTCGGCGACATGAATTTCAGCTACGCACGGCTGCTGTCCTTCGTGGCGGCACTGGTCGGCATGGTTGCGGTCTACCTGTTCATGACGCGCACCTTCACCGGCACCGCGATCCGCGCCATCTCGCAGGACCGGCAGATCATGGCGCTGATGGGCGTCGACACCAAGCGGATCTATCTCATCACCTCGGCTCTTGGAGGTGCGCTGGCCGGGCTCGCTGCCTGCCTTCTGGTACTGCAATATGACGTGCATCCCTTCGTCGGCCTCTCCTTCGGGCCGATCACGTTCCTGATCTGCGTGCTCGGCGGCTTAGGCAATTTCATCGGCGGCTTCATCGCCTCCTTCGTGTTCGCTGAGATCATCTCGCTCGGCGGCCTGTTCTCCGATCTCGAATGGGGCTACGTGCTCGCCTTCGCCTTCTTCATTGTCATGATGTTCATCCGGCCCGCAGGCCTCCTGGCGAGGCGCCGATGATGGGGCAGGGACGACTTGCAGCCTGGGGGATCGGTCTGGCGGCGCTGGTCGCGCTCCCTTTCGTCTATCGCGATCCCTATCACCTGCACATTCTCGTGCTGATCCTGATCTGGTCGTTCGCCTACACGTCCTGGTCGATGATGGGGCGGTTCGGCCTCGTCTCGCTCGGGCACGGCGGCTTCATGGGGATCGGCGCCTATGTCACCGCGCTGTTGTGGAATCACCTCGGCCTATCGCCATGGATCGGCATTCCCGTCAGCATGGCCGCGGCCGGTGCGCTGGCGCTGATCGTCGGCTATCCCTGCTTCCGCTTCCGCATCACCGGGCATTATTTCGTGCTGGTGACGCTGGCGCTATCAGGCATCGTGCTCCAGGTGATCACCGCAACGCGCGATTATACCGGCGGCTCGCTCGGCTACACGCCGAACCGGGCGTCGGGCAACAGGCTGCTGGCGCTGCAATTCGACGACAAGACCACCTGGTACCTGATCGCGCTCGCGATCTGGCTTTTTGGCATCGTGGTCTGGCACTGGGTCGATCGCAGCATGGCTCGCCATGCGCTGGAGGCGATCTCAGAGGACGAGGATGCCGCCGCCGCGGCCGGCGTCGACGTCACCGCGGAGAAATTGAAGATCACGCTGCTCAGCGCGCTGATGACGGCGCTCGCCGGCGCGATCTACTGCCAGTACCAGATGTTCATCACGCCCGATACCGTCAGCGGCATCGCCGTGTCGCTCCAGATGGTGTTCGCGGCCATCGTCGGCGGCTTGTTCGTCTCGCTCGGCCCGACTGTCGGCGCCATCATCACCATCCTGCTTGCGGAGACCTTGCGCATCGGCTTCGGCACCAAGGCGGTCGGCTGGGACAATCTCGTCTATGGCGTGCTGCTCGTGCTTTTCATCATATTCCTTCCCAAGGGCATTCTTGGTAGCGTGCTGGACCGACTGAAGCCGCAACGCAAGGTGTCCCCGAACTCATGAGCAAGAAGCCGTCCAAATCGATCGCCCAGGAGCTCGACCGTTATATTACGCCGTTCCGTTATGATGGATCCGGCAAGTTTCGCCTCAAGGACCACAAGACCGACGAGAAGGGCGATCTCGACAAGGAGATGGCGCAGGAGATCCTGGAGGCCAACAAGAAGCGGCTGATCGCGTTTCAGGAGACGCTCTACGCCCAGGACCGCTGGTCGCTTCTGATCGTATTCCAGGCCATGGACGCCGGCGGCAAGGACAGTGCGATCAAGGCGATCTTCGACGGCATCAATCCGCAGGGCTGCGAGGTCCATTCTTTCAAGGCGCCGAGCAGCAATGAGCTCGATCACGACTTCCTGTGGCGCCACGTGGTCGCGCTGCCGGAGCGCGGCCGTATCGGCATCTTCAACCGCTCCCATTACGAGGAATGCCTGGTGACGCGCGTGCATCCGGAGATCCTCGCCAAGGAGAAGCTGCCGGCAAAGCTCGTCACCAAAAACATCTGGAAGGAGCGGTTCGAGGACATCTCCGCCTTCGAGCGCTATCTCTGCCGCAACGGCACCGTGGTGCTGAAGTTCTTCCTCAACGTCTCCAAGGAGGAGCAGCGCGAGCGCTTCCTCGACCGGCTGGAAGAGCCGGCCAAGCAGTGGAAGTTCTCGATGGACGATATCAAGGAGCGCGCGCTGTGGCCGCGCTACCAGGCCGTCTATCAGGACATTGTGCGGCACACGTCGACACCTCATGCGCCGTGGTACGTGGTGCCCGCCGACCACAAATGGTTCGCCCGCGTCGTGATCGGCTCCGTGATCAATGCTGCGCTCGAAAAATTGGAGCTGAAGGTTCCTCGCGTCGACAAGGCCTCGCTGCAGGAGTTCGACGAGGTGCGCAAGGCGCTGGAGAAAGAAGGAAAGGGAGGCAAGAAGCGGGCAAAGTGACAGCCACGGGCACCGCGGATCGCAAGAACGTCAACTTCGCGCTCCAGGGCGGCGGCGCGCACGGCGCCTTCGTCTGGGGCGTGCTCGACCAGGTGCTCGAGGACGGCAGGCTCGCAATCGAGGCGATCAGCGCCACCAGCGCCGGCGCGATGAATGCGGTGGCGCTGGCCTCCGGCATGGCAAACGGGGGCGCGGAGGCGGCGCGGCAGAGCCTGCACGCATTCTGGTACGAAGTCTCGCGCATGGACCGGGCGTACGATTTGCTCTCGCCGCTCAACCAGTGGATCCAGGCCCTGAAGCTGCCGCCGGAATATCATCCGGTCCACGCCTTCATCCACACGCTGACGCACACGCTGCCGCCGAACCTGCTCAATCCCTTCCATTTCAATCCGCTCCGCTCGCTGCTGCAGCGCGTGGTCGATTTCGACAGGCTCAATTCCGCGCCCGAGGCGCCGCAGCTGTTTCTCAACGCCACCAACGTCCGCACCGGCAAGATCAAGGTATTCCAGAGCCCGTTTCTCACCGCAGAAACCGTGCTCGCCTCGGCCTGCCTGCCGCCCTATTTTCAGGCCGTCGAGATCGACGGCGAGCATTATTGGGATGGCGGCTATCTCGGCAATCCCGCGATCTATCCGCTCATCTACCGCAAGGGCAGCCACGACGTCATCATCGTGCAGGTCACCGCGATCCGGCGCGACGCGCTGCCGACCAGTGCGGCTGACGTCCTCCACCGCATCAACGAGATCAGCTTCAATTCGTCGTTGATGCGAGAAATGCGCGCGATCGCCTTCGCCACGCGGCTGATCGACGACGGCGAGCTCGACAGCGACAGGCATAGCCGCATGTACATGCACTGGATCGGCAACGACCAGCTGATGTCGCAGCTCGGCACGGCCACGCAATTCCACCCGGAATGGAGCCTGTTGTGCCGCCTGCGCGACGAAGGCCGCGCGGCGGCGCAAAGCTGGCTGGCGCAAAACTTCGACCGGGTCGGGAAGTCCTCGTCGGTCGATCTGGCAGATATGTTTCTCTAGGCGAGCCGGCCATGGATCAAAACTGCGAAAACAACCCCATGCACAGTAGCCGCAGATAGCGGAATCAATGGCTTGCCGGTCACGTCGCGCGCTTGCGGATTTTACGAAGTCCGTTTGACACGTCGGGCAAAACAGGGGCATGATGTCACCATGCCCCGTTCAGGGAACTCGCGCCTTCAAATGTGATCCTTCAGATCATCGATCCCGCTTGACAGTTTTGTGTCTCGGGAGGAGCATCGCAGTGGTCGCAAACAAGCGACGCGCAACGTCCACCTCATGAGCAAGGGGAGGTCTATGACACCACCTCCGCAAATCCAGCCGCTAAGTGCGATGGAGCTCGTTCGGACTATCGCATAGCGGCAAAAACCGCGAACGGCACGCCGGGTCAAGGTTTAGCGGGCTGCATCAGTGAGGCAAAGCCCCTACCTTCCCGGCGCTGTATTTTGCATCACGTCGATCATTGGCTGGCCGCGCCGAGGCCGCCGCCGCGTACGTATTCAAGTCCTGCCTTGTCCCTCCTCCCTCCCTGTCGTCATTCCGGGCCAATTCCCGGAATGGCGCAGGGCAGTCGCATACGATCTCCTGGACCGGCCTGAGCAAGCGCCTCGTCCTTCGACCGCGCCGTGGTCTCCTCAGGATGAGGCTAATTGGCTTCGAGTCCATTGAAACTGCTGCCGTACACTCCGCCCTCATCCTGAGGAGCCCGCCAAAGCGGGCATCTCGAAGGATCGGCCGCAGGGAATCCGCTTCCCGGATGCGATAGCCCTGCGGAACGGCGGGAGAGCCCTTGCGCGCACAGTATCCTCATGACGTCTCGCTGGCTGAGCCTGCGCCATCTTCGATCCTGCATCGCGGCAAATGCCAAGAGAATGTCGCCTCGAAGGCCAACTTCCGACACAGGTCCGGGGCGAATAACGGTCATCCGACATGACGCATGTGCTTCGGTGGTGACGATTCCGACTCCGCCGGCGCATCTGTTTTATCCAAGGAATCTTCGTGTCGCATAAGTTCGCCCCGGCGCTCCTCGCTGCTCTCTTCCTCGCGATCTCATCTCTCTGCGGCGCCCGCGCCGAGACGCCGGCTGCGAGCAGTGCGGCCGCGCTGTCGCCTGAGCAAGCCAAGCGTGCGCTGGAGACACTGCAGGACGACAAGAAGCGTGCGCACATGATAGACACGCTGCGCGCGATCGCGAATGCATCTGGTCAGCAGCCTGCACCGGCCGCGCCCGAGCAGAAATCGCCGATCCCGCTCTCGGCCGACGGCCTCGGTGCACAGCTCCTGCTCACCGTGTCGGAGGAGATCGGTTCGATATCGAGCGAGATCGCCAGCATGGCGCGGACGCTCACGCATTTTCCGGCGTTCTATTACTGGATCATGCGGACCGCGAACGATCCCGCCGCCTACAATCTCCTGATCGAGACCGCCTGGAAGCTGGCGCTGGTGCTCGGCTGCGCCCTTGCGGCCGAATGGGTGATGTTCCGCCTGATCCGGCGTCCGGTTGCGTTCCTGGAAGGACGCGTGCCGCAGACCGCGCGCCTGCCAGCACAGGCGCTGCCGATTGCCGATCCGCCGTCATCGGTGGCCGATGTCACCCCAGCGCCCGAACTGCACAGGCGCCGCCACAGTCTGGCGCGGGTCTGGCAGATCCTGCTGCGGCTGCCCTTCGTGCTGGGACGCCTCGCGCTCGAACTGCTGCCGGTGGTCGTCTTCGTGGGCATCGCCACCGCGCTGCTCGGGACCGAGATCGGCGAGCCTACGACTGTTCGCCTCGTGATCCTTGCGGTCGTCAATGCCTATGCGTTCTCCCGCGGCCTCATCTGCGTGATCCGGGCGCTGGCGGGACCGTTCGGCCTGTTCCCGGTTCGGGCCGAGACCGCAGCTTACATCGAGATCTGGGCGCGCCGCATCGTCGGCGTCGGCGTATCCGGAATCGCCTTTGCCAATGTGGCCCTGCTGCTCGGCCTGCATCGTGCCGGCTATGCCGCGCTGCTGCGCATGGTGATGCTGGTCGTGCACCTCTTCATCGTCGTCATCATCCTGCAATGCCGCCGCCAGGTCGCCGAAGCCATCCGTGCGCCGGCCGACCGGCAAGGGATCGCGGCCCGTCTGCGCAATCGCATCGCCGGCGGCTGGCACTATCTTGCCATCGGGCTCGATCTTGCGCTTTGGGCCGTGTGGGCGCTCAACATCCGTAACGGCTATTCGCTGCTCTTGCAGTATTTCGTCGGGACGCTCGTGGTGGCGCTGATGACCCGCGTCGCCATCATGCTGACGCTGAGCCTGATCGACCGCGGCTTCCGGATCCGGCCGGAGATCCTTCAGCGCTTTCCCGGCCTCGAGATCCGTGCCAACCGCTATCTACCGCTGCTGCGCAAGATCGTATCCGGCGTGATCGCCTTCATCGGGTTCGTGGCGGTGCTCGAAGTCTGGGGCGTGGACGCGATCGTCTGGTTCTACGGCGGCCAGATCGGCAGCCGGCTGATCTCGGCGGTGGTGACGATCGGCGTCGCAGTGTTCATCGCGGCCGCGATCTGGGAAGCCAGCAACGCGCTGCTGGACCGGCAGATCAATACGCTGTCCCGGGACGGCCATTATGCCCGCGCCGCGCGGTTACGCACCTTCCAGCCGATGCTGCGGACGGCGCTGCTCTGCCTGATCGCCACCGTCGTCGGCCTCACCGCGCTGAGCGAGATCGGCGTCAATGTCGCCCCGTTGCTCGCGGGCGCCGGCATCGTCGGCATTGCCATCGGCTTCGGATCGCAGAAGCTGGTGCAGGACCTCATCACAGGCCTGTTCCTGCTCCTGGAGAACACGGTGCAGGTCGGCGACAATGTCAGCGTGTCGGGGCTGTCAGGCGTGGTGGAGAACGTCTCGATCCGCACCATCCGCCTGCGCGCCGGCGATGGCGCCGTGCACATCGTGCCGTTCAGCGCGGTCACGACCATCACCAATGCCAGCCGTGGCGCCGGCAACGCTTCCGTCAGCGTCAACGTCGCCTACAAGGAAGACACCGACCGCGCCGGCCAGATTCTCAAGGACATCGTGGACGAGATGCGGCGCGAGCCGGAGTTCCGTGCGCTGATCCGCGGCGATCTCGAGCTCTGGGGCATCGACAAGGTCGATGGCGCAATGGTGTCGATCGTCGGCCAGATCCGCTGCACCGAGGCCGGCCGCTGGCCGGTCCAGCGCGAATTCAACCGCCGCATGAAGCTGCGCTTCCAGCAGAGCGGCATCGAGGTCGCCTCGGCGACCCAGACCATCTTGATGCAGATCGCGCCGCCGGCCGACAACGCCGCCCATCTGACGCCAAGACGGGCGGCCGGATAGCAGCTCTATTATCTTCCGGCTTGCCTCCGCTCGCCCGGCAGCGTTCACTCCGCATCAGCCCGCTGACGACAAGCGGGCGACAAAAGGGTGGGACGCCCGCGGTGCTCGCGGCCTTCCAGAAGGCCGAGACCGAGAAATGGCGGCCGATCGTAAAGTCCGCCGACATCAAGGTTGAGTAGTGCTGCCGCCTCATAACAATTCCTCATCGTGACAGATCGTGAGGTATTCTCGTCATTCCGGGGCGCGACGAAGTCGCGAGCCCGGAATTCATTGGGCCGCAGACACGGCCGCGCAATGGATTCCGGGTTCGCGCTGACGCGCGCCCCGGAATGACGAGGGGAGAGAGCAGGCTCTCAATCCTCATCATGAGGAGCAAGAGCTTGCGGCGTTAACCTTTGCATCGCGCGACCTGCGATCTCGCGCGACAATCTCGCTGCGGTGCGAGATCGCAATAGATGCCTCAGTCCCAACGTCCTTGATCTCGGGGGAGCGCTGGCCGACAATGTCCGCGGTTCAATAAGAAACTCCTTGGGGGAATTCGTGAAGAGACCTGCCCGGGTCGCTGCCCAACCGACATCGTCCGATCAATCACACGGCATGACGCTGCTGCGCGATCCCCTGCTCAACAAGGGCACCGCCTTCACCGAATCCGAGCGCGAGGCGTTGGGCCTGCGGGGCCTGCTGCCGCCTTGCGTGCTGACCATGGAGACGCAAGCTCAGCGCGTGCTGACCAATCTACGCACGCTGCCGACCGATCTGGAGAAATACGTCGCTCTGAACGCGCTGCATGACCGCAACGAGGCGCTGTTCTTCCGCGTCGTCGTCGACAACATCGACGAGATCCAGCCGATCATCTACACCCCGACCGTCGGGCTTGCCTGCCAGAAATACGGCCTGATCTTCCAGCGGCCGCGCGGCATGTTCATCTCCTCGCGCGATCGCGGCCAGATTGCCGAGATCCTGAAGAACTGGCCCTATCCGGCCAGGCTGATTGTCGTCACCGACGGCGAGCGCATCCTGGGCCTCGGCGATCTCGGCGCCAACGGCATGGGGATTCCGGTCGGCAAGCTCTCGCTCTATTCGGCCTGCGCCGGCGTGCATCCCGAGCTGTGCTTGCCGATCATGCTCGACGTCGGCACCAACAACGAAGAGCTCTTGAACGATCCCTATTATCTCGGCCTGCGCGAGCGGCGGCTGACGGGCGAGGCCTATGACAGCTTCGTCGACGAATTCATGCAGGCCGCGCGCCAGACGTTCCCGGGCGTGCTGATCCAGTTCGAGGATTTCGCCAACCATTCGGCGTTCAAGCTGCTGCACAAATACCGGGATGAGGCCTGCGTCTTCAACGACGACATCCAGGGCACCGCGGCGGTGGCGCTCGCCGGCCTGTTCTCGGCTCTGCGCGTCTCCGCCGGCAAGCTCAGGGATCAGCGCATCCTGTTCCTCGGCGCTGGCGAGGCGGCGACCGGCATCGCCGATCTCGTGGTTTCCGCCATGATGGCGGAAGGGCTGGCGGAGGCCGAAGCGCTCCGGCGCAACTGGCTGGTGGATTCCCGCGGCCTCGTCGTCGGCGGCCGCGATGGCCTGTCCGGCCACAAGCTGCGCTATGCCCATGCCGGTCAGGCGCCGATCGCCGATTTCCTGACTGCGATCAAGACGCTGAAGCCGACGGCGATCATCGGCGTCGCCGCGGTCGGTGGCGCCTTCACGCCCGACGTGCTCAAGGCGATGGCCGAACTCAACGAGCAGCCGATCGTGTTTGCGCTCTCCAATCCGACCTCGAAGGCCGAGTGCGCGGCGGAGGATGCCTACCGCTACACCGGAGGCCGCGCGCTGTTCGCCTGCGGCAGCCCGTATGATCCAGTGACGCTCAACGGCCGCACCTTCGTGCCGCGCCAGGGCAACAATTCTTACATCTTCCCCGGCGTCGGCCTCGGTGTCGTCGCCAGCCGCTCGCGCCTCGTCACCGACGAAATGTTCATGGCGGCCGCCCACACGCTCGCCGATTGCGTCGGCAAGGACGACCTAGCGCAGGGCAGCCTCTATCCGGCGCTGCCGCGCATCCGTGAGGTCTCGGTCCGCATCGCCGCAGCCGTTGCAGACGTCGCCTTTCAGCGCGGCCTCGCCGACGGACCCGCGCCCAACGACGTGAAGGCCCTGGTCCAGTCGCAGATGTACCAGCCGCGTTACTGAGCCATCGACGGTTGTGGCGCTGGCCTGTTTCCGACCCCAGTGGCTAATCTGATTTTGGGAGCGGCCTATTTTGCCGAAGTAGCAGCAGATGTCGGTGATAACTTATGGGCTTAGATTTTAGGCGACCTTCGACCGATGTCTATGCCTTGAGCGCAAGGGGCGAACTCCTTCATCTTAGGTGGCCACACTAATTATTGACGGGGATAGGTACTATAGCACCGTCAGGAACTAAAAAGTAAACCTATTGTTGACATGCGGTTCGAGATTATCTCCTCTAGAGAACCAGAGAGAGTGCCGCCTGGGCTGGTGACCATCAATGTCTCACTTTTTCCATGAAATCGCTAATCCCCGTGTGAGCTTCAATGAAGGCTTTAAGGCCTTCTTCGGCTTCGCTGTACTCGCGATTGTCTTAGTCGGTGCAATCATAGGCTTTACTAGCGAATCGAGACTATCATTCGGTCTCGGTGTCATCAGTGGCATGATTGGCGGGGCTATTGGTTTTGTCGTGGCAAACGTTCTCGTGGGTCGTTCCAAGAGATGAGGACAGCGTCTTCGTTTTTATAGGCGCTGTTCTTATATTGTATGTTGTTATTTCCTACCTCTTAGATCTGCTCAGAATCCCTCAAACTACCGACGCGAACAAAGCGATCTTTGATCGCTGCTTTAACGCGGGCACATTCGCAAGCTCATTAATACTCCTCATTGGCGTTTTCGTTCCTGACACTCTTAAAGCCATTGGGAACCTGAAGCCCTTCCTTCTGTTCGCTGGAGTTGCCGGAGGAGCTTACAGTCTTAGGGCTCTAATCTTGGGTTGAGCCCGCCTCAGTTGGCGGTCTCATTCGGCGGATCGTAGTTGTCAGGGAACGGGAGCATCAAGTTGCTGCCCCACTGCGGAAACTCCCTGTCTAACCTGTCCATGAATACTTTCCAGTTGGGAGAGTACTTCATGAGCATAAGAACTGCGGCCAAGTGCTCCCGAAGCTTGGGATGGCCTACATCCTCAGTGAGCCTTTGGAACAGCTTATTTTTGTAGTCTCCACCCGGAGTGCGGGGAGTGAGACGCTTCAATTCCTCCCACACGCCAGGCGCTAAGCGCTTGTAGACGATGTTGTTCGTCCAATGACCGATGACTCCGGGGCGCCCCGCGTTCTCGGTGTAGGGCCAGTTATTGAGCCGGTATATCTGCTTGTAGAAGTCAGATGGGAAGGTTTTGACCCACGGGCGCAGTTCCTTCGCAACGAACTTTTCCAGAATCCGCGCGAGGGCATCGCGCTGTCGGAAGTCTTGATAGCCCGTCGCTTCATCAACGAGGGCAATGATTCCAACTGTCGCAAAGCCGTGCTGGAGGATCGCGGCGCGGGTCGCCAGATGCTCTCTATACTTGCCAAGCTTGCCTTGCTGGTGGGCGTCAATCAGGACGGCGCAAATGTCAGGGAGAATCGTCGCTTCATAACCATCTGCGGGGTTGCCGCCATGCGGCGGAATGAATCGAATCGGCGAATTTACGCGCGCGATCAAGCCCCTAATATCTATGCCTTTTCCTGCCAAACTAGACATCAAATCGACGATTTTGCGCTCGCCGCTTTTGCCACCGCCAAGAGATAATCCGATACCTGTGTAAAGGCCGCGCAACGCGAGAACGCGCGTACCATCCGCAAGCACGTAGCAGGGGATTTCGATCTCTCCGATTCTTAGTGGCCGATCCTGAGCGCCATACTTGGCGAACAAGAGAACCGGGGACTTCCCTTCGTCGGCCCAACGTTTCATCGCCGCGCCGCGCGCAATTTCAGAGCGACGCGAGGGAGGCAAAATCTCTGCCCGCCGCGCCCCCCCCTTCCTGCCCGCACTCTCCTTGCTCATGCCGCCTCCTATGCTTAGCAAAATGTATCTTAATGCTTAACAGAAAATTTGGCAAGCATAAGTATGCTAAGCATGGTTGCTTAGGCACAAGCACCCACCGGCCTTTCGGCTAGCGGAGCGTTTTTGTGTGCGGACGCGTGGCGAGTGGCGTATTGGAGCGAGCTTCAAACCCCTCGCAGGATCCCGTCAGTTTCGAATCTAACCGCTTCCACCATCAAACCAGTGTGGCCGCTGTGGTTGCAGTCGCAATGACACCTGATAGCAAACTCCGGGATTCGGCCCAGTGAGTGCAACCTACTGGTATTGCGCCTTGCAGGACGTGTTTTCCAGAACGCTTGCGGGCATTCCCCAATGACGGACTCGGCCCGCCATGAATGTACTCCCCCGCGAAAAGCAGATTGAAGTCATTGCCGCCCTTTGCGCAGGCGTTGGCGTCCGTACCGCTGCGCGCCTGACCGGTGTCAATCGTGGCACCGTCGCCAGCCTGGCTCTCCGTGTCGGCATGGGCTGCACGGAATTGCGCGACCGCATCATGGTCGGCATCCCACCGAGCGACTTGAGCTTGACGAAATGTGGAGCTTCGTCGGCAAGAAAAGAACCTCCAGCGCTATGAAATCCACGCGAAGGGCGATCAGTACGTTTTCATCGGCATGGCCGGGACGCAGAAGGCGATTAGCTGGGGCGTCGGCAAGCGGAATGCCGAAAGCACCACGGACTTCCTGCACGACCTCCGCACCCGGCTATCGGCCAGCCGGAGATTTCAATGGACGAATTCCATCCCTACCGCGTAGCGATCCGCGACGCCTTCGGCCCGAACGCCTTGCATGGTGTGATCGTAAAGACCTACAGCGTAATATGTCTAAAGGAAGCGCAGGGCCGCTACTCGCCTGCCGCCGTAGTAGCAGTAAGCCGTGACATAGTATCAGGAGATCCCGAACAGTAGATTTCAACGAGCTACGTGGAGCGCCAGAACCTTTCGGTCCGCATGGCGTCGCGACTGTTCACCCCGGCTGATCAATGGCTTTAGCAAGAAGCTGGACAGCCACGTTGCGGCCGTCGGGCTATATGTGGCGCACTACAACCTTTGCCGCGTTCGTGAAGCCTTGCGCACGGGGGCAGCGAAGGCGCTAGGCGTGGCAGACAAGGCTTGGACCATTGCTCAGTTTGTTGATGCCGCGCTCTCCGTGGCGCCTGCGCTGGCAACGGAGACTCCACCGGAGCGCCGCCGGAGTTTCAAGGTAATTCAGGGCGGGAAAGGGTGAGTCACAAATGACTCATGAAAAAACCTTGCGGAATCAATGATTCTGTTACTCTGCCATCCAAGGAGATTCGGATGGCAGACCCAACTTACAACTTGAACGGTGGCTTTAAGCCGACAATGAAAAGGTTCGCTGATCTCAGCGGACCTGATTTTTTCCCGACCCCGCCATGGGCAACGTTCGCTCTGATCGACAACGAAAACTTCAACGGGGAAATTTGGGAGAGCGCATGCGGTGACGGGACTATGTCCCGCGTGCTAGAGCAAACTGGGCAGTCTGTTCGCAGCTCCGATTTATACGATCGTGGCTATGGCGAGGTCGGCTTTGACTTCCTTGACCCGAAATGGTCAGCCGACAACATCGTAACCAATCCTCCATACAACTGTGCCGAGGGGTTTGTCGCGAGCGGGGTCAAGTACTCGAACCGCAAGTTCGCGCTGCTATTGCGGCTGGCTTTCCTAGAGGGTGCGAACCGAGCGAATACGATCTTTGCGAAGATGCCGCCCGCCCGTGTTTGGGTCTTCAGCGAGCGGATCACTTTCTACCCTAGTGGCATTGAGCCGAAAGGCAGTGGGACAACGGCCTATGCATGGTTCGTTTGGGATAAAGACGCGCCGGGCCGAACCGAATTGAAATGGTTCAAGCCCGGCTACAAGGCAAAGTTTGGGTGACTATGCAGCCACCTCGCGCCCCAGCAGCGCCAAGCCGCCCGGAATCGCGACAAGCTTGCCTTCATAGATGGCATTTCCGGGTGACGATTTATGTGAGGTGATGTTGCGGACCTGTTGTTCCCAAAGCGCCTCGCCCGATCTAGTTGGTGAGGGCGCAAGGTCTTCAGCGGATAACGTCAAATAATTCGGAATTTCTTCAATCAACTCTTTAATCGTCGCGCGGCCAGTAGCGCCGTCAGTGAGAACTTTGATGGCCGCTTCGGCAACTTCAGCCTCAGTAACTCGGGACATATTCCCTACTCCATTCCGGTGGAGTCCGAACATAAGGTTCCACGTTGTATTTACTAATGGCCTAATTCAAAAAGCGAGTGGCCTATTTCGGCAAGTACCAGACGGTTCATCAGTGCCAGAACCAATCCGGTCAGGCGCTCGCCAGGCGTCTGGTGGAGCGCCTGATGTTCGTTGTCCCGCGCTGGTTAGGGGCCGTTTGTCCCGATTCAGAACAGGCCAGTGTGGTGGAATCGTCACAGCTGACGCGAAACGGCGGCGGCCTCAGGCCTGCTTTTGTTCCGACAAGGTTCTGCCCTCATTGCCCACCGAAAATCGGGGCCGTTCGGAGGGCGTACCATGTCTCGCATTGCACGTGCCGAAACTGCCCGGATTTCCTTCGCAACCTCGTGCCGGCTGCTGCTCGCGATCGGCGGCGCCGCCTCGCTTGCTGCCTGCGCGCAATCGCCGGTCAGCCGCCAGAAGGCCGATCTCGCCGGCACCAGCCGGCAGGCCGCGGTGGAGCGACCGCACAGGGTGGCGGCGCTGCATCCAAGGCCGATCATAAGGTCGCGCGGCTCCGACGGTGACGCAAAGCAGACCGCCTCGCATGGCGTTGCCAGCTTCTATTCGGATACGGAGACCGCAAGCGGCGAGAAGTTCGACAAGAACGAATTGACCGCGGCGCATCCGAGCCTGCCGTTCGGCACCAAGCTGCGGGTGACCGATACCTCCTCCGGCCGCTTCGTGACCGTCAGGGTCGTGCAATGAGCCTCAAGCCGATCGCAGCGCTTAACCGGCTGTTAGTTGCTCTGTCGCACCATACCTGTCCAGCAAATCCGGGGCTTTGGGGAGGCGGCGCTTGAACACGATCCAGTATCTCGAAGATCAGGCCGCGCGCGCTGAGCGGCTTGCCAAACGGATCACGGATGCGCTGACGATCGAAAAGCTGCTGACCTTCGCGGGCGAGCGCCGCCGCGAGATCGAGGTGATCGGCGGCAAGCACCGGCGCGCCCAGCTCCGGCGAACCGCGCGCTAAGCGCATCCGCGCTTGCTTCCCTATCTGCGCAATTGAAACGACGCCCGCTCAGCGGTGGCTTTCGACGAAGTCGCTGAGATAATCGGGCAGCTCTACACCGTCGATGTCGCAGCGTGCACGGATCTCGCCGGCGACGTCGGTCGAAATGTCCTTCATCCAATGCTCGAGCGTGTTGAATGAAATCACCTTGATCGGGTCGTTGAAGCATCCGGCGACAAGCTCGCCGATGGTGGTTTCGAGATCGCTGCGCTCGATGCGGATTTCGGTCGCCTCGTCGCGGCGATCGATCACCACGAACAGGGTCTGGTCTGCGCCGTAGGGCACGACGGGAGATGACACGCCGGCGTCAAGCATCTTGAGGCGCTCACGTCTTTGCTTCCGATCCCTGACAACGGGAAAAACCGGAAGAAGGTTCCTGCTCGCGTGCTTGTGAAGGCCGTCAGAGAAATTCCCTTAAGCGCGAGAGCTCGATGACGTGCTCGGGCGAAAGGATTTCAGTGACGAGCGGTGGTTGCGCCACGGTGCGAATCTCATAGAGGTGCCGAGTCGTCGCGGGCTTCTGCATGAAGACCGAGATGCACTCGTCGAGCGTGCCTTCACTCACCTGGTAGGGATCTCTGTCCAGCCTTCGCTGGTTTGCAAGCGAGGGCCATTTATACAGCACCGCAAGCGCGCCGAAATCGACCTTTGACTCCCCGACCACATCCCCCATCGTCCTGCCTCACGCAAAAGACGACCCCAGCACACGGGGTCGCGTGCCGGGGCCTACACACTTGTCGCTGCATCTCAATGCCACGAACATTCAACGCGGCAACCGGGAAAAGGTTCCCGGCGGCCCTGTCCCTATTCAGCTCGCGGCGGCCGCGATTCTGTGCCCCGGACTGTCCTGGCCCCGGCTGCTCTCGTCGCCGCGGCTGACCTCCGGCGGAAGTCCCGCGAAGCGCCGCAAGGCTCCGGCCATTTGCACCCGGCCGGGCACGCCGGTGATCACCACATCGACCATCGCGAACGACGAGTGGAAATGGCCGCGCGCCCGAAGCTGCTCGACCGGAACGCCCGCGGCGGCCATCGCCTCGGCATAGGCGACGCCCTCGTCGCGCAACGGATCGAACTCGCAGGTGACGACGAAGGCCGGCGGTAATCCTTCAAGCTTGCCGCGGAGCGGCGAGACGCGCGGGTCGGTGCGATCGGCCGGCGAGCAATAGAGGTCCCAGAACCAGTACATCAGCGAGCGCGTCAGGAAGTAGCCGGTCGCATTGTCGTTGTAAGAGGGCCGATCGAAGGTGCAGTCGGTGACCGGGCAGACCAGGAGCTGGCCGGCGATCTCGGGTCCGCCACGGTCGCGTGCGAGCTGGCAGGTGACGGCGGCGATGTTGCCGCCGGCGCTCCAGCCTGCAACCAGCACCGGCCCCGGCATGCCGCCGAGCTCGGCGGCATGCTCGGCGATCCAGCGCGTTGCCGCATAGCCGTCCTCGGCCGCGGTGGGGAAGCGGTGCTCCGGCGCATGGCGATAGCCGACGCTGACGAAGATCATGCCGGTCCGCCGCACCATGTCGCGGCAGAACGGCTCGTCCGACTGCTCGTCGCCGAGCACCCAGCCGCCGCCGTGGAAATAGACCACGACCGGATGCGGGCCCGGCGTTGCCGGCTTGTAGACACGGTAAGCCAGCGCACCGTCGGTAACTGGGAGGGTGCCGTCGACGATATCGCCGATCGGCCGCCCCGCAGGCCGGCCCTTGTTGAACTCGCTGACGAAGGCGCGGGCGCCGAGCGCGCCCATCGACTCGATCGGCGGCAGGTTCAGCGACGTCAGCAGGTTCAGCACCAGCCGCACGTCCGGCTGCAGGCGCACCACCTCGCCGTCATTGCACTGCGTCGCGACGTTGGGGCCGGCCAGCCTGAAGCCGAGCATGCCGCGGCTGACCACCTCGTCGCAGATGCTGCGATAGGGGCCGACGCCGCCGGTATAGGGCATCAGGCCCTGGACCTTGCCGGGCACGTTGGCGCCCGTGTACCAGGTGTTGGCGAGGCGATGCAGCGTCAGCATCGAACAATCGGCCATGTGCCGGCCCCAGGCGGCCTGCGCCGTTTCGGTCGGCTCGATCGTGGTGAAGCCGGCATCGCGCAGCTCCGCAAGGCGATCGACGACCCAGTCGACATGCTGCTCGATCGACACCGCCATGTTCGACAGCACCGACGGGCTGCCGGGGCCGGTGATCATGAAGAAGTTCGGGAAGCCCTCGACCGTGAGGCCGAGATAGGTCTGCGGTCCCTGCGCCCAGACATCCGAGAGCGATCGGCCGCCCCGTCCCGTGATCGGATGCACGGCACGGATCGCGCCGGTCATGGCGTCGAAACCGGTCGCGAACACGATGACGTCGAGGTCGACGCTGCGCTTGGCAGTCGTGATGCCGGTTGCGGTGATCGTCTTGATCGGCTCCTGGCGCAGATTGATCAGCGTGACGTTCGGCCGGTTGAAGGTCGCGTAGTAATTGGTATCGAGGCAGGGACGCTTGGCGCCGAATGGATGATCGTGCGGCATCAGGGCCGCCGCGGTCTCGGGGTCCTTGACTGCGGCGCTGATCTTTTCACGGATCAGGTCCTGCACGATCTTGTTGCCGTCGACATCGACGGCCTGGTCGGCCCAGAGCTGGGTCAGGATATAGACGAGGTCGCCCTTGCCCCATGCCTCTTCAAAGCGCGCGCGACGCTCGGCGTCGCTGAGCTGCCAGCTCACCGCGGTCTGCTGAGGATAGGGCACACCGGCCATCGATTGGCGTGCCTGCGCGCGATAGGCCGCGCGGTCGCTTTGCAGCAGGCTCATGCGGTCCGAGGGCGCCGGGCCGTTATGCGCGGGCAGCGCGAAATTTGGCGTGCGCTGGAACACGGTCAGATGCGCGGCCTGTTCGGCGATCAGCGGGATCGACTGGATGGCCGACGAGCCCGTGCCGATCACGGCAACGCGCTTGCCGGCGAGATCGACCCCGTCATGCGGCCAGCGTCCGGTGAAATAGACTTCGTCCTCAAAATCCTTGACGCCGTCGATCTCGGGCGGCTTTGGCGCCGAAAGGCAGCCGGTGGCCATGATGTAGTGGCGGCAGGAGACCGGCGCGCCGTTATCGGTGGTGAGCTGCCAGCGCCCCGTCGCTTCGTCCCATGTGGCTGCGCTGACCTTGGTGTTGAAGCGGATGTCGCGCCTAAGGTCATAACGGTCGGCGACGAAGCCGAGATAGCGCAGGATCTCGGGCTGGGTCGCGTATTTCTCGGACCAGGTCCAGGCCGTCTCGAGCTCCGGATCGAAGGTGTAGCTGTAATCGATGGTTTGGATGTCGCAGCGGGCGCCCGGGTAGCGGTTCCAGTACCAGGTGCCGCCGACGTCGCCGGCCTCATCAAGGGCGATCGCCTTGAAGCCGGCCTTGCGCAGGCGATGGAGGAGATAGAGGCCAGCAAACCCGGCGCCGACCACGGCGACATCGACCTGTTGGGCTGCTCCACTCGCCGCCCTCGATTCGCGTGCGGCGACCATTGCGTCAGGCATGGCATTCCTCCCGTGTATTTTGTTTTGCCGGCAGGCTATCGCTGCAGGTTCGGCTTGTCATCAGGACAAGTGCAATCTTCGGTAGTCGTTTGCGGCGTCATCGTGGCCACGCGAAGCTTGTGACGATACACGCATCGCGATGCACAATCGCCGGGATTGTCCGGGCTAATCAGACTACATCCTTCTGTGTATGCTTGCGCTTACTAGCCACGCGTACCCAGGGCGTCATGACAGAGTTGAGTGAGCGAACCAAAGCGAACATGGACGTCGTCCTGGAGGAGACGTGCCGCCAACTGCCGCATGGCGGCGATCACGACAGCCGCAGATTCATCGCCGAGCGCCTGATCGAGGCGGCGCGGTCGGGACATTCCACGCTTGGCGAACTCGGCATCGTCGCCCGCCGCGCGCTGGCGGAGCTCCTGGCCAAGGGGAGTTAGACGCGGCGAGAGACTTGCCTCGCTGACGGTCAGGGACATAACCTGCCGGGAACCCTTTCTCGCATCGAGATATCTAGAAGATGCGGTCCTTGCTCGCGCTTGTTGCGGCTTCCGCAGTTCTGGGCTGCGCCGGCCTGGCCCTGGCCCAGCCGGTCGGACAGTTTCCGTTCGCGCTGACGCGCGAAGGACAGATGCTTGGCGCCGTCGAAGGTGAGGTGGCCTCCTTCAAGGGGCTTGCCTACGCGGCGCCGCCGGTCGGTCCGCTGCGCTGGCGCCCACCGCAGCCGACGGCCGAGAGCTCGGAGATGCGCACCGCCTACGACTACGGCGCGCCTTGTCTTCAACCGTCGCTGCCTGGCGCGAGCGAGGATTGCCTCACGCTGAACGTGTTTCGTCCCTTCGGAGTCGATGGTCCGCTGCCGGTGATGATGTTCATCCATGGCGGCGCCTTCGTCACGGGGACCGCGAACGATCCGCTGTTCGATGGCGCCAGGCTGGCGCAGGCCGGCCTCATCGTCGTCACCGTGAATTATCGCCTCGGTGTGCTCGGCTGGCTTACGCATCCCGCGCTGTCGGAAAGCGGCTCTGGCAATTACGGTCTGATGGACCAGATCGCGGCGTTGCATTGGGTGCACGACAATATCGCGGCGTTCGGCGGCGATCCAAACAACGTCACCCTGTTCGGCAACGGCGCAGGCGCGACGTCGATCGCGCTGCTGATGCTGTGCCGGCAGACGCGCGGGTTATTCCACAAAGCCATTCTGCAATCGATCCCCGGTCGTGCGCGCCTTCGCTCGGCGCAAGAGGCGGAGGCTGTCGGTCGCCAGTTCGTCGCCGCGCTAGGAGAGCGGACGGACTTGCGCGCAGTTGGGCCGAGCCGCTTGCTTGCCGTCGCAAAACAGCTGCTGGACAAATCGCCGCGCAGCTTTGCGCCGATGCTGGATAGAAGCCTGGTGACTGAGGACGTCGCCGCGGGCTTTGCAGCGGGACACCAAAGCCGCATTCCCCTGATCATCGGCTCGAACGACGATGAGACGGGTTTCGACAGCGAACTCAGTATTGAGGAGGAGCTGGCGTCGGCAGGCGTCACAAGCGATGACCTGCGCAGTCTTTATCCGGATCTTGCGAGGTCATCGGATCGCGCCGCAAGATTCTTCACCGACAAGGACTTCTCCGAGCCGGTGAGGCTGCTTGCGCGCCTGCATGCCGCAAGCGGCGCGCCGACCTTCCGCTATCGCTTCGGCTATGTGCCTGAAGCGCAGCGCGCAAATCCTGATCATGGGCACGGACGCGAGTTGCAGTTCATCTTCGGTGTCGAAGGCGTGCCCGGTGCAGGAATCTTCTCGCGAGCAGATCGCGAGGTCGCGAGCCGCATCCGCGGCTATTGGATCAATTTTGCGAAAAGCGGCGATCCCAATGGCCCCGGTTTGCCCCATTGGGACGCGGCCGCAGACCGTGATCGGCTGCTGCTGATCGCGGACGATCGTATCGCGAGCGGAGACGACCCCTTCGCGGAGCGTCTCGATCGGATCGCAGGTGAGGGCAGGAAATGAGTGGGATTTATGCCGCGAGCTCGACGCGCGGCGCCGGGCTCAGTCGGTCTTCTTCCAGATAGTCCATCGCGCCGTCCTTCTCGACGGCATAGAACTGCTGGCCGTCCCGCGACTTGTAGGCGGCGCGAACGACGCCGCGGCGACCCTTGTCACTGTTGACGACGTCCCCCAGCGCAAACTTCCTCATCTCACGTCTCACTTGTCTTCAGGCCGACTGCTTCGGCCACGGCGGGATTTTGGAAGCCAAATCGTTAACGGCTTGCTAACCATCCCGGTTTGCCTATGCTCGCCGCGAACCGCGCGGGCAGCTCGCGCGCGCCTGTTGCCAGCGAGACGAGCCTGATGACGCGATTTCCGACCCTGTTCCTGTCGCATGGTGGCGGCCCCTGGCCGTTCATGGAGGACAGACGGGTGCAATATGCGAAGACCGCCGCGGAGTTCGGCCGATTACCGCAAATGTTGCCGGAAAGGCCGAAGGCCGTGCTCGTCATCACCGGCCATTGGGAGGCCGACGCCTTCACCGTGTCGACCTCGGCGCATCCGCCGATGGTGTACGACTATTACGGTTTTCCCGAGCATACCTATCACCTCAAATATCCGGCGCCGGGCCAGCCCGAGCTCGCAGCCGAAGTGAAGGTGCTGGTGACGCGCGCCGGGCTCGATTGCCGCGAGGATCCCGATCAGGGCTTTGACCACGGCACTTTCGTGCCGCTCGGCCTGATGTATCCGAACGCCGACATGCCTATCGTGCTGCTGTCGCTGAAGTCGAGCTACGATCCGGCCGAGCATATCAGGCTCGGGCAGGCGATCTCATCGCTGCGCGACGACGGCGTCCTGATCGTCGGCAGCGGGCTGACCTATCACAACATGCGCGGCTTCAATCGACCGGAGTCCAAGCCGGTCTCGTACGACTTCGAGGCCTATTTGAACGAGGCCATCAGCAATCCGGATGCGACACGGCGCAACGCCATGCTCGTCGACTGGGAGAACGCGCCCAGCGCGCGCCTCGCGCATCCGCGCGAGGACCATCTGCTGCCGTTGATGGTCGCCGCGGGCGCCGCCGGCAGCGACATTGGCCGCCGCGTCTTCGTCGACGAGGTCGCCGGCGTGGCGATGGCGTCTTATGTGTTTGGTGGATGATCTTCCTTCTCCGATAAGGGAGAGGGTCATCCTCACCCGTATTTCAGCTTCATGAACAGGATGCCGCCGGCGAGCACCATGGTGATGGCGTTAGCGGCGACCAGCGGGCCGTCGCCGGAGAGCAGGCCGTAGAGGAGCCAGAGCACAAGGCCCAGCACCATGACCAGGAACATGCCGAGCGAGATGTCGCGCGCCGAGCGCGTCTTCCAGACCTTGATGAACTGCGGCGCATAGGCGACGGTGGTGCAGGTGGCGGCGGCAAAGCCGAGCAGCTTGATCGCGAAGGGGTCCATGCCGGCTCTATAGCATGGATTCGGCCATGCCTCACGCGCGGGCCGCCATGAGCTCGCGGTAGAGCGCGGCATAGTCGCCGGCGCGGTTGCGCCAGGAGACGTCGGTCGCAAGGCCGCTCAATTGCAGCCGGCGCCAGGTCAGCTTGTCGTGGAAGACGCTGTTGGCCTTGCGCAGCGTGCCGGCGAGGGCGTCCGCCGTCACGGGGCTGAACTTGAAACCGGTGGCATCGTGGCCGGATGCGTCGGCCTCGCCAATGTCGACGATGGTATCTTCGAGCCCGCCGACGCGCGACACGATCGGGACGGCGCCATAGCGCAGCGCGCAGAGCTGGGTCAGGCCGCACGGCTCGAAGCGCGACGGCACGATCAGCGCGTCCGAGCCGGCCTGGATCAGATGCGCCAGGATCTCGTCATAGCCGATCACGACTCCGATCTGGCCGGGATTGGCGCGTGCGGCGGCCTGGTAGCCGTCCTGCAGATCGCGATCGCCGCTGCCGAGCAGCGCGAGCTGCATGCCTTCACCCAGTATGGTTGGAATGGCCTGGAGCAGGAGATCGAGTCCCTTCTGCCAGGACAGGCGGCTGATGACGCCGAGCAACGGCGCCTCGTCGGAGGAATCGAGATTGAACTGCTGCTGAAGCGCCGCCTTGTTCGCGGCCCGAAACGTGAGGTCTTCCGCGCCGAAGCGGTAGGCGATGTGCGGATCAGTTTGCGGATTCCACACCGAGATATCGATGCCGTTGAGAATGCCGCTGAGCACGCTCGCGCGTGCGCGAAGCAGGCCGCCGAACCCCATGCCTCCTTCGTCGCTCTGGATCTCCCGCGCGTAGGTCGGCGACACCGTGGTGATGCGATCGGCAAATTGCAGGCCCGCCTTCAAAAAGCTGATGCCGCCGAAATATTCGATTTCGTTGACGTTCAAGGAGTGCCAGGGCAGGCCGATCGCGCCAATCAGCTCGGGAGCAAACTTGCCCTGATAGGCCATGTTGTGAATGGTCATCACGGTGCCGGGCCGCGGCCGGTTGTCATAATGCAGATAGGCCGGCACAAGCCCCGCCTGCCAGTCATGGGCGTGCATGATGTCGGGCACGAAAGCCGGAACCAGGCCGTGGCCGATATCGGCGGCGACGCGCGAGAGCGCGGCGAAGCGCACGCCGTTGTCCGGCCAGTCGACGCCTTCGCTGGTCACGTAGGGGTTTCCCGGCCGCGCATAGAGATGCGGCACGTCGAGCACGAACAGATCGAGGCCGTCGTGCGAGGCTGCGAGCAGGCGTCCAGGCCCGCCGAAATAATCCGGCCAACGCCGGATTTCCTCCGCTCCGGCGAGCAGCCGCGTTACGTCGGGATAGCCGGGCATGAGGGTGCGCATCTCGACGCCATGCGCCTTCAGCGCAACCGGCAGCGCGCCGGCGACGTCCGCGAGGCCGCCGGTCTTGACGATGGGGTAGACTTCAGAAGCGACCGCGAGGACGCGAACAGGCGTCATTTATTGAGCCCATCGATCATCGGCTGGGTGATCAGCGAGATGCCCTGCTCGGTGGTGCGGAAGCGCTTGGCGTCAAACTCGGGATCTTCTCCGACGACGAGGCCCTCGGGGATTTCGACGCCGCGGTCGATCACGACGTTCTTCAAGCGAGCCCCGCGCCCAACATTCACGTAGGGCATGATCACCGCATTCTCGACATTGGCATAGGAGTTGATGCGGACACCGGTGAACAGCAGCGAGCGGCGCAGCGAGGCGCCGGAGATGATGCAGCCGCCCGACACCAGGGAGCTCACGGCCTGGCCGCGCCGGCTCTCCTCATCGTGGACGAATTTGGCCGGCGGTGTGATCTCGGCATAGGACCAGATCGGCCAGGCGCGGTCGAACAGGTCGAGCTCCGGTACGACATCGGTGAGATCGATGTTGGCGGACCAATAGGCGTCGACGGTGCCGACGTCACGCCAATAGGCGCCGTTGTGGCTGCTGGAGCGCACGCAGGAGGTCGAGAACTGGTGCGCGAACGCGCGGCCGTTCTTGACGAGGTATGGAATGATGTCCTTGCCGAAATCGTGGTTCGAGTCCGGGTCCTCGGCGTCGCGCCTGAGCTGGTCGAACAGGAATTTCGCATTGAACACGTAGATGCCCATGCTGGCGAGCGAGACGTCCGGCTTGCCGGGCATCGGCGGCGGGTCTTTCGGCTTCTCCAGGAAGGACTGAATCCAGCCCTTCTCGTCGATATGCATGATGCCGAAGCCCGATGATTCCGTGCGCGGCATCTCGAGGCAACCTACGGTGACGTCGGCGCCGCTCTCGACGTGCTCGCGCAGCATCACCTCGTAGTCCATCTTGTAGATGTGGTCGCCGGCGAGTACGACGATGAAGCGGCAGGCGTGAGATTCGATGATGTCGATGTTCTGGTAGACCGCGTCCGCCGTGCCGACATACCACATGTTCTCGGAAACGCGCTGGCTCGCCGGGAGAATGTCAAAACTCTCATTGCGCTCGGGGCGGAAGAAGTTCCAGCCCATCTGAAGGTGCCGGATCAGGCTGTGCGCCTTGTATTGGGTGGCGACCGCGATACGGCGGATGCCGGAGTTCACCGCGTTCGAGAGCGCGAAGTCGATGATGCGGGACTTGCCGCCAAAATAGACCGCCGGCTTGGCGCGCCGGTCGGTCAGCTCCAAAAGCCGGCTGCCGCGTCCACCAGCGAGGACGAACGCCAGCGCCTGGCGGGCAAGCGGTTCACTACCGACGGCACTCATGTCATCCTCCCGCGCTCTGGCGCTTGCCGAGGCCTTTTGTCGCGAGAAGCCCCGCGGTCCCGCGCCCATTGGAACCGATAGTAACGGTACGAATAGTAAATCGGGAAGTAGGTTGTTAGTTGCGAGCGCGGGAAGCTTAATGCTTTGCCCTGATGCCGTTCTTGGCCACCGAGCTCCGGCGTCGCGCCGGTGTCACATGGCGACCGAGCAGGCGCGCTGGCCCGCCAGCGGCCGTCTCGCAGCGAGACGTGAAGGGCACTTGTGCGCCGCACGCAAATTCGAGGCTTTGACTAGGCGCAAGGATGTTCGATCATGGCGATGCGATCCATTTCCAAGCGAAACGTCAGACAGGGAGTAAGACGATGAGGATCTGGAAAACGGCAATTGCCTGTTCGCTGGCCGGCGCGGTCATGGCTGGCCAAATCGAGCAGGCCGCGGCGGGTCCGATGCCGACCAACGTCGCGAGCATGAAGGCTGCCGTCGGCGATGATGTCACGCAGGTGCATTGGCGCGGCGGCGGCTGGGGCTGGGGTCTCGGCGGCCTCGCGGCCGGTGCGATCATCGGCGGCGCCATCGCCGCCAGCACCGCGCCTTACGCCTATGGCTACTATGGCGGCCCGTACTACGGCGGCTATGGCTATCCGGGGTACGGCTATGGTTATGCCCCGGCTTATTACGGCTATGGGCCCGCCTACGCTTATCCGCGATACTATCGGCCGTATCGTCCGTACTACGGCTATCGTTACGGCTACTACCGGCCATATCGGGTCTTTCACCGGCCTTACTATCGTGGATATTGGTAAGGTTTTGCGCGGCTAGAGCGCGAGCCACACGATCATGCTCATGCTGGCCAATTGCATGAGCACGATCGCGGCGAGCTGCAGCGGGCCGGCCTCGAGGCGAAGTCTGCGCATCCCGCCGGGTCCAATTAGTTCGATCCTGCGGCCGCAGGCGTGAAGCTGCGGTCGACGGCTTTGCCGACGTCGAGCTTTTTCGGCAGGATGCCATAGCGCGTGGAGCGGTCGGAGGCTTCCTGCACCTCCTTCACGACGTTCTCGTCGATCACGATCGGGCTGGTGCGCTGCGCGGTGTAGGCCGAGAGCAGCACGTCTTCCGGCAGCTTGGTCAACTCGGCCGTGTTCCTGGCATACTCGGAAAGGTGATCAAGCGACCATAGCCGCGCCTTGTTCAGCCGCTGCACAAGATCCTGCACCGCCGCGCGCTTGGTGGCGATGGCGTTGTCGGAAGCGACGATGAAGGTGATGGTTGGCGTCAGGCCTTCGCCGTCGGCGATCACGCGGGCTTTGTCCTTCAGCGTCGCGAACGAGACGTAGGGCTCCCACACCGCCCATGCATCGATCGAGCCGGCGAGCAGCGCGATCTTGGCGTCGACCGGTCCGAGCGGCGCGAAGGTCGCATCCTCCAGCTTGATCTGCGCCTTCTCCAGCGTCGCGTCGATCAGAAACTGGCCCCAGCCGCCGCGCGTGCCGGCGAGCCGTTTGCCCCTGAGGTCGGCGGCCGACTTGATCGGCGAATCCTGGCGCACCAGGATGGCCTGCGTCTTCGCGTCTGACCTTGTGCCGCCGATCGCTTTGATCGGCGCGCGCCGGCCGCATAGACCGACAGGAACGAGAGATCGCCGGTATAGCCGACGTCGAGCGCACCGGCGTTGAGCGCTTCCAGGATCGGCGCGGCCGCGGGGAATTCCGACCACTCGATTCTATAGGGCAGGTCTTTCGTGTAACCGGAGATTTCGAGCAGCGACCGGTTGCCGCCTTTCTGGTCGCCGACGCGCAGCACGACGGTGTCGGCCGCGAACGATGCGGCGGCCGTCGACAAGGTGAGGGCGGCGGCAAGCAGCGATGCCGCGAGACGGCGGGTGATGGGATGATGATGGGAGTTGATGCGCATGTGGCCTGTCTTGTTGGTTTGCTCACGACGCGTGAGCGAGCGATGCAGCGAGATGATGAAGTCTATGACCGCGCGCTGCGCAGTCAATGAAATGGCTATCCGTATTGCAGAGGCGGCAGGCAAGGACGTTTTAGCAAAGTGATGCTTTCGAGAAAGTGCGGTGTGCGCGGCCGAAATTGCGTAGGAAAGAAGCAGGGAGCGGGAAGCCCGGCGCTCTGCCAAAGGATGCAGCGGTGAAAATCCTTTCATCGTTCGCGAGGGTGGCGATGGAGAGAATGACTTCGCTTCGCCAAACATTCGAAATTCCATTTCATTGACGATGCGGCGACTGCGCCGCATCATTTGCGCATCGCATCAACGCGGCGCGTGAAGCGCCGGCGAAAAGATTTTCTCTCAAACGCAGCTCCGTACGGAACATGCGCAAGCGAGCCGTTGCGCATGTAGCGGAGCCGTGCCAGCGCAGGAGTGGGACCGATGAGCAACGACGACAAGCGCAGTGGATCGAGGCTCGACCGGCGCCATCTGCTCCAGGCGGGGCTTGCGGCAGCCTTCGCTGCGCCGTTCGGCGCTCTTGGTGCGGCACACGCGTTTGCGCCGCGCGGGTTCGCGCCCGGCGTCGACTTCTCGGAATTTCCATTGTGCCAGACGGCATCGAATGCACCTGCGCTCACTGGCGCTCCGCGCAAGCTGAAACTGTCGTGGAATGCCGGCGCGGTCTGCCTCGCGCCCGTGCCGGTCGCCATCGAGCACGGCTTCTTCCAGAAGCACAATCTCGACGTCGAACTCGTCAACTATTCCGGCTCGACCGACCAGTTGCTCGAGGCGATCGCGACCGGAAAGAGCGACGCCGGCCTCGGCATGGCGCTGCGCTGGCTGAAGCCGCTGGAGCAGGGGTTTGACGTCAAGATCGCCGCCGGCACCCATGGCGGCTGCATGCGGGTGCTGTCGCGCAGCGATTCCGGCGTCGCGAAGCTCGCCGATCTCAAGGGCAAGATCGTCGCGGTCGGCGACCTCGCCGGCCCCGACAAGAATTTCTTCTCGATCCAGCTCGCCAAGCTCGGCATCGATCCGATCAAAGACGTCGATTGGCGCGCCTATCCCGGCAATTTGCTCAACGTCGCCGTGGAGAAGGGCGAGGTGCAGGCCTTCCTGTCCTCCGATCCGCTCGCCTATCTCTGGCTGAAGGATACTCAGTACAAGGAAGTCGCTTCCAATCTCGACGGCGAGTATCGCGAAAAGAGCTGCTGCATCCTCGGCGTGCGCGGCAGCCTGGTGCGCGAGGAGCCGCAGATCGCCCGCGCGATCACGCAAGCGCTGCTCGATGCCGCGATGTTCACCGCGCAGAATGCGACGATTGCCGCACAATCGTTCCAGCCCTACGCACCGAAGGCGGCCACGCTCGCCGACATCGAGGGCATGGTGCGCTATCACACCCACCACCATCATCCGGTCGGCGACGCGCTCAAGCGCGAGCTCAAGGCCTATGCCGATGATCTGAAGAGCGTGCAGGTCTTCAAGCCGAGCACCGACACGGCCAAATTCGCGGAGCGCATCTATGTCGACGTATTCGCTGTCTGACGGCCTCGCCTCCGGCGCGCCGCGCCTCTCTCGCGCGCCACTGCTTGCGAAGTGGGTCCGGGAGACCGGCGCCGGCGTGCTCGCAAGCATCGCCTGGATCGGCTTTGGCCTGTCCTGCCTGTGGTGGCAGGATGTCGGCGACTGGTCGCGCACGCATTCGGTCGGCATTGCAGCCTTCATCGTCGCTGCCGTCGCCCTGTTCGGAACGGTGGCTGCCGATTATCTCGGCTCCGCAGGCCGCGGCTTGCGCAAGCGCGCGCCCTGGCTAGTGGCGCTCGGCGCGTTCCTGACCTTGTGGGAGGTCGCGACAGCAAAATTCGCCTGGCTGCCGCTGCCGTTCTTTCCGCCGCCGCAATCGATCGTCGAGGTCTATACCGATGATCTGCCAAAGCTGCTCGACAGTGTCTTTGCGTCCGTAAAACTCCAGCTCGGCGGTTATCTGGTCGGCGCCACGATCGGCTTTCTGACCGGCGTCTCGATCGGCTGGTCGCGTGCAGTCGGTTATTGGATGCATCCGGTGCTGCGCTTCATCGGTCCGTTGCCGGCGACCGCGTGGCTGCCGATTGCCTTCTTCACGTTCCCGTCGAGCTGGAGCGCCTCGACCTTCCTGATCGCGCTGGCGACCGGCTTTCCGGTCACCGTCTTGACCTGGTCCGGCGTCGCCAGCGTCAGCAACGCCTATTACGACGTCGCGCGGACCTTGGGGGCCAAGCCGTCCTTCCTGGTGCTGAAGGTCGCGATTCCGGCGGCACTGCCGCACGTGTTCGTCGGGCTGTTCATGGGCCTCGGCGCGTCCTTCGCGGTGCTCGTCGTCGCCGAGATGATCGGTGTCAAGGCGGGCCTCGGCTGGTACCTGCAATGGGCGCAGGGCTGGGCCGCCTATGCCAACATGTATGCGGCATTGATCGTGATGTCGCTGCTCTGCTCCGGCGCGATCACGCTGCTGTTTTCGATCCGCGACCGCCTGCTGGTCTGGCAGAAGGGGACTGTCAAATGGTAGCTCTGGCTCAAGCGATCGCGCGTCCGGCTGCCGGAGCCGCGCTCGATATCGAGCAGGTCAGCCATGCCTTCGACATCGACGGCGCCGAGCTGCCCGTTCTCAGCGACGTCAGCATCTCCGTCGAGCCCGGCGAGTTTGTCGCGCTGCTCGGTCCCTCCGGTTGCGGCAAGTCGACCTTGCTGCGGCTCGTCGCCGGCCTCGATAAGCCGAGGTCCGGAACGCTGCGCGAGGACGAGAGCCGCATCATCAGTCCACATCCCTCGCGCGTGGTCGTGTTCCAGGATCCGACCCTGTTTCCCTGGCGGTCGGTCTGGGACAACGTCGCTCTGGGCCTCGAGGCCCAGGGCATTTTGAAGAGCCAGCGCCACCGCGTCGACGATGCTCTCGATCTCGTCGGGCTGTCGTCTTTCCGCAACGCTTATCCGCACCAGCTCTCCGGCGGCATGGCGCAGCGCGTCGCGTTGGCGCGAGCGCTAGTGAACGATCCCAAGATCCTGGTTCTCGACGAGCCATTGGGAAAACTCGACTCGCTGACCCGCATCACCATGCAGGCCGAGCTTGTCTCGGTGTGGCAGCGCAGGGGCTTTACCACGCTGCTGGTGACGCACGATGCCGAGGAAGCCTTGGTGCTCGCCAACCGCGTCATCGTCTTCAGTGACCGCCCGGCAGGGGTCAAGGCCGACATCCGTGTCGATCGGCCCTATCCGCGCCACCGCGGCGATCCCTATCTGGCCGATCTGCGCCGCCAGATTCTCGGTCTGCTGGGGTTGGACGCGACATGGTGACTCCCGTAGCCAAAGGACGCACGGCCCCCGCCGAGCCCGATTACATCGCGCGTGCTGAAGAGTTGGCAGCAGGTTTTGCCGCACGCGCCGCCGAGCATGACCGCAATGGCAGCTTCCCTTTCCAGAATTTTCGCGAGCTCTCCGAAGCGGGCCTGTTGTCGCTCACGGTTCCTGCGGCTCATGGTGGGGCCGGCGCCGGCGCACGATACGCCGCGCGCGTGATCGGCATCATCGGCAAGGCCGATCCGTCGACGGCGCTGGTGCTGTCAATGCATTACATCAATCATCTCGTCATGCCGCGGAGCCCGACCTGGCCGGCGCGGCTGTCACGCAAGCTTGCGTGCGAAAGCGTCGAGGGCCTGGCGCTGATCAACGCGCTGCGCGTCGAGCCGGAGCTCGGCTCGCCCGCGCGCGGCGGTCTGCCGGCGACGATCGCGCGGCGCACCGAAACCGGCTGGCGCCTCTCCGGTCACAAGATCTATGCGACGGGATCGCCGATCCTGAAATGGTACCTGGTCTGGGCGCGGACCGACGAGGCGGAGCCGCGGGTCGGGCAGTTCCTGGTGCCGGCGGGCCTGCCGGGCACGCGCATCGTCGAGACCTGGGACCACCACGGCCTTCGTGCCAGCGGCAGTCATGACGTCATCTTCAACGACGTCGTGATCCCGCTCGACGCCGAGGTCGATGTCCGCAAGCCGGCGGATTGGCGCACGCCCGACATGACGCAGGCGACCATCCATACGGTGTTCGTTGCCGCGATCTATGACGGCGTCGGCCGCGCCGCGCGCGACTGGCTGATCACGTTCCTGAAGCAGCGCGTTCCCGCCGCCCTCGGCGCGCCGCTCGCGAGCTTGCCGCGGGCGCAGGAGATTGTCGGTGCCATCGAGGCGCGGCTCGCGGTCAATGCACGGCTGATCGAATCATTTGCGCGTGATTTCGATGATGGCGTCCAGCTCTCGGCGAGCGAGTCCAACGTCATCAAGCTCACCGTCACCAACAATGCCGTCGCGGCGGTCGAGGATGCGCTGTCGCTCTCCGGCAATCACGGCCTCAGTTGCACCAATCCGCTGGAGCGCCACTATCGCGACGTGCTGTGCGGGCGCGTGCACACGCCGCAGGACGATTCCACGCGCAGCGGTCTCGGCCGCGCCGCATTGGGCCTCTAGCTTTCAGAAAAAATCAGGGAGACGGTCATGTCGATCCAGTTCATCGGCTTCATCAGCAACAACAATTCGTCCGAGACCATCGTCCGCGAAGGGCCGGTGCTCAATCCGACCCACATCGAGACGGTGGCGAAAGCGCATGAGAATGCCGGCTTCGATCGTGCGCTGCTGGCGTTTCATTCGACCTCGCCCGATGCGCTCCAGGTCGCGCAGCACGTCCTCGGCGTCACCGATCGCCTGAACGTGTTGATCGCGCAGCGGCCCGGCTTCACCGCCCCGACGCTGCTGGCGCGGCAGTTCGCGGCGCTCGACCAATTCTCGCGCGGCCGCGTCGCGATCCATGTCATCACCGGGGGCAATGCCACCGAGCTCCGGCAGGACGGCAACACGCTCGACGACAAGGACGAGCGCTACGCTCGCACTTCCGAATTCCTCGACGTCCTCAAGCTGGAATGGACCAGCGACAAGCCGTTCACCTACAGGGGCAAGTACTACCAGGTCGAGAACGCCTTTTCGCAAGTGAAGCCGTATCGCCCGGAAGGCATCCGCGTCTATTTCGGCGGTGCTTCCGATGCGGCGATCGACGTTGCCGGCAAGCACGCCGACACCTTCGCGCTGTGGGGTGAATCCTATGCGCAGGTACGCGACGTCACTTCCCGCGTCCACAACGCGGCGGTCCGGCACGGGCGGCCGACCCCGCGCTTCAGCCTGTCAGTGCGGCCGATCATCGCGCCGACGGAGAAGCAGGCCTGGGAGAAGGCGGAGGACATTCTGGCGCGCGCGACCGCGGTTCAGGACAAGACCGGCTACCGCAAGCCCGCCGACGGCCACGCCACGGCCGGCGCGCGGCGCCTGCTCGCACTCGCCGACCAGGGCAGCCGCATCGACAAGCGGCTCTGGACCGAGATCGCGAAGCTCACCGGCGCCAACAGCAACACCACCGCGCTGGTCGGTACGCCCGAGCAGGTCGCGGAAGCCTTTGGCGACTATTACGACCTCGGTATCAGCCATTTCCTGATACGCGGCTTCGATCCGCTGATTGATGCCATCGAATATGGCCGCGAGCTGATCCCGCTGACGCGTGAACTGATTGCGAAGCATCAGGCTGTCCGCGGCGCGGCCGCGGAATGATCCGTCTCACGTGTCCGGTGCGCTGCTAGAGTAGGATACACTCTTGTTCCGGACACGGCGGCGTCCGAGGCACGAGATCTCACGCATTGCTCAAGCGTCCGTGAAATGAGAGTGCGCCCTTCTACGCGAAAAGCCGCTCTCGAAACGTTCCTTCTGCATTTCGCGTCCCCGACAACATCCCCATTGCTATTTGCGCCCGCTCCCTTGCGCCACGCCACTTCCCGCCGAGATGCTTTAGACGACCACATCGGGAGACCGGCCATGGGCCTACAAGAAACAAAAATCGAATCGCTTCCCTTCGTCACCGCCGAACTCAACTATCTCGCGCCGGTCTCAGGCAAGCCGCGTACCTACGCCTTCGATCCCCCGCCGGGCGAGCCGAAGAGCACGGCGATTGCCGAGCCGCATCAGGTCCCGATCTTTGATGCGCGGCTGATTGCGCAGAATTTCTCGCTTGATCGCAAAGGCTTCGCGCTGGTGCGTCATCCGACCCGCGTGAAGGATTTCTACAACGAGGAGGAGGTCAGGGCGGTCTATTATCCCGCCGTGGAGGCGTTCCTGCGCGCGACGCTGAAGGCCGATCGTGTCTTCATCTTCGACCACACCGTGCGCAAGCGCATCGAGGGTGCCGCCGACATTCGTGGCGGTGGCCCGCGCCAGCCGGCGACGCGCGTGCATGTCGACCAGACCGCCGTCTCCGGCGCCAACCGCGTGCGCGAGCATCTGCCTGACGAAGCCGAAGAATTGCTGAAGGCTCGCGTCAAGGTGATCAATCTGTGGCGGCCGATCCGCGGCCCTTTGCGCGATTCACCGCTGGCAATGGCCGACGGCACGACGGTTGCGCCCGACGATCTCGTCGCTTCCGATTTGATCTATCCCAATCGTCGCGGCGAGACCTATTCGGTAAGGTACAATCCGAACCACCGCTGGTTCTATTTCCCCGAGATGACCTCAGACGAGGCGCTGCTGCTCAAGTGCTATGATTCCGCAACCGATGGCCGCACGCGGTTCGGGCCGCACACACCGCCTTCGTCGATCCGACCACGCCGCCAGATGCCGCGCCGCGCGAGAGCATCGAGGTGCGCACGCTGGTGTTCCACAAACAGTAACAAAGTGTGATGGTACTGCCGGGCGTTGCCCGGCACTGTTTCCGGAACTTTGGGGAACAAAGCGACGTTTGCAGCGCCGGGCTGGGCAACCGGGAGGGTGCCGTGCAAGCGCAGACGCTATTGGTGTTTCTTGCCAGCTTTTTGCTTTTTGCCTTTTCTGCTGCCCACGCCGAAAGCGGGCTTGCTTCGTACTACGGATACGCCAAGGCTGGCAGAGGCGGCGAACTGACATGCGCGCACCGGACGCGTCCTTTCGGCACCGTGCTGAGAGTGTCCTATAGCGGTCGAACGATCCAGTGCCGCGTCAACGATCGTGGCCCGTTCATCCGCGGCCGCATCGTCGATCTTTCAGTACCGGCCGCGCGGGCGCTCGGCATGATGAGCGCCGGCGTGGTGCGGGTCTCGGTGGATTAGGCCGGCCAGCGGGTTATAGTGCCTCCCAAAGCAAGGGTGAGGGGCGCTATGGCCAGAATCAGAGTCGGACTCGTCGGCTGCGGCTTCGTGTCGGAGCTGCACATGTATGCGTTCCAGCGCGTCTATGGCGTCGACGTCGAGGTCGCGGCGGTGGCCGCGCGCGGCGATCACGTGATCGAGTTTGCGACCCGCCACCATATCCCGCGGGTCTATCGCAGCTTCGCGGAAGTGATTGCGGACCGTGAGCTCGATGTCATCGACATCTGCACCCCGCCCAATCTCCATGCCGAGATGATCGTCGCCGCCATGCAGGCGGGCAAGCACGTCATCTGCGAAAAGCCCTTCGCCGGCTATTTCGGCCACAACGGCGACGAACAGCCGATCGGCAAGCGCGTGCCGAAGGCGCTGATGTACGAGCGCGTGCTCGAGGAGATGGACGCGACGCGGGCCGCGATCGAGCGTAGCGGCAAATTGTTCATGTATGCCGAGGACTGGATCTACGCGCCCGCGGTGACCAAGACCGCGGAGATCATCAGGGCTACCGGCGACAAGATCCTGTTCATGAAGGGCGAGGAGAGCCATTCCGGCTCACACGCCGCACATGCCGCGCAATGGGCGATGACCGGCGGCGGCTCGCTGATCCGCATGGGCTGTCACCCGCTCTCGGCCGTGCTCTACCTCAAACGGGTCGAGGCAAGGGCGCGCGGCGAGACCATTCGCGTCGGCAGCGTCACTTGCGACGTCGGCAACGTCACCGCTGGCCTCAGGCCCGAAGAACGCACCTATATCAAGGCCAATCCGATCGATGTCGAGGATTGGGGCACGCTGACTGCGACCTTCTCCGACGGCACCAAGGCGACGGTGTTCTCCGGCGACATGATCATGGGCGGTGTGCGCAACCTGATCGAGACCCACACGAGCGGCGGCTCACTGTTCGCCAACATCACCCCGAACACGCATCTCATGAGCTACCAGACCAGCGAGGAGAAGCTCGCCAGCGTCTACATCACTGAAAAGGTCGATCGGAAAACCGGCTGGCAATATGTCTGCCTCGAGGAGGAATGGACGCGCGGCTACTTGCAGGAGATCCAGGACTTCATGGAATGCGCCGCGACGGGACGGCAGCCGCTGTCGGACCTCGCGCTCGCGTACGAGACCATCAAGGTGAACTACGCGGGCTATTGGGCGGCGGAGGAGGGGAGAAGGGTGGTGTTGTAAGGGCATAGCTCTCTTACCATCCTCTCGAGGGAGGGCAATCGCATATGGGAAGCGGCTTCCATGCGGCGCATCCTTCGAGACGCCCGCTTTGGCGGGCTCCTCAGGATGAGGGCGGAGTGTGCGGCAGCAGTTTCAACGGGCCCTATGCCAATTAGCCTCGTCCTGAGAGCCCACGCAGCGGGCGTCTCGAAGGACGAGGCGTTTGCTCAGGCCGCTCCAAAAATTCATATGCGATAGCCCGTCCAGGGGAGGGCGGCACGAGAGCGCAGCCGTCTCACGCCCCGTAGGTCGAGCCCTTCGGTAGCGGGAAGACCGGCTCCCGCGTGCGGATGTTCGTCGGCCACACCACCGAGATGTGCTCGCCGGCGTTCTGCATCACGACCGGGGTCGAGCGCTCGTTCTGGCCGGAGAGCGGCGTGCCCGGCCGGAAGAATTTCACGCCATAGCCCTGGATGGTGCCGCCGGCGGGGATGTCGACGTCGAGCGCTGCCTTGCGGATGGCTTCGGGGTCGAAGCTGCCGTACTTCTCCTTGGCGACGGGCAGCACGTTGTTGAGCAGCACCCAGGTCTGGTTGAAACCCATCGAGCAGTGCGGCGGCACGTCGGTCGCGCCGGTCTTGGCCTGGTAGCGCGAAACCATGGTCTTGATCAGGTCGCCCATGCCCGGCGCGAGCTTGGCGGGATCGAGCAACTGCGCCGGCACCGGATCGATGTTGCAGAAATTGTCGATGTCGGCACCGAAAGTCGCGCGCAGCTTGTCGAGCTGGCTGTAGCCGGCGCCGGCCCCGAACAGCATCTTGAAGCGCAAACCGCTCTCGCGGGCCTGGCGCAGGAACAGGGTGATGTCGGGGTTGTAGCCGGCATGCGAGATCACGTCGGCCTTGGCACGCTTGATTTTTGTCACCAGCACCGAAAGATCGGGCGCGGAGGCCGAATACCCTTCGCGCAGCACGACCTGGATGCCGGCCTCCTTGGCATAGGCCTCGTCGGCGGAGGCAACGCCGACGCCATAGGGGCCGTCCTCGTGGATTAACGCGACCTTGACCTCCTTCGGATCGATGCCGAGCTTGGCTTTCGCATGCTCGGTGATGAAGCTTGCAAAGGCCTGGCCGTACTGGTCGGAATGAATCTGGGCGCGAAACACGTATTGCAGGTTCTTGTCCTTGAACACGGCGGTCGAGACCGCGGTCGTGATCCAGAGGATCTTCTTCTGCTGCTCCACCTTCGCCGCCATCGGCACCGCGTGCGCGCTGGAATAGACGCCGTTGATGATGTCGATCTTTTCCTGGCTGATCAGCCGCTCGGCCTCGTTGATCGCGACGTCCGCCTTGCTCTGGGAGTCGGCGGCGACCGGCACGATCTTGGTCTTGCCGCCGATGCCGCCCTTCTCGTTGACGAGGTCGATGGCGATCTGCGCGCCGACCGAGGAGGCGACCGAGCCGCCGGCGGCAAAGGGGCCGGTGAGGTCGTAAATCAAGCCGATGCGCAAATTCTCGGCTTGCGCCTGGGCCCGTGTCCAATCGAGGCTGAGTGCGGCGGCGGCAGCCGCCGATGTCTTCAGCAGCTGCCTGCGTGAAGTCGGCATCCTATCCTCCCTCAAAAACCGTCTTGTGTTTGTTTTTTTCGAAGTATTGGGAGCAGGATGGCGAAAGTCAACATCGCCCAAGGTCGATAGGCGTCGGCCGCGACACAACGCATCTGCGAAAGACAAAGGAAAAGCCCACCGCTCCGCGCGGGAGCGATGGGCTTGCATGGGCGCGGCTCGATTACTGCGACAGCTTCACGAAGCTCGGAAACTTCATCTTGCCTTCCGCGATCTTCTCGGGCCAGACCACGACCTGCTTGGAATCCTGCCACTGGAAGACGAGGCCGGTGACAGTGCCGGGGCCTGACTTGATACCGTGGGTGAACTCGTCGTTCTTGCCGTAGAACTGGATGCGGCCGATCGTGCCCTCGTAGTCGGTCTTCTCGAGCTCGGCGACCATCTTGTCGGGATCGGTCGAGCCGGCGCGCTTGATGGCTTCCGTGATGAAGTAGACCTCGTCATAGGCGGTGTAGCCGGTATAGGCCGGCGGTGCGCCGAACTTGGCCTTGAAGGCAGCCGCGAACGGCTTCGTCTTGGGGGTGACGGCGACGTCGGGTGTCGCAACCGCCAGCGACGGTATGCCGTCGGCCGCGCCATTGGTGTCCTTCCAGAAGGTCGGGCTCAGCGCCTGCGCGCTGATGCCGAACATCGGGATCGGCACCTGCTGGTTCTTCCACTGCACCGTCGGCTGCACGCCGACATGGGAGATGCCGGTGACGATCACGTCGGGCTTCTTGCTCTCGATGTTGTTGAAGATCGGCGTGAAGTCGGTGGTATCAGGCGAGAAGCGGACGTGCTCGACGACCTTCAGACCGGCCTTCGGCAGGCAGGCCTCGTAGCCGACGTCGAGCGGCTTGGTCCAGGCGGCGTCCTCGCTCATGATCGCCACGGTCTTGAACTTGAGCTTGTCGACGAGCAGGTCCTTGGCGGCGTCGCAGACGAGCTGGGCCTGCGCGGCCGAGGTCAGATAGCCGTGGAAGGTGTACTTGTTCTTCTCGTAGTCATTGTGGATCGCCTTGGTGATCTCGTTCGAGGCCGCGCCTGGCGTGATCAGCGGCATCTTCAGCCGCGCCGCCCAGGGCTCGAGCGCCAGCACGACCTCGCTGATATAGCTCGCGATGACGGCGGAGACCTTGTCCTCGCTGACGGCGCGCTGGAAAGCGCGAACGGAATCCGCCGACGAGCTCTTGTTGTCGTAGGTCACGATCTCGATCTTGCGGCCGAGCACGCCGCCCTTGGCGTTGATCTCGTCGGCGGCAATCTGCGCACCGCCTGGCGTCGCCGCGCCAGCGATCGACTGCACTTCTGCGATGACGCCGATCTTGATCGGATCGCTCGACTGCGCGTAGGCGGGAGCGGCAAGGCACAAGGCCAATGCGGAGGCGAGGAGGCTGCTGCCGAGAACTGATGGTCGCATGGTCGTTTCCCTTTCTATGTTTTTGTTGATGTTGACAGACTTAAAGAAAATCGGCTCCGGCCTCGCTCGCGAAGCGGCCGGGATCGCCTTCCCACACGATCCTTGCATGCTCCAGCACATAGACGCGGTCGGCATGTGGCAGCGCGAAGGTCACGTTCTGCTCGCCAAGCAACACCGTGATCGATGTGGTCTGCCGCAGCTTGGTCAGCGCCTTGGAGAGTTGCTCGAGGATGACGGGGGCAAGGCCCAGCGTCGGCTCGTCCAGGATCAGGATCTGCGGCTGCATCATCAGGGCACGGCCGATCGCGAGCATCTGCTGCTCGCCGCCGGAGAGCGTCTGCGCCATCTGGCTCTGGCGTTCCTTCAGGATCGGGAACAGCTCGAACAGCCAGGTGAGCTGTGCGGCGCGCTTCTCGTCGGAAAGATGCTGGCCGCCGAGATCGAGATTTTCGCGCACGCTCATCTCGCCGAACAGCTCGCGTGATTCCGGACATTGCACGAGGCCGCTGCGTGCGATCTTCGCCGGTCTCGTGCCGCGGAGTTTCTCGCCGCCGCGCACGATCTCGCCGCTGTAGGGCAAGAAGCCGGAGATGGTGTTGAACAATGTGGTCTTGCCGGCGCCGTTGAGGCCGACGATCGAGACGAACTCGCCCTCGTGGACATGGATCGAGACGTTCTCCAGCGCCTGCGCCTTGCCGTAGAACACGCTGACATTCTCGACCTGGAGCAGCGGCACCTTATCCTTGAAGCTGGTCTCGGGCCGCGCATGGGTCTCGATCGCGCCGCCGAGATAGACCCGGCGCACGGTCTCGTTCCTCATGACCTCGTCGGCTTTGCCGGTGACGATCTCCTCGCCGAGATACATCGCGAGCACGCGGTCGACGAGGGCGGCGACGCTCTTGACGTTGTGATCGACCAGCATCACCGCGCGGCCTTCGTCGCGAAAGCTGCGGATCAGGTCGGAGAACATCTCGACCTCGGCGCGCGTCAGCCCAGCGAAGGGCTCGTCGACCAGCACGACCTTTGGGTCACGTGCGATGGCCTTGGCGAGTTCGAGCCGGCGCAGATCGGCAAACGGCAGGGTCGGCGGGCGGCGGTTCATCACATTGCCGAGCCCAACGCGCTCGGCGATCCATTTGGCGCGCTCGATCAGCGCCTTGTCGGGGAACAGCATGAACAGACTGTCCGGCAGCAGCGCGACCAGGATGTTCTCCAGCACCGTTTGCCGGTTCAGCGGCCGCGAGTGCTGGAACACCATGCCAAATCCCTTGCGCGCGATCTTATGCGCGGGCAGGCCGGCGACGTTCTCGCCTTCGAAGACCACTTCGCCTGATGTCGGGCGCTCGATTCCCATCACGGTCTTCATCGCGGTCGACTTGCCCGAGCCGTTCGGCCCGATCAGGCCAAAAATCTCGCCGCCATTGACCTCGAAGCCGAGGTTCTTGACTGCGGTCAACCCGCCGAAGCGTTTAGTCAGGCCGCGGACTTCGAGCACGGCCCTGTTTGGAAGCCTCATATCCATCACGAGCGCGCCTCGCGCGAGAGGGCCGCTCCGAGGAAGCCGCCAGGGAAGAACAGCACGACGAGGAGCGCGACCGCCGAGACGATGAAGGTCGCGAGCTCACCGGTCGGCCGCAGGAACTCGCCGGCGACGATCAGGAAGATCGCGCCCAGCGCAGCGCCCAGCACGGTGCGCCGGCCGCCGAGCACGGCGGAGACGATCACGTTGACGCCGACCGCGACGTCGACGACGGTGCCGACCGAGGCGGTGCCGAAGTAGAATACCAGCAGCGCGCCTGACAGCCCGGAGAAGAACGCGCTGACAATGAAGGCGGCGAGTTTGTGCTTGACGATGTTGAAGCCCAGAGCGCCGGCCTGCACCGGGTCCTGGCCGCTGGCCTGGAGCACGAGGCCGATCGGCGATTGCGACAGGCCATAGAGGATTGCGGCCGAGATCGTCATGAAACCGAGCGCGATCCAGTAATTCACGCCGGCCTTGATAGAGATGACGTCGGGAATGGTCAGCCCGATCTCGCCGCCGGTGAGGTCGGCGAACACCACCACGAAATTCTGCAGCATCAACACCGCGACCAGCGTGGTCAGGCCGAAATAGGGCCCGCGCACGCGCAGGGCCGGCAACGCCAGCACCAGACCGGCGATGACGGAGGCGAATGCGCCGAGGACGATGCAGAGATAAACCGACCAGCCGAACTGGGCATTGAGGATGCCGGCGGTGTAGGCGCCGACGCCGATCAGGAAGGTCGGCCCGAAATTGACCTCGCCGGCAAAGCCGAACAAGAGGTCCCAGGCCATCGCGAACACACCGAAATAGAATGCGACGGTGAGCAGGCCCAGCACATAGCCAGAGACGTAGAGCGGCAGCGTTGCCGCGATGACGACGAGCGCGAGCGAGACGAAGAAGAGGCGAGAGGTGAAGAAGGTGGCCATCTCAGCGCCTCCCCAGAAGGCCCTGGGGCCGGATGTACATCACAAACACGAGCAGCAGCAGCGCCGGGATGGTGCGATAGGCCGGCGAGATCAGATAGGCGGTCAGGGTCTCGAGATAGCCGACCACGAAGGCCGCGATCAGCGAGCCGGAGACGCTGCCGAGGCCGCCGAGCACGACGATGGAGAACGCGCTCGCGGTCAGCGGACCGACGCTGTAGGAGCTGACGCCCAGAAACATGCCCAGCAGCACGCCGGCGATGCCGGCGAGGATACCATAGATCGCCCACACCACGACGTAGATGTTGGTGAGCTCGAGGCCGAGCAGCGTGACGCCGCGCGGGTTCATCGAGGCGGCCAGCACGGCCTTGCCGGTGCGGGTGCGGTTCACGAGGAGCCACAACAGAGCGATGACCAGGCAGCAGACGATCGCCGTGAAAATCTCATTGCGCGGCGTGCGGACGCCGAGGATCTCGACCACGCCCTCGACGATCGGCAGCACGGTCTTGGCGTTGTTGGTGAAGAAATAGGCGATCAGCTCCTGGATCATGATGCCCCACAGCAGCGTTCCCGTGAGGACGAAGATCTCCTTCTCCTCGTTCGGAATGCGGCGCGAATCCTGGATCGGCTTCACCACTGCGAAATAGGTGGCAAATGCCGTGATGAGGGCGACGCCGACGCCGATCAGCGCACCGGCATAGGTGCCGACGCTGAGAATGCTGGCGGCGGCCCAGGCCGCCACCGCTGCGGCCACCATGATGGCGCCGTGGGAGAGGTTGAGCACGCCGGAGACGCCGAATATCAGCGTGAAGCCGGTGGCACCGAGAGCGTAGAGAGCGCTGATGGCAAAGCCATCGATCAAAATCTGAAATGCTCGCATTGATGATTGGCCGGGCAATCTGGCTGCCAATTGGAGGAAAAGGTGCTGCGTGCACCGCATGCGAAAGGCTCTCCAGGCAAGGCCCGGATGCCGTTCCGATCAGTTCGCGGTTAACTTGATGGAGCTCGGGAGACTGACGTCACTCCTGACGGCGTCCTCCGGCGCGCCGATCACGGCGGCGTCGAGCGAATTCGCAACGCAACAGAGAGTCTCTTCTTCATGTTGTTTTTCTCCCTTGAACAGCCTCTTGTGAGCTATTGGGGCGCGACTATACCGGCGAGGGCATTCTCGGCAAGTGAAACTGCATTCAGGATTGTGAGAGGCCGGTTAAAGTCCATTGCTGCGCAAATAGAGTGCAGCGTGACTCGGGCACGTCAGGCATGCAGATTCGGTCGAGGCCCATGCACGTGTGCCGCCAGCATGCTCCCATCTGTTCAACGGGCGTGCAGCAGCGACGGATCGAGCGCGGCGAGGCGCGAGGGCTCGAATGGCGAAAGGTCGATCTGCGTCGTGCCCTCGGCGATCAGCTGCGCCAACGCCTCGCCGGTCGCGGGTGCATTGAGGATGCCCCAGACATTGTGTCCAGTCGCAACGTAGAGGCCCTCGCTCTGCGGCACCCTGCCGATCAGCGGCAGACCGTCCTGCGTCACCGGGCGGAAGCAGGCCTGGCGCGCGACGATCTTCTCGGGCCGGAACAGCGGCGACAACCGCTCGCTCATCGCCTGCAGGCGCGCGATCGCGTCCTGGTCGGGTGTCACGGCTGCGGGATCGAGCGGCAACGGCGCGATGTCGGAAAGCGCCGTGATATGCGTGCTGCCGTCGGCACGTGGGAAAACCTCGATCGACACCGCGCCGCCATTGTCCTCATGCTCCAGAAACAGCGCATCGGCTGGCACATCCGCGCCGGTGTCATAAACGATGCTCGGGCTGCGCTGGCCATAGATGGCGGGCAGGTTCATCCATTGCGCCGCGAGCAGCGACCACGGCCCCATCGCGATGACGACGGCGTCCGCCTCGATGACGCTGCCCTCGACCTGGACGCCGCTCGCTGTGATGCCATCCGCATCGCGCACGATGCCGCTGACCCGGCCGCGACGAAGCTGCACGCTTTGCGTGAGCGCCGCATCCATGACGAACGAGGTGAATTTGCGAGGGTGAACGATCGCGGTCGTCGCGGTCGTGCCGATGGTTTGCGCGATGGCGACGCCGTTGGCGAGCCAGCCAAGTGCCGAGGGCAGATTCCGCCGTGCGTCACCATCGGGGACAACGAGGCCGCTATAGGCGGTCATGGGGCGGTAGCCCCAATCGCCCGCGATCTCCCCGGGCAGTTGCGCATGAAGTGCGAAGCTGCGCCGCGCCAGTGCGTCGAGCGGCGTGCCGGTGCACCAGTCGCGTGCGAGGAAACCGCCGGCCTTGCCGGAGGCTGCGGCCGCGATCTCTGTCCGTTCCACCACAATGACGTCGATGCCGCGGCGACGAAGAAACCAGGCGGTGCAGGCGCCGATCACGCCACCACCGCAGATCACAACACGCATGGCCTTTTTTTCCTCGCGCGCCGAAGGATTATCAAAACGATTGGCGCCGGCGAGGAACGCCGGCGCAGCGTCGCAATGGAGCTTGTGTCGCTCAGCCCGGGCCTGCGCCCTGCGTCGCCGTGTAGACCGCGTAGAGCGACTGGCTCGCCGCCATGAACAGCCGGTTGCGCTTGGGGCCGACGAAGCAGACGTTGCCGCACACCTCCGGCAGGCGGATGCGGCCGAGCAGCTTGCCCTCCGGCGACCACACCGTCACGCCGCTATAGCCGACGGCGCGCCCGGCATTGCTGGAGGCCCAGATATTGCCGTTGACATCGCAGCGCAGGCCATCCGGCCCGCACTTCACGCCGTCGATCACGCAATCGCTGAACTTCTTGGGGTTGGAGAGCTTGTTGTCGCTGCCGACGTCGAACACGAAGATCTCGCCCTTGCCGCCCGCTCCGGTGTCGCCCGGTCCCTTGCCGGTCGAGGCGATGTAGAGCTTCTTGTAGTCCGGTGAGAAGCACAGGCCGTTCGGATCTGGCACCTGGTCTTCGGTGACGACGAGATCGATACGGCCCGAGGGGTCGATGCGATAGCAGTTGGTCGGGAGCTCGCGCTTGCCCGGCACGAAGCCGGCGGGCTGTCCGATCCGCGGATTGAGCTTGCCGCCGGCATTGCTCGGGCCGCCCGCGACGTCGGGCTCGCCTTCGTAGAGCTGGCCGCCATAGGGCGGATCGGTGAACCAATAGCTGCCGTCGGGGTGTGCGACGATGTCGTTCGGCGAATTCAGCTTCTTGCCCTGATAGGAGTCCGCGAGCACCGTGGCGGTGCCGTCATGCTCATAACGCGTCACCCGGCGCGTCAGGTGCTCGCAGGAGAGCTGGCGGCCCTGAAAGTCGAATGAGTTGCCGTTGGAATTGTTTGAGGGCGTGCGGAACACGGTGACGCGGCCGTCATCCTCGCTCCAGCGCATCTGCCGGTTGTTGGGAATGTCGCTCTACAAGAGATACCGGCCCTGCGCGCTCCAGGCCGGGCCTTCGGCCCACAGCACGCCAGTATAGAGACGCTTGATCGCGGTGTTGGGCTGCGCGAGATCGTTGAAGGAGGGATCGACGGCGATGATGTCGGGATCCCAGAAATACGTGGTCGGCGCGCCCTGGGGACCGAAATCGCGTGGCGGGGTGGTGATCGTCGTCGGCGGTGCGGCGGGGCCGGTCTGGGCCAGGGCGGAGCCGGCTCCGGCCATTGTGGCGGCGGCGCCGAGCGCAAGCCCTTGTACAACTCCTTGGACGAGTGTTCGTCGTGAAAGCGCAGCATCCTGGTCACGCTGCCCTTCGTCACGAGCCTCTTGGCGTGTCATCGCGTCCTCCCGATCATGTTCGCTGACCGGTTGATCCGGCCGAGCGGGCGGAGGTTAGTGCGGTCCGCTGCCGGTTGCGAGGGGTGGAATCGAAACCGCTGCGCGATGGCGGGTCGCAATTTCGTCACCTTCGAATGCGTTTGGATTGGAGGCGCTAACGGGGATAAAGCCGGAGTTCATTGTGCAAGTTGTCGTTCTGGTCATCCTGCTCGCGATCGCATTTGCGGCCGGCTATTTCACGCGGGACTACGTCTCCCGCAAAAGGCGGGCGGAGGCGCGCCGCTGGCGTGAGTACACTGAGCCGGACTGGCTGCCTGCCAACGCGCCGGCGAACACCAACGAGATCACGAATGCCGGCGCCGCTGTGGTCGCCACCGGCGAACTCGGTCAGATGCTGAACCGCTGGGAGAACAGGGCCCGCGCCCGCCGCACTGGCACGGGATAGCCGGCGCGTCTTGCGCTCGTCTGGTAACCTGGATGCAGCGAAGCGTATCCGGGACAGTTTTCGTTGTGCTTCATGCGGGCTGCAATCTCTCCTATTTAGGTCAGTTCCACTGACTATCTTTTAGGCGTTGCAGTTGCAGGCGTTTCTCGTTTAGAAACGGGCGGATCGAGCCCCTCCCGGCAACCAACCGTCAACGGTTTTGACCGAGGATTGAGGGCTCAAAGGGTCTGGCAATGCTGATTCGCGGCCAAATCGATGGGATTTCGGGGGAGGTGGCCGTGGCCGCCGCCACGATCCCGGCCGCGCTGCTGCCCACCCTCCTTGTTGGCGGGCTTCTTCTTAGCTGCCCCTGAGGGCCGGCTGGGCGCCACGCGCCTGGGCGCTCAGGGGTTGTACGAGATCACCGGACACCTCAAGCGCCCAGACCACTGAACGGCGCAAAAGCTCAAAAGGAAATCTAGAATGGCCACCGTGAACAAGTCCGACAAGGACCGCGTCATCATTTTCGACACCACGCTGCGCGACGGCGAGCAATGTCCCGGCGCCACCATGACCTTCGAGGAGAAGCTCGAAGTCGCCGAACTGCTGGACGATATGGGCGTGGACGTCATCGAGGCCGGCTTTCCGATCACCTCCGAAGGCGACTTCCAGGCCGTCAGCGAGATCGCCCGCCGCTCCAAGAATTCGGTCATCGCCGGCCTGTCACGCGCCCACCCTGCCGACATCGACCGCTGCGCCGAGGCGGTGAAATTTGCCAAGCGCGGCCGCGTCCACACCGTGATCGCGACCTCGCCGCTGCACATGCGGGTGAAGCTGAACAAGACCCCGGAGCAAGTAATCGAGACCTCGGTCGCGATGGTCGCGCGCGCCCGCAACCAGATCGACGACGTCGAATGGTCGGCCGAGGACGGCACCCGCAGCGAGATGGACTTTCTGTGCCGCATCGTCGAGGCCGTGATCAAGGCCGGCGCCACCACGGTGAACATCCCCGATACCGTCGGCTACACGGTGCCGGAGGAATACACCCACTTCATGAAGACGCTGATCGAGCGTGTGCCGAATTCAGATAAGGCTGTGTTCTCCGTGCACTGCCACAACGACCTCGGCATGGCGGTCGCCAACTCGCTGGCCGGCATCGTCGGCGGCGCGCGTCAGGTCGAGTGCACCATCAACGGTATCGGCGAGCGCGCCGGCAACGCCGCGCTGGAAGAGATTGTGATGGCGATCAACGTGCGCAACGACAAATTCCCGTACTGGAACAAGATCGACACGACGCAGCTCACCCGCGCCTCGAAGGTGGTGTCGGCGGCGACCTCGTTCCCGGTGCAGTACAACAAGGCTATCGTCGGCCGGAATGCGTTCGCGCATGAGAGCGGCATCCATCAGGACGGCGTGCTGAAGGACGCGTCCACCTACGAGATCATGCGGCCGGAGATGGTCGGCCTCAAGCAGTCCTCCCTGGTGCTCGGCAAGCATTCCGGCCGCCACGCCTTCGTGCACAAGCTGGAGGAGATGGGCTACAAGCTCGGCCCCAATCAGCTGGAAGATGCGTTCACGCGGATGAAGGCGCTGGCCGACCGCAAGAAGGACATCTACGACGAGGACATCGAGGCGTTGGTTGACGAGGAGATGGCAGCCTCGCACGACCGCATCAAGCTGACCTCGCTGACCGTGATCGCCGGCACCCACGGTCCGCAGCGCGCCACCATGAAGCTCGACGTCGACGGCCAGATCAAGATCGAGGAAGCCGAGGGCAACGGTCCGGTCGACGCAGTGTTCAACTGCATCAAGCGCCTGGTGCCGCACGAGGCCAAGCTCGAACTGTACCAGGTTCACGCGGTGACCGAAGGCACCGACGCGCAAGCTGAAGTCTCGGTGCGGCTGTCGCAGGACGGCCGCTCGATGACGGCGCGCGCGGCGGATCCGGATACGCTGGTCGCCTCCGCAAAGGCCTATCTCGGCGCGCTGAACAAGATCGTCATGAAGCGCCAGCGCGACACGGTGACGACGGCAGCGGCGAGCTGACAAGCGAAGCCTTGTCATTCCGGGCGATGCGCGTGGGCTTCACCTCTCCCGCTCGCAAAGCGGGAAAGGGCGCGCAGCGGTGCTCGTGGCATTCACCATGAATACCTGCCCTGCTAACGGCCAATAGCCGCATGGCGCGCCGCCCTGTATTGATGCAGCCGGCATGAGGACGGTCGCCCGCGCGCCGGGCGGCCCAAATAACATCAGGGAGAGATTATGCGCACCTTCGCGATCGCGGCCTCCGTCGCGGCATTGGCCTTAGGCCTTGTCGGCCCCGCCAGCGCCGACCCGATCATCATCAAATTCAGCCACGTCGTCGCCACCGACACGCCGAAGGGCAAAGGGGCGGAGAAATTCAAGGAGCTCGCCGAGAAGTACACCGGCGGCAAGGTCAAGGTCGAAGTCTATCCGAACTCGACGCTCTACAAGGACAAGGAAGAGCTCGAGGCGCTCCAGCTCGGCAGCGTGCAGATGCTGGCGCCGTCCAACTCGAAATTCGGCCCGCTCGGCATCCGTGAATTCGAGGTATTCGATCTGCCTTACATCCTTCCCGATCTGAAGACGCTGCGGAAGGTGACGGAGGGCCCGCTCGGCGCGAAGTTGCTCAAGCTCCTGGACGCCAAGGGCATCACCGGACTTGCCTATTGGGACAATGGCTTCAAGCAGATGAGCGCCAACAAGAAGCTGGTCTCGCCTGCCGACTATCAGGGCGTGAAATTCCGCATCCAGTCCTCGCGCGTGCTCCAGGCCCAGTTCAAGGCGCTCAGCTCGCTGCCGCAGGTGATGGCGTTCTCGGAAGTCTACCAGGCACTCCAGACCGGCGTCGTCGACGGCCAGGAGAACACCTGGTCCAACATCTATACCCAGAAGATGCACGAGGTGCAGAAGTACATCACCGAGACCAATCACGGTTACATCGGTTACGTCGTGATCGTGAACAAGAAGTTCTGGGACGATTTGCCGGCCGACATCCGCGACCAGCTTTCCAAGGCGATGAAGGAAGCGACCGCCTTCAGCAACGCGCAGTCGCAGAAGGAGAACGACGACGCGCTCGCCGAGATCAAGAAGAGCGGCAAGAGCGAGATCATCAAGCTCACGCCCGAGCAGGACGAGGCGATGCGCAAGGCGATGGAGCCGGTCTACAAGGACGCCGCAGGCCGCGTCGGCCAGGCGCTGATCGACGAGTTCCAGAAGGAAGCCAAGAGCACGACGAACTGATCTCGATGCACGATGAACGGGGCTTCCGTGCCAGCTGCACGGAAGCCTTTTTGTTGCAAACGATTTCCGATTGTGGCTGGCGGTAAATCAGCCGTTACGTAGTCCTAAGAACACCGCTTCCTGTCCAAGTTGTAAGTTGCGCGTCGGCGGCGCCGCCCTCATCCTCAGGGCATCCTTCCAGAGGAGGTCCGTATGAGGAAGTTCACCATCGCTGCCATCGCCGTGCTCAGCGTCGCCGGCTCGGGCGCGGTCTATGCTCAGTATCATCGCCCGTGGATGGAGCGCTTCCATCACATGCGCATGAACCCCGAGGACCGCGCCGCCTTCATCGACGCACGGATCGCCGCCGTCCACGCCGGCCTGAAGCTCAATGCCGATCAGGAGAAGCTGTGGCCGCCGGTCGAGGCCGCCGTGCGCGATTTCGCCAAGCTGCGCATCGACCGCGCCAATGCGCGGATGAATGCCGGCCCCGGCGATACCGACAGGCCGGAGGATCCGATCGCCCGCCTGCGCCAGCGCGCCGAGGACATGGGCGCCAGCTCCGCGGCCCTGAAGAAGATCGCCGATGCCGCCGATCCGCTCTACAAGACGCTGGACGAGGGCCAGAAGCGCCGCCTCGCGGTGCTGACCCGCCACCGCGGCCCATTCGGCGGCGGCGAAGACGGCCTGCCCCGTCACTTCATGGAACACCGCATGGACCGCATGATGGAGCGTGGCATGGGGCACTTCCACCGTGACCGTTTCGACCGCGACGGCGGTCCGGATGGGGACCGCGAGGGGCGGCTCTGAGCAGGGCCGGATTGTCCCGCGATTAATCCTGGCGAAGCCGCTGGAATCCGGCGGCTTTTCGCTATTTTGGACTTGTGGACGAAGCCTTGGAAAACTTGCGGCCGATCGCTTGCCATACCCGGATCGCTTTGCTAAACGACCGGCCTCGCAAGGCCTTACCGCCTTTCGGGCGCATAGCTCAGTTGGTAGAGCAGCTGACTCTTAATCAGCGGGTCCCAGGTTCGAGCCCTGGTGCGCCCACCAAGCTTTTCAATGGCTTGGATGTCTGGCGATACGGGTATTCTAGCAAGCGATCAGCGGCCTTTCAGCGATCACCGTCCTCAATTCGGATCGAGGAGTGATCGTGGTCTGCTCGTCTCTTTATTCTCGGCAAGATGCCCCACGTCGCTGAATTTAGTCCGGGCCGAAAACATGCGCATCGTACAACTGGATATTCGCAGCGCATCATCGGACCGCTACTCGCGCTGAGACGATCGATGCCTCGCGCAAGCGCGCGTCGCGCGTAGAGTTTCGGAACAATAGGACGCTTGCAGGTGATCTTGGTCAGGGTCACGACGGCTACAGCCGCGTGCGATACCTTGTTGCTCGGGGCGTTCGCGTGCGCGAGGCGGATGCCGATCGCCCCCTTTCTCCCGAGCGACGTGCTTCCGCTCTTCGTACTTTCTCCCGGAGCCGCTGCAATTGAGCGAGCAGGCCAACGAGTTCGATCGTTGCGTGACGCAGAACAGCCAGGCTGCAAACCCCACTACTCACTACAACATCCCCAAACAGGCCCTTGCCGAATCCGTGACGGGAAGCTCGAATTTGTGATGACGTGCCAATAACGTCTAAGCGATGGATCATCGCGCCGTCCGTTCGCTTTACGACGATACGCGGAAATATTTTCGCGCATTCCATTTTCGAGCATTCTAACGCGTCGCAACAAAATGCCTGCATCAGGAAAAGGGAATTTGGACGCACTCTCTAGAACGGCCACGTCTTTTGCATCAGCACGAGGGAGCCGCGCGAAGCATCTCCGCCGTCCGGATGATCGGCTCTTCGACCCAAGCCTCGCGGGCGAACCAGTTATGATTAGCCTGACAGGTCGGACAACGAGTATTGCCGAAAAACACGATGCTCCGCAGGAAAGTCTCACGATCGGATTTGATGCCGGTCGGGATCGCGCGACCGGTTTGCGGGCACTTGACCATAATCATACCCATGCGAGCCTCCCTGAAATAATTTGACGGTTGAATAAAAGGGCCGGCTGGCTGGAGTGCGCTCTCGTCGGTGCGGGTTAACTGGGGGGCATCGCACCTGGGGTCGTTGTTCGAGCAAGGGGCAGCTTGCTCGTGACGACGCTTCTCCAACCGACCGGATTCCTGCTTGGCGAAATGGGGATACCGCCGGCTTTCGCTCGGCAACCCTGAATAGTGCTGCGACCTCAACCGAAAGCTTCTGGGAGGCGCTTAACAATTGTCATGTCCAAATCCCTGCGGCTTCGCGCGGAATGTTCCGCTCGTAACGAAACCATTATCTTGGTCTTGACGGACAGATCAGCCCACCGGATCACTGGTCTCACTCCCCTCGTGCAGTTCGTTAATATTCTCCGTCTTTATTTAATGTGCAAATTAAAATTTGCATTGTCGGTCTGATTTGCGACTCTTGGCCAATTTATTTCTTACGCGGGGGCTGTACGGCACGATGTCCCTCGCCAAAGATGTCCGGCCTTTCCTCGTTTGGCTTCAGCAACCCCTCATTCTCGTCATGGCGTTCGCTGCGTGCTGCGGCTTGCTCGTAGGTATTAAATAGTTACGCGAGGTTCAAATATGGAACAAATTTTGATTATGCGATAAATATGCAAATATCGTTGTTAATTGCTGCCAATCACGTAAGCTAAACTCGTCCAAGTTCGTGCGACTGGAGGAGACGATGTGGGAATCAATTCTTAACAAGCACAACCTCACCTCGAATACACCGCAGTTGGCTCAGATGCGCGCTGAATTGCTAAGCATTGGCGAGAAGGAGCGCATTCTGAGAGAACGGAGTGCCGATCGCGAAGCTTATCGGTACCTATTGGATGCTCATCGGTTGATCGCGAGAGCGAGCCTTCTTGGAAAGCAGGTGTTGAACATTTCTCCGCAGGGAGGGGGCAAGGACGGTCAGCTGGCGGCCTGACCGGCCGGATTGTCATTTTTGAAACGAGCCCGATCGGATGGCATGTGTTCGGCTGAACGGGAATTGCAGCGCCGCAGGCCGGGCTAGACTGAATCTCGCGGGCGACGGCCGTCTCGTTGGTGCCGCGACAATAGCGCCTCCCAGACGCTGTCGCCGCCTCGTCGGTGCAGAGCGAGGCAGACCTGTTCACATTGGTTGGAGCCGTGCTGGAAAGATCGTCGGCAGAGATGGTGTTGAGACCGGCTCCGGATACAGTATTCGCGCTGCTGGAGGGTCGATCAATGCTCTTCAGCGAAGCAGGGCAGAAGATTTTTGAGTTGGACCGAGTAGGGGCATTCATTTGGTGTAAGTTGGCACAAGGCGCCTCTCTGGAAGAAATTTGTCAGGGGCTTGGTGCGCTAGGCATTGACGAGCAAACGGCACGCCAGTTCACGCGACAGGTTGTAAATGTCTGGATCGATCGAGCGTTGCTTGAAGTCGATTGGCGAATGCCGACCGATTGTGCCTTCTCAGCGATCCTGGGTCGGCACAGAATAGGCGTCCGGGCCGCAAATCGGGACCTCTTGAATCGGCTGCTTCCGTTATTTTGTGTTCCGGACCAGAGCGCCGGCTGCGACGTCGACGTTGCCATCGAAGCAATGATGCTGGACGGGCACGTGTTCTTCCGCGGAGAGGATGCCCGCATCTCCAGATGTGAAGTCGAAGCGCTGGCCCCCACGATCAAAGCTTACATCACCGAGCGGCTCATTCGAAACAGTCGTTGGGTCTTCTCCCTTCATGCCGCTTCTCTCGTGAAAGACGGTATGGGCCTGCTGTTATGCGGCCAACCGGGAGTTGGGAAGTCTACCTTCACACTGCAACTGGTGGACGCCGGACTTCGGTATGCCGGCGATGATGTTGCGCTGGTTGAAGCTGACGGAACGATCTGCGGACTCCCGTTTGCTCTCACCCTCAAGCAGGGATCGTGGGGCTTTCTCTCGCGACTAGATGGCGACCGGCACGACGCGACGCATTGCCGCTCCGACGGCGTTCTGGTGCGGTACGTACCAATTCCGGCTGCACAGAACCAATGCTTTTCCGCAAGCTGGGTCATCTTCTTGAACCGGGTCGCGAGCGGTCCGGCCGAACTGACCGCGATAGATCAGTTGGATTCGATGAAGCGGCTCATCGAGAACGCATTTGCTGCTGACGGACGACTTTCGCAGGCCGGCTTTTTTGCTTTGAAGCGGATTGTCGCGGGAGCGCGATCGCTTCAACTCACCTATTGCGAGGCCGTGGAGGCTCGGCGATTGATTATGGATTTGTGCAATGGCAAGACATAGCGCCGCACTGACGAGCCTTTGCAATTGCTTGCGAGGCATGCCACCGGTCAATGTAGAGTGGACGCCCGTAATCGGGCTCGCAAACCAGACTCTGACGACGCCGGCGCTCATCGATTTTGTCGACAAATTCGCATCGATGCTGCCGGAGGACGTCTGCACATATATTCGCCAGATCCACCGCCGAAACGTGCTGCGCAACAATCGGCTCATCGCCCAACTGGAAGAAGCGGTCGTTGCGATGAACAGCTTGGGAATTACGCCGATCATGCTCAAGGGGGCATCGACACTGGCGACCGCGCCCGAGGAGCGACGAGGCGTTCGGTTAATGTCTGATCTGGACATCATGATTATGCCAGACGAAGCCAGAACGGCAGTCGCCGCTCTATGTGCAATTGGATACGATATCGATTACCAGGCCCCTTCCGAAAGCCAGAGATGGCACGTCGAGCTGAATCGGTCGCAGGATGTCGGCACCATCGACCTGCAGCGGGCAGCTCCAGGTCCTGCGTACCTCTACCAGAGCTTCGGGCATGCGCTGAACCATTGCGTCCCTGCGCCGCTGGGACGGGGACGCGTCTATATCCCCAGGCCTACCTACCAAGCGCTCATGTTGATCATCCATGATCAGTTTCAAGACTATGGTTATTGGCTCGGCGACCTCGACCTGCGGCACCTTGTTGAATTACGCGATCTAAGCAATTCCGCCGAGGGCCTCGATTGGGGGGAGCTTAGCTCTCTTGTCTCGAGCGAGTTGATGAAGAACGCAGTCGAAACCCAGCTGTTCGCTCTTGCTGAGCTGCTTGGCGTCGAGATTCCGCACGCGTTGCGCTCCCGACTGATTCCGCGCCTGCAGTTCATGCGACAGTTGATGCAAGCACGCTTACCGGCCACACGCGTGCCCCTCCTGGCGATGAACGTTCTGGACCTCAGAAACTACCGCAGGGAGGCGGCCGTTGTCTCGACAAGAACCAGCGCGAACCGACGTGGATTGTGGTCTGTGCCAAGAGCTAGAACCTTACAGTTTCTGCTGAATGCGACGACCGCAGTTCGTGCGGGAAAGGTCTAGAGCCTGCGACCGTCACACGAGCGTTCTCGAGAGATCGTGGCGGCAGGTCTTGGCAGAGCGGGTTTTCGATCTGCTACATGCTCCAGGTGGGTAGGCGGCTGCCCCAATCCGCAGGACTGAACATTCTCAGCCGACCCGAGGTGCGTCCAGTCGCGCAGAGCTAGGAATGCTCTCGACCACCAGCATTCCCTTCGGACGATTCGCCGTTCTCGCGGATTTTGAACTCCTCCAGCGTGTGGCCTGATTGGAGGGCGGCAACCAGCCAGCGGGGCTGCTTACCACGTCCTGACCAAGTCTCTGTTGGCTGGAGCGGGTTGTAGTACTTCGGTACGACCTTCGGGTATTTGCGACGGGGCTGGCCGGTCCCCGTCTCAGACGCCCCGATTTCAGCTTCGCCGAATTGATCCGGCTGGTTGAGTTGCGCAAGACGCTTTTCCAGTTCCCGCTTTTCGGCGGTGATCTTTTCGGCGAGAATCTTCGTCAGCTCCTCGTGAAGGAGCCAGAGTTCCTCGAAATCCATGGCTTCGAGATCTTGCCTTCGCATAGCATTTCTCGTCACCGTTCGACTGATGCCCCTACCTGCCTGTCATCTCCACGCCGAATATCGTTGTTGGCGCGGCGAGTTACGGACAGGGACCGAGACCGGTCTTTCAAATTTGACGCGACAATAAATAAATAGTATATTATTTAATATTATATTGCGAGCATTATTTTTAATCGACGTATTGAAAGGCCAGAAGCCTTGCTGCAAGCCCGAAAAGAAACATTGGACGCTATTGATTGCCCAATGGGGCGCCTTGAAGCGGCGATCAGCCGGTTTATCGCTCCGTCGGCTGCATTGACCGACATCCAGGCTTTGAAGCTGCAAATCCAGCTGCGAGGGCTCGCGCTAAGAGACATCGCAATCATAAGCTCGCGATTGCGGCAGGCCGATGGTCGCAATTCAGGTGGATTGTCGACTACGAAAGGCGGCCTCGCGCGCCGGGCCTATCCGCCGAGAGTGCGGCGCGGCAGATTGATCCCACGGCCCGCTTAACGTGCATTCTTCGCTTGAGTGGAGGCGTCGGTGCACGTAAGGCGCGTGACGTTGCTTTGGCCGAATTAAATTGAGGGGGATAGTGCATTTTTCTGTCTTGATTAGAACCGGCGACGCAGTTATGTGGAGCACGAACTTGTCGTTCGGTTCCACATGTTTTTGTAATGTTGACCCTCTTGGTTCTTGATTACCCGGCCGGGGCAATATTAAATGGGCGCAACTACAGGATGCTAGCATGTCGACCAAGAAGCTCGAACTAGAAGCGATGTCCCTCGACGATCTATGGTCGCTTCATGAGGAAATTAGCGGCATTTTGTCGGATCGAATCAAGGCGGAAAAGCAGGAACTGGAGAAGCGCCTGGCGGTTCTCGGCGGTGGCATGGCTGTATTAGCCGAAACAGGCGGGCCAGGCGTCTCTGCGACCGGCAAACCGAGGCGCAAATATCCGCGCGTGCTACCGAAATACCGCAACCCGCAGACTTCCGAAACCTGGTCGGGACGTGGCAAGCGGCCGCGGTGGTTGGTTGCTGCCATGAAATCCGGCCGTCGGATCGAGGAGTTTCGCATAGGGGAACCGGCTCCGAAGTTTCGGCAACGGGCGTGAATTGCCGTCCATGGGCCGGCGTGGCGCCGCGATCCTGTTCGCTTAACAGGCGTTGCGCCCCCGCAGCACTTCCATGGGAGTTCGCAGCAGGATTGCGAGGTCTAGCCGAAGACTCCAGTTGTCGATATACCAGAGATCGTACTCCACACGTCGCTCAACCATGGTCGCTGTAGGCGTTGGTCCACGGCAGCCATGGATTTGAGCCCATCCGGTCAATCCGGGTCTCACTCGGCGCCGGAAGGCGTACTTCCGGACGAGCTTTTCGAACTGTCCGTCGTGGGCCACGGCATGGGGGCGTGGGCCTACCAGTGACATGCTGCCGTCGAGGACATTCAACAACTGCGGCAGCTCGTCGAAGCTCGTTCGCCGTAGCCATCTGCCAACCCTGGTAATGCGAGGATCAAGAGGCGTTGCCTGAACGACGACAGGTCCATTCTCAAGCACATGCATCGTCCGAAACTTTCGGATGGAAAATATTCGGCCATTGAAGCCGCATCTTTGTTGCTTGAAGAGGATCGGACCGGGAGAATCCAGTCTGATCGCGACCGCAGCCATGGCGAGCAATGGTGCAAAGACCATCAAAGCAAATCCCGCGCCGATAATATCAATTATTCGCTTGCTTGCGCGCTCGATTGCCGTGAGGGGGCCCGGCTGGATTTCCACGCAAGCGGCACTTCCCAAGCTCCTCGTCGGATGTCGAAGCAGTTCGGATGCGGCACCTACCGGGACGAACACGATAGGGAATGGCAGCACCCTCAGGTCGGAGATAAAGGCACGAAGGTCGGCCCAACGTTCGGGATTGGCCTCCAGCACGATTTTATCGACTTCGGAATTCCGAATATGTTCGATCACGCGGCAGCTGAGCCGTTTTCTGGAACCGGGGTCCGAGCCCATCGCAGGCAACCCAAAGCGGCCCTTAACGCAATAGCCGAGGACCGCAAGAGTCTCCGACAGACCAGCATGATTCGAAGGCGGCTGATCGGTGATCAGGACGAGATTCGTCCGAGCGAATTTCCTGCCGCTGAAGCATTTTATTAGCAGTGTCCTGGCAACGCACCGTTGCGCAATCAAAGATGCCAGGCCGAGTGCCGCAAACAGGAGGCCGGCACCTCGGAAGAACTGTGGCTTGTCATCCAGCATCTCTACAGCGGCGGCCAGCACATGCAACAAAATCCACGTGAGGCAAATGGCGCGAACTTGGCTTCGGAGAACGAGGAGTTCTGTTGGCCGATACAGTCCCCTGCCTTTCAGAATGTAGACAAAAGATACTGATGCTGCGGCCGCGTAGGCGCATGCCTGGCCTAGGCCAGCTGGTGCCGGGCTGCCGTGTGAAAGAAGCGCGGAAAGGAAGCCGGCGAATAGAATGGTCGCGATATCGGCGCAGATCGCTACGAATTCAACAGAGTCGTACCGGACGGGCCATTTGCCTTCATCAGCAATGGACGATCGTGAGTTGACGAGAGCTAGATCGCTCTCATGGTCGCCGATATGCCGGTTGATAAAATTCATGGCCAATCAACAGGAGCGCATGCGGTTAATAATTAATATATTATGAATTTAAATATATTATTCAACCTGAATTGGTCGCAACATGATAAATTTAATCGGATCTTTACCGCCAGCCCGATTATCAATCAGGACCGATCTGGGCGCGATCGGACACACTGCTGGAAAACGCTATGGGCCTTGCGAACGCAACTTGTGGAGGTAGCTTGGGTCGAGCTCCGAAATCGAGCTCTCGGCAAGCGCCCTGCCGTCGGCCGATGCCGATTGGTATGCGGCGGCGATAGCTGGCCCGAGTGCGGTGCGGCCGGTAATCGCAACTTTAAGGTCGCGCCGGATAAGATCTCGTAGCTCAGGATCCTTGATCGCAGCGTCAATGCCGAGAGCGACGGAAAGCCGTAGTGGAATAAGATCCAGCGCGTTTGGTGCAGTATAGTAGGACATCCTAAGTAAGCTTGTCGTGTCATAAGTCGCCGCGTGCTGCTTTGAAAGCGCCGCCAGCATGAGCCAAACGTCGCCTCGAAGGGGCGAGTATTCCAGCACTGCAGAAAAAGCATTTAAGTCCGTGGACCGGCCGGTGTTCTGCGGGTCCGTGGCCTTGTCAGACTTGAGGCGCACAGTTGCAGCGGCGACTTCCCCGCGCGTGGATTGGTGCGCTGAGATCAAGGCTTCGTTCGAACCGGCAACCGATGTATCAGAGAGGCGATCACCAAACGGCCAACTTTGCGAAACCATCAAAGCTGCTTGCGCAGCCAACAGCAATCCGATCATTGTCAGAACAACGCGTGTCAGAGGCCATGGGAAAGCGAAGATGGCCGAATGAATTCGTCGCGCTGCCGTGGCTCGGTCGCTGGCGTCCTGTGTAGGCTGCCGCAACTTGATGGATTCCACGTCGCGGGCTGTACCGGACAGGCTTTGAGCGAAAGCCAGGCCGTAGACCGTCGCCACCAACAGTGATGTCCATAAATCGAAAAGGCCGTTTTCGGCAAAGGCCAGTATTGTCAACGATACGCAAGCGCCTGCGCCGACGGCTGGATATAGGTAAGCCTGATTGCGAGACAACGCGCGCCCGAACAAGATGCAGGCGCTGATGACGGTGACTATCAATAGCCCGCAGAGGAACGTACGTCCCATTTCGACCGCGACCGCCGCGGCAGCGGTCGGCCGTTCGCGCATTGGGACCATGCCAACGTCTCCATAAATCGGCAGAAGCACAACAAAAGTGCCTGCACCGGTCCCGATCGGGTGAGTGTCCTGTAGCATCCGCTCGGTTGCGGCCCGAGTTTGCGTCGATAAGGCAATCGTCAGGTCAGCATTCCGATTGATCGGAACGAAAGTGAGGCTGGCGACGAACAACATGGTGGCGGTTGAGAGAACACCAGCTCTGCCCCACAGGCCAAAGAACCATTTGCGAATTGCGACCACCGTGAGGATGATTGTCACCCCGAGCAGCACGGCAATCAGCGCTGTCGAACCGCTACAAAGTGCGATCGCCACAAGCGAGATGATCAATGATAGAAACGCGCTGCTAAGAATGGCGAGCGGTCCTGTCGGCGAGCGAGGCGATCGTCTAGGCCGCCGCAATTGGTCGATCGCACGGATAGCCATTGCAGTGGAGAGAAGGACACCAAGTGCTGCCGCGGTCGAGCCGGTCCAAGCTTGTTCGGCGGGCCAGGAGCCACCCAGGTTGTTGTTTCTCCAGATCGAAAATATACAGCTGACGGCGGTGATCGATACAAGGATATAGAGGACCTGCGCCGCCCGATGTGTGTCCAGAGCAACGACCGCGGTGACGAGGGCGGCAGCGAGGACAATGTTGTAATGTGAAAGCGCCAGTACCGTCTCGTGTACATCAACCGAGAACCTCTGTGCGAGAGGTTGGTGTAGAGCGGCCGACGCCGTCGCCCAGATCTGATTTCCGAGCCCGCGGAGCGGGATCGGAACAACTTGCAGTGCGATCCAAAGCACGGGTGCGGCAAGAGCCAGAATTATAAGGGGCCGCAGAAGCTTTGCGAAGGAGGTGAGGGTTGACGGCTTGGCGAAGAGGCCGACGGCCAGTATAGCGGCCGCAAGAATGCCCGATAGCACCACTGGACTCTTTAGGTTCTCGACCACAGCAAAAGCCGCAGCGACCGCCGCAGGCACAGCGAGCATTGCAGATTGGACAACCATTTTACACCACTTCTGGCTCTGACCCGCTCAAACCAAGTGCATGTTGCAGAAGGCGCCTGACTCCATCGTTTTGGCTCGACGCAAGTTAGAGGGGGTCATCCTAAGAGACCGACAAGCCATATCTGACGTAGTGGCTGTCATCGTAGTAATCACTCCGGTGAGCGTCGTACCGTGCCATTGCCCTTATATCGGTCTTGTTAAGGACGACGCCGATCAAGGAATCGGAGATGGTCGGCGCAGTATGCAGGGCATGCTGAACCACATCGATTTTCGTCCGTCCCCATTCGACGACGAGAACGTAGCAGTCGACCAACGGCGCAGTGACACGCACGTCTACCAGGGGCGAGAGTGGCGGGAAATCAACTATGACGTAGTCATAGGTCTGCCGCAAACGGTCGAATAGCTTGCTTATGTTTTCGGCGGAAAGGATCTCGCTCGTATGAAGGATAGGGCCACGCCGGACGGCTGGCAAGAATGCAAGATTGGTTCTGGGGTCGTGCCACAGCGCTTCTTCGAGCGAACGCTTTCCGTTCGCCACCTCGAGTAAACCGAATGCAGCTTTCGGAGCCATAGCCGCAGAGAGTGAAGGGTTTCTAAGGTCGCAATCGACGACAATAGCTCGCTTACCGCTATGTCCGATGAGGTGAGCTAGAGAGGCTGCAATCGTCGTCTTGCCCTCATTTGGCAGAGCCGACGTGATTCCGATCACTTGGTTGGAGGCCTTCGCGGGGGTGTGGTCTATAGCGAGCTTGATCGAACGGATGGCTTCCGTGAAGCGGGAGAGCGGCATCCCGATGACGGCTCGGTGAAGCGTCGGAACGTTTGAGATCGTGCGTGATCGCAGATCTTCATCCGGTTGCTGGGATCGGGCGGTAGACTTCTGCCCCTTCGGAGACGACAGCAAGGGGACCAGCGACAAGCACGGCAGCTCCAGTGCAGTCTCCACCTGTGAGGACGTGCGGAAAACTCTGTCCAAAACATCTCTCAGAAGAGCCAAGCCGATCCCGAGTGCTAGCCCGGCGGCCAAGCCGAAACCGAGCACCAAGTTTGCCTTCGGCTTGCTCTTGCGCTCCGGCGGGGAGGCGGGAAAGATCACCCGTGTTTCCGAAATCGGAAATGTCTCCTGCTGGGTCGCCCCCATGGAGTGCTGCAGAAAGGCCTCATGCATGGCGCGCAGACTTTTCGCTCGGCTCTCCAACTCCCGTATTGTCAGTTCTGCTGAGTTCGTCAGGCGTGATTGCGAGACGGCGCGAGCAAGTTGCTTCTCGAGCTCCTGCTGCCGCTGCTGAGCAGCTTCCAATTCGTTTCTGCTGGTTTCGGCGAGCCTCTTAACTTCTTCGAGGATGGATGTGCGAATGTCGCGTATCCGAGTGCGCAGGTTGACAACCGCCAGATGGTCGCGGCCGAACCGGGCTGACCAATCGGCTTCGCGACGTGACAACTCGAGATATTGCTGGCGAAGCGTATTGATGATCGCGCTCTGGAGGACCTCGGCACTCGCCGCGTCAGGAGCGCTGATGGTGGAGGAGCCAGCTGCATTGGCGCGTAGGACGGCGTCGAAGCGGTTGAACTTGACCTGTGCATCGGAAGTCTGGGTTCGGGCAGCGACCAATCGGGCGTTGAGATCGTTGACGGGCTGTTCATCAATCGATTTTCCGCCGGTCGAGACGATGTTATTTTGGGACTTATATGCGCTCACGGCGCGTTCGGCCGTCAGTGCTTGCTCATTGAGGTTTTGGAGACGTTCCTGCAGCCAACTCGCTGCCGTTCGCGTGGCCTCGAATTTCGCATTCATCTGGTCGTTAATGTACGCGTTGGCCACGGCATTGGCGATCTCCGCCGCGCGTTCCGCGTTGCTCGAACTGTAGCTAACCTCGATGATCTTGCTATATCCGATCCTGTACGCGGAGAGCCTATCCAGCAACGCGGCGATCGCGCCTTCCGTGGGCGTATCAGCCTTCGAATCGTGCTCCGGCTGCTGACCGCGGTTTCGAATGCGATACAGTAGCGAGCTGAAGGACCAACGTGAACCCGTAAAGTCTGGATCGTTGGCGAGATTCAGCTGCGTTATGACTGCTGCTGCAATCCCCCGCGACCTTATCATCTGAAGTTGCGTTTCGATTTGGGCCGCGTCGACGACCGGCTCTGGAAGGAGTGACTGCTGCTGGACGAACTGAGCTCGAGGATTCGACAGCAGGATTTGTACTTGAGCTGTGTAGGTTGGGGGAGCGAACCGCAGGTAGAGCATCGCGGCTGCGAATACGAGAGCGGCGGTGACGATGATCATAAGATATCGACGCCTTGCAAAGATGACCGCGAACTTGACGAGATCGCCGATTCCCCCGCCGTTGATCTGGTTCGACTGGGCCTGGCCGCCCAGAGGCAAGCGTGTTCTGTCGGTCTGTAGAAGATTGCTCTGAAGCATGGGGTACCTGTCTGGCTCGGGAACACGTCGGTTTGGTCGCCCGCATGCGAGCGTTTGGTATATGATTTATTAAATGAATATAACGCAGAAAAATATGATTGCCAAATTAAATGTTATTCGGGTATTAATTGAACGACGGTCCACGGAAGGGGCCTTTTTGGCCAATTTTGCGGGGAGTCGCTGCTGCGCCCGACGATAATCGGCGGATGGAATTAAATGATATTTGAATTATGGTGGTTAAAGGATGGCCCGGCGGGACCGATCGTGCAGGAAGAAGCGTGGCGGGTCTTCGCGATCATTCAACGACATTCGAACGCCTTGAATGAGCCGCGTGCTGGCATGGCGATGCGACTCGGCTCAAGAAGTCGAATTCCTCCCGCACTGGAGACGCGTGGCATGTGCGAGCGCCCATCATGACGGCTCGAAGGACAACGGCGAAGGCAGTTTCGACGAGAGCAATTTCGATCGGTGCTTTGAAGACTTCGTTGCGCCTTCTGGCGGGACTGAGCACCACGTACGGGAGGACGCTTTCATGCTGGAAGTACGGTGTTTAGAGATCCCAGATATAAAGATCATTCAAACGGATCGAGTATCCGACGCGCGGGGTTATTTCTGCGAGACATTCCAGCGATCTGCATTCGCAGAGAAAGGGATTCTTGTCGATTTCGTTCAGGACAATCAATCCAGCTCAGATCAGGTCGGGACAATCCGGGGCTTGCACTTCCAGCGACCGCCGTTCGCCCAGGCCAAGCTCATACGAGTGCTAAGCGGCGCCATCCTGGATGTCGTGGTCGATCTTCGGCGTTCCTCGGCGACCTTCGGAAGGCATCTAGCTGTCAAGCTGGATAGCAAAACGGGCGAGCAACTGCTTGTCCCGAAAGGCTTTGCGCACGGTTTCTGCACGCTGCAACCTGAGACCGTCGTGTTCTACAAGGTCGACCAGGTCTACGCTCCAAGCCATGACGGAGGGCTCTATTGGGCCGATCCGGCACTGGCGATCGAGTGGCCGGTGACAACAGTCGAGGCCCAAGTGTCGCCAAAAGACAGGTCCCTGCCCAGGCTGGACCAGCTTACGGCCATTTTCGAGTGACGGAGAGCGGTCAGATGCGCGTTCTGGTGACCGGGGGAGCGGGATTTATCGGCTCTGCAGTGTGCCGTAGCTTGGTGCTACAGAAGGGCGCTGCAGTGATCAATGTCGACAAGCTGACCTATGCGGCCAACTCAGCCTCGTTGGCGTCTATCGAGGGGCGAAAGTCATACTTGTTCGAGCAGCAGGATATCTGCGACCGCGAGGCCATGGATTTCGTGTTCAGCAGCTACCAGCCTGACGCGATCATTCACCTCGCAGCCGAGAGTCACGTCGACCGCTCGATCACCGGCTCGGCCGCTTTCATTGCCACGAATATCGTGGGGACCTACACGTTATTGGAAGCAGCCAGAAAATATTATGAGGGCCTCTCGGTGTCACGACGAAAGCGGTTTCGCTTCGTTCACGTCTCGACAGACGAGGTCTACGGCTCACTCGGACTTGCCGACTTCTTCCGGGAAGAAACGCCTTACCAGCCGAGCTCGCCCTATTCAGCGAGCAAGGCAGCCTCGGATCATCTCGCGCTTGCATGGTTCAAGACCTATGGCCTGCCGGTCATTGTATCGAATTGCTCGAACAACTACGGCCCGTTTCAATTTCCAGAAAAGCTCATCCCCTTGATGATTCTTAATGCGATCGAGCGCAAGCCGCTGCCGGTGTACGGCGACGGCCGAAACGTGCGCGACTGGCTGCATGTTGAAGATCATGCGGCAGGTTTGATCACGCTTCTGTCGGAAGGTAGGCCCGGCGAGAAGTACAATTTCGGCGGCGATAGCGAACGCTCGAACCTCGACGTGGTTACCCAGATCTGCGACGTCGTCGACAGGTTGTATCCCGGTCCGGCAACGCGACGATCGATGATTACCTTTGTGCCGGATCGTCCGGGACACGATGTCCGCTACGCGATTGACGCGTCGAAAGCTCGCCGTGAGCTCGGCTGGCGGCCCACAAGAACGTTCGAGCAGGGGCTGACCGAAACAGTCGCATGGTATCTCAAGAGCCGCGCGTGGTGGGAGCGTGCCCGCAGCGGGGTTTATGACGGCTCGCGTCTAGGGCTCTTGGCTACACAACATTGAGGCTGAGAATGACGGAAAGGCCCATTTTCATTGCTGGTCGCAACGGTCAGTTGGCAAGGTGTCTTCATGACCTCGCGGTGCTGCACAGCATGCCCGTGGTCTCCCTTGGACGCAGCGAACTCAATCTGGAGACTCATGGGGAACTCCGACGGGCGATCGATCCATTCGCACCGTCCATGATCATCAACGCTGCCGCTTACACGGCGGTGGACCTAGCAGAATCGGAAGTAGCAAGAGCCTTCAGCATTAATCGCGACGCAGCGGCCGCGTTGGCCGATGTCGCATGGCAAATGAATATACCGTTCATCCAAATCTCAACCGACTATGTCTTTGACGGCACAAAGCTGGATGCTTACGAGGAAAGCGATGTTCCTGCGCCAATGAATGTGTACGGCGCATCGAAGCTCGCGGGCGAAGCTGCCGTTCTAGCGGCTCACCCGCTCGCAACGGTAATTCGCACTTCATGGCTTTATAGTCCCCACGGCAACAATTTTGTTCGGACGATGCTGCGGCTCTGTGAATCGCAACCAGTCGTCAGAGTCGTTCAGGATCAATGCGGAAATCCGACTTCCGCGCTCGACCTTGCGTCGGCGATCCTTCAGCTCTCAGCGCGGCTGCTAACCCGCGATCGTAGAGCCATGGCCGGCATCTTTCATCTTGCCGGACAGGGTGAGACGACTTGGCATGGGTTTGCCCAAGCGATTTTCGACTTGCTCGCTCATCGCGGAATCCGAGTGCCGCAGCTTGAGGCGATCACGAGCGAACAGTACCAGACGGCCGCGCGACGGCCGCGGAATTCGCGCCTCGATTCATCCAAGGCAGAACGCGTCTTAGGCATTCGATTGCCGTTATGGCGTTGTTCTCTCGAAACTTGTCTCGACCAACTCCCGGAAGGTAGAATCGATGCTGAAAGGAATTGTGCTGGCTGGTGGCAGCGGAACTCGACTGTATCCAATCACGAGAGCGGTGAGCAAGCAGCTACTGCCCATCTATGACAAGCCGATGATCTACTATCCCTTGTCAACGCTGATGCTGACAGGCGTGCGCGAGATTCTTATCATAACCACACCATCAGATCGGTGTCAGTTTGAGCGCCTATTGGGGGACGGCAGTCAATGGGGAGTTAGGCTCAGTTACGCGGAGCAGCCCCGACCCGCCGGTCTGGCGGATGCGTTCATTGTCGGCGCAGACTTCATCGGGAGCGATCGTGTTGCGATGGTGCTTGGAGATAACATCTTCTTTGGCGACGGCCTGAGCGAAATGCTCGCAAGGGCTGCCGAGCGTGAGGAAGGTGCAACCGTTTTCGCCTATCATGTACGAGACCCGGAGAGGTATGGCGTCGTTACGTTCGACGAGGGCGATCGCGCGCTGCGGATCGAGGAGAAGCCGAAGCAGCCGAGCTCGAACTGGGCGATCACAGGTCTCTATTTCTTCGACAACAACGTCGTGCGCTACGCACGGCGCATTGAGCCGTCGTCGCGCGGGGAACTCGAGATCACCGATCTGCAGATGCAGTATCTTTCGGCCAAGGCGCTCCATGTCGAGCGGATGGGACGGGGGTTCGCTTGGCTAGATACCGGAACAGTGGAGTCGCTAATCGATGCGGCTATGTTCGTGCAGACGCTTGAAAAGCGCCAGGGCATGAAGGTCGCTTGCCTTGAGGAAATTGCGTTGAGGCAGGGATTCATCGAGCGCAACCAGATCGAAGAGTTGGCGCGACCGTTGGAGAAGAGTGGCTACGGTCAGTATTTGCGCGAGATCGGGTCTCTCCTGACTTGAGTCTCGGGTTGAGTCATCCGCAGACATTGGAACGAGTTAAATCATAGTTCTTCGATGAACATCAACCCGATCAACAGTGGGACTTTGATGCCCGATCTCTCGCAAAATTCCCCGCTGGTGCGCTATGCGCTCAGAGGATTGGAGCGGTGTTGGCTACCTGAACACGGCTGCTGGTCACATATCTACCATCTGGACGGGCGCGCTTCGCCGAACGAGTCTTTACGGCGCAGCGATGTGTTCTACACGCTTAACGTTCTGCTCGGAATGTCAAGGATAAAGGACGTTCCTGGCAGCATCAATCTATCGGAAACATTCCATCGGAATGCGGTCCAGCTCACGGTCCTTTCGGTACCAAAGTATGCACTCGGCATGGCGCTTTGGGTTTCCGCAGAACTCAGCCTCGAGCTGCCCGAGCAAGTTGGGCGTGAAGTGAAGGCGCTCTTGAGCGATCAGGGGACGTGGAAGACGTTTCGGGCCCAAGATTTGGGTATGCTGTTGACGGGCGTGGTGGCTCAGGCCAGGGCCGGCGGCAAGGAGTGGGCGCCTTTCGCCGCTCCGCTGTATCGCTTTCTCCAAGAGCGATTTTACACTGGATCAGGGCTATTCTTCGACGCAGCATCGGGATTTCGGCGACGCTTCGCTTCGTTCGCGACGCAGATCTATCTCTCAATTGCGTGCTATCACTACGGTGAATTCGCAGGCGAGTCATCCGCACTCGCCATGGCAGAGGCCTGCGTGCGCAAGTTGATTGCGCTTCAAGGCCCCGACGGCGAGTGGCCCTGGTTCTTCGATGCGGCTGGTGGGCGCGTGCTTGATTTCTATGAAGTCTACTCGGTGCACCAGTATGGCATGGCTCCGGCGTTGCTTGAATGGGCAGAGCGCTACCGGGTTCGGGGGGCGCGGGATGCCCTAGTCAAGGGATTTACCTGGGTACTGGGCAAGAACCAGCTTCGCCGCTCGATGCTGGTGCCCGATCTCGGGCTGACCATCCGATCTCAGCTCCGCAAGCAGGAGCTGACAACGAGGGCGCCCAGGATGCTGCGCGCAATCACAAACGCCTACTCCGGACACGAGTCCGGGCTAATTGAAAATGCCGGTGTCGGACTTCGGCTGGAATGCCGTAGCTACGAACTGGGCTGGATATTGTGGTCGTTCGGTCAGCGAAGTGACTTGCTGGAACTGACCCACAACTCGGCCTTTGGCAAGGTACCCATGCCGGCCTGACGCCGTCGGACGAACGCTTGTGCTAACGGTTCCAGATGACGGCTCGCCGATTGCGCAGCAGCGACAGCATTGTTGTGACCCGATGCATTCTTACGGCACACATGACTGCGATAGCTTTGATGCGGGCCCTGATACCGTAGAGCCGATCACTCGTTAAGATCGTGATGATGCCCGGAGCGGGCGAGGCCAGAACAAGTAGGGCCTGCGCAATCCAGCGTAATCTCCATGCCGGCTTACCGTCGGCCATGTTGCGGTAGTGCAGAAGCTGTCGGTCCCATTTGACATAGAGCTCCTGGAGAGAACTCCTGGCCGGGTGGAAGACGATCATTTCCGGGATATATTGAAATCGAAGCCCGGCACGCTGCGCCCGTTGTCCCCACTCCATATCCTCCGCCACTTCGATCCCTGCGAACGGACCGACGCAATGGAAATCCGGGCGAAGCATCGCCATGTTGCCAGTGCCACAATAGCCATCGCGCTCGATATAGAGCTTGAATCGATAAGCGAAGACGCTCTCGTAGGCCGCGATGGCATCCTGATGTGGCTTCGTGCCACGCCAGATGCGGACGTCCCCTCCGAGCACTGTTCGAGGCGGCAACGAATGCAGTGAGCGCCACACGCTGCTCAGCCAATCCGGATGTGCCCTGCAATCGGCATCAATGAAGGCAAGCACCTCGCCGCTCGCAGCAGCAACTCCGGTGTTGCGCGCCGGGCCAGGCCCGGGCCGCGCCTCGCACAACAGTCGTACGCCCGGATATTGAGCGAGGACGTCGGTTGGCAAGGTTGCGGAGCCGTTGTCAACGACAATGATCTCGAACGAATCCCGGGGAATGCTCTGCGCCTCGAGACTGGCCAGGCATGTTTTCAGCTCGCTTGGCTGATTCAAATGTGGAACAATCACCGAAATCGCCCGCCATTTAATGTCCATTTAATTCCCTCCGCCACCGCCTGTCGCGATTTGACCGCTTACGCGGCTGTCGGCCTCGCATTTAAGGTCAAAATATAATATCAATATAACTTGCAAATAAAATCGCTATCATTATTATATCGATATTATTTAAGTTCAATTGAAAGCGGTCTTTCGCTCAAATGGCCGGGGAGGAACCCATGCGTGCCTACTTTTTGGGATGCCCCATCGATGTCTTGACTATGGCAGAGACTGTCGACCTTGCTCGTAAGGCCATGCGAAACCGTCAGCGTCTGCAGCATGTGGCGCTCAACGTAGCGAAGTTCGTCAACATGCGCTCCGATCCAGTGCTTGCCGCTGATGTCGCCAACAGCGACATTGTCGGAATCGACGGCATGGGAATCCTTTGGGGGGCGCGGGTGCTTGGTCTCCCGGCAACGTCGCGAGTCACCGGCGTAGATCTACTCAGCGAGTTGCTGAAAGTGTGCGCGCAAGAGGGCCTCCGACCGTATTTTCTGGGAGCCTCACCCGCCGTGGTGCAACAGGCGGCGCAGCGTGTTCGGGACGAGCACCCTTCGCTTGTCTTTGCTGGGTTGAGGCACGGCTATTTTTCAAGCGAGCAGGAGAACGAGGTCGTCCGCGATATTCGGTCCAGTGGCGCTGATTGCCTGTTCATCGGCATGCCCACGCCGCGGAAGGAACGATTTCTTGCGGCCCACCGCGACGAACTCGGCGTACCGTTCATCATGGGCGTGGGCGGCGGGTTCGACGTTCTCGCGGGCTCGGTTCTGCGAGCTCCCACTCGCATGCAGCAACTCGGCCTCGAATGGTTGTACCGCATCTATCAGGAGCCCAGGCGGATGTGGTGGCGGTATGCCAGGACCAACACGCTATTTGCGGGAATCTTGACGCAAGCCTTCATGTGGCAGGCAGTTAGACGGGCGCCTGGCATGTACAGTGTGCTGCCCCCCGGGGCAGGTCGGATCGGAGGGTGAGGCGTGCGAAAGCATTTTCTCATCCTGTTAGGAACCAGGCCGGAAGCGATCAAGCTGTTTCCGGTCATCAAGCGGCTCAAGGCCGAAAAGAACAAGGACATCGCCCTCACTGTTTGCGCGACAGCGCAGCACAGGGAGTTGCTCGACCAGGTTCTCAAGGTGGCCAAGGTGGTCCCGGATGTCGATCTCGACGTCATGACAGTGAATCAGACGCTCGATAGTCTAACCGGCCGGCTATTGTCGCAGATCGGAGAAGTGCTGGAGAGGGTGAAGCCCACCAGAGTGATCGTCCAGGGCGACACTGCGACTGCTATGGCAGGTGCGCTGGCGTCGTACTATCACCGCGTTCCGGTCTCACATGTCGAGGCGGGACTGCGAAGTGGAGATATCTTCGCACCCTGGCCCGAGGAGGTGAACCGCAAGATTGTCGGCTCGATCGCCGATCAGCATTTCGCGCCGACCGAGCGTGCTGCGAGAGCGCTGCGGGCGGAGAACGTCTCCAAGGATCGCATTCATGTTACAGGAAATACGGTCGTTGACGCGCTGATCCTCGCGAAAGCCATGGTGGAGGCCGATCCGCAGCTCTCGTCCCGCTGGGACGGGATCAAGAAGCGCCACGGCAACCGGCGCATTATCCTAGTCACTTGCCATCGCCGAGAGAATTTCGGCGGGGGAGTTTTCAACGTCGTCAATGCACTGGAGACAATCCTGAGCAGGGAGGACGTTGCCGTCGTACTTCCGGTTCACCCGAACCCGAACGTTCGCGACGTGTTCGCGAGCCGCCTCGCCGATCATCCGCGTGTCGTACTCATTTCTCCCCAAGAGTACACCGATTTTGTCAGCCTTCTGTCGCTCTCGTATTTGGTTCTCACTGACTCCGGAGGCGTGCAAGAAGAGGCGCCGACGTTCGGAAAGCCCGTCCTTGTCATGCGTGAAACGACGGAGCGTCCGGAGGGCGTCGAAGCCGGCACCGCACGACTGGTCGGCGCGAACTACGATAGGATCGTCCAAGAAACATTCCGTCTTCTTGACGACGATGAGACTTATTCGGCTATGGCTCGCTCCCATAATCCCTTCGGTGACGGGCGGGCGAGCGAGCGGATCGTGAAGGTGCTTCTTGATGCCTGAATTCCATAAAGTTGCTGTCATCGGACTTGGCTACATCGGCTTGCCGACAGCCGCGCTGATAGCCAGCCGCGGCCTTCAGGTGGTTGGGGTGGACACAAAGGAATATGTGGTCAGGACGGTTGGTTCCGGATCCATTCACATTTCGGAGCCCGATCTTGATGGTCTCGTTTCCAAAGTGGTGTCGAGCGGAGCGTTGACGACATCAAGCGAACCGCAAGCCGCCGACGTCTTCATCATCGCGGTACCCACACCTATTGACGGAAACAATCGGCCGGATTTGTCCAACGTGAATACCGCGGTCGAGTCCATACTCGATCTGCTTCGACCGGGTAATCTCGTCATTCTCGAATCGACCTCGCCGATCGGAACGACTGAAGGAATCGCCAAGCGGATTAGCGAACGCAGGCCCGACCTGAGAGTTGGTGTCAACGGTCATGAGGATGGTGCAATCTACGTCGCTTATTGTCCGGAGCGCGTATTGCCCGGGAGGATCTTGAGTGAACTCATCAACAATGACCGATGCATCGGGGGAGTGACCCCTGCCTGCACTCGGCGGGCTCAGCGCTTCTATAAGATGTTCGTTCGGGGCGCCTGTGTTGCAACCACTGCGCGCGCAGCCGAGTTGGTCAAACTCACGGAAAACGCGTTCCGCGACACGAACATTGCATTCGCCAATGAGCTCTCATTGATCTGCGATAGGTTCGAAATCAATGTTTGGGAGGTTATCGATATTGCCAACCGTCATCCGCGCGTGACTGTGTTGCGACCGGGACCAGGTGTGGGTGGTCATTGCATTGCGGTCGATCCCTGGTTCATCATCGACTCGGCGCCGGACCTCGCGCGCCTCATGCGGGCGAGCCGCGAGGTCAACATTGCCAAGACGGAAAGCATTATTGAGCGAGCCGAGGCTCTGATCGACGATCATCCATATGCAAACGTGGCTTGCTGCGGGCTGACGTTCAAGGCAAATGTCGATGATTTGCGCGAAAGCCCGGCAATGGAAATCGCAATGCACCTCGCGAAGAAGTACGGGGAGCGCATCAAGTTTGTGGAACCGAATCTGCGGCGGTTACCGCCCGAACTTGCCGACTACCGGCTCGGCTTCTTGAGCATCGACCAAGCATTGCGCACGTGTGAGATCGCCCTTCTCCTGGTCGACCACGACGAATTCAAGATGGTTCCACTAGCCGAACGCCGTCACCTCGACGTCATCGACACTCGGGGTATATGGCAAGATATGCCTGCGCGAACGTGAAGCTGCCGAACCCTCCAGAGGCGAGACTACCAATTTGATACCCTTCTTGGACTTGAAAGCACAAGCTCGGACAGTCGGATCGCAAATCGACGTTGCGATCGCGCGTGCGGTTCGAGACCTGCGGTCTACATGGAGGCCCGAAGCGACGGCTTTCGAGAAGCGGTTTGCCGACTACTGCAATGTCGCGTGCTGTTGCGCTGTCAACAGTGGCACATCGGCGCTCCGTCTCGCATTGCTGGCGGCTGGAGTGGGGCCGGGCGATGAGGTGATCACGGTCTCCATGAATTTCGTCGTGGCGACCGCTGCCATCATCAGGTGCGGTGCAACACCCGTCTTTGTGGACGTTGATCCAGTCACGTGGACGATGAACCCTGCTTTGATCGAGGCTGCGATTACGAACAGAACGAGGGCGATCCTGCCGGCCCATCTGCATGGGCTCATGGCGGACATGGATCCGATCATGTCGATTGCCCGCCGCTATGGTCTCTTTGTGATCGAGGACGCTTCGCAGGCGCATGGTGCTGTGTACAAGAGCAGGCGTGCCGGCTCGATCGGAGACTTGGGTTGCTTCAGCTTCTATCCCGATAAGAATCTCGGAGCCCATGGTGAGGCCGGAGCAGTTGTTACCGATCAGCCGGAACTCGCGCGACGTGTGTCGTGGCTCCTCGATCGGAATCAGGATGACGAGCGCAATCACGTTTTCGCAAGATACGATGATCGAATGGACGAATTGCAGGCAGCAGTACTGAACGTAAAGATGGACTACATCGAATCCTGGACTGAGACACGTCGAGCGATCGCGGTGCAATATGACCAGGCATTGTCGATTGCTGCACTCGCGAGTCCGCGGCCACCCAGCCACAGCCGGCATGTCTATCATATCTACGCTCTTAGGCTTCAGCATCGCGATCAGGCTCTTGCCATGTTAGGCCGCGCGGGGATCGGCGTCGGCATTCATTACGCCGTTCCGGTGCATTTACAACAGAGCTACGTAGAACTTGGATATCGCGTCGGCGATCTGCCTGTAAGTGAGAGGCTTGCGCGTGAGTTTCTATCGCTTCCCATTTATCCCGAGCTGTTGCCGGAGCGAGCCGGCATTGTTGCTTCCGAAGTGAGAAAAGTGGCTCCACGAGAGGCCCAGATATTCCGGAGCGACTGGGCATTTCAGAACAAAATGCCTCGAGATGGCCGATTAGCCTAGAAGCAGGAGAGCGGTCAGCATGGATCTCAAGGGCAAACGCGTTCTCGTTACCGGAGGGGCCGGATTCATCGGTTCGCATATCGTAGATTTGTTGTGCGACGAAGGCTGCGTCGAGATCGTCGCGCTGGATAACATGACGACCGGCCGACCGGAGAATCTTAGGAAGTCGCTTAATCGAGGCCCCGTTCGACTAGTCCGCGGTGATTTGCGCGACACCAAGTTGGTAGAAGCTCTTGTAAAGGGAGCCAACATCATCTTTCACCACGCTGCACCATGCAGCGCCCATTGCATGGCCGAGCCGCGTCTTGCCATGGAGGTCATGGTGAACGGTACCTTCGACCTGCTTGAACTTTGCGTCAAGTATGACGTCGAGAAGTTCATCGCTGCGTCTTCCGCTGCGGTGTACGGCGCGGCGGAGGAAGTTCCGACGACGGAGCATCAGAACCCGTATGGAAACCGTACGGTCTGTGGAACAGCGAAGGTGTGCATTGAAGGCCTGCTCCGCGCCTATAACGATATGCATGGTCTCGACTATATCGCTTTGAGATATTTTGATGTGTATGGCAGCCGAATGGATGTGCACGGCCGCTACGCCGAAATGTTGATCCGCTGGATGGAGGAAGTGGAGGCTGGAACGCCGCCAGTAGTAATTGGGCACGACCAGCAGACCTTGGATTTAGTGCATGTCCGTGACGCAGCACGAGCAACAATCCTTGCTGCGAGGGCAAAGGTCAGCGACGAGGTATTCAACGTGGGGAGCGGTGTCGAGACAAGCTTGGTGCAGCTCGCTTCGGCCTTGGCTTCCGTTACGGGCAATGACGGCGTGCTCCCGCAGATCGCGCCCGAGCACTCGATCAATCCTGTACCGCGGCGGGTGGCGTCGACTGGCAAAGCGGAACGGCTGCTGGGCTTCCAAGCCACAGTGCGGCTCGAACTCGGACTGACGGAGTTTGTGAAGTGGTGGCGCTCCGAACGAGGACTTGCAACAGCGCGCCAACGGCACGCTCTGGCTTCATGAGTCCCTTGCTGTGCCAAAACATCCTGCGAAGGAGCCGAAGCCCTGCGTGCAGCCGTCCTGCATTGCACTTTGCGTGGTCCAGGCGGGGCCGCCATTTGCCAGAACGCTGGCCGAAACACGGAAACCGGGCAAGTTTCGTTCATGAAATTGAGTGCGATGGAGAATGGCAATGCGAGTTCTTGTAACGGGTCATCTTGGCTACATCGGCACGGTCTTGACGCCAATGCTGATCGGTGCCGGTCACGAGGTGACTGGAATGGACAGCGATATCTACTCCCGGTGTACATACGCTGCTGGCGGTAGCATTCTCGAGGTCCCGACGATTTGGAAGGACGTCAGAGACGCGGAGGTCGCGGATCTCGTTGGCTTCGACGCTGTGCTGCATCTAGCAGCGCTCTCCAACGATCCGCTCGGCAATCTGAGGCCTCAGCTGACCGACGAGATCAATCATCGCGCAAGCGTTCGCATCGCCGAGATAGCCAAACATGCCGGCGTACGTCGTTTCTTGTTCGCCTCGTCCTGCAGCAACTATGGAAAAGCCGGCGAAGAAATGATCGATGAGACCGCCGCGCTCAATCCGGTGACCGCCTACGGGGAATCCAAGGTTGCCTCCGAACGTGATATTTCGACGTTGGCCAGCGACGGGTTTTGCCCGGTGCATCTGAGGCCAGCGACAGCGTACGGAGTCTCACCGCGGCTGCGCTTCGATATTGTCCTGAATAACCTTGTTGCATGGGCGTTTACAACAGGAAGAATTCATCTGAAATCGGATGGCTCGCCCTGGCGGCCAATCGTCCACATCGAGGATATTTCTAGAGCTTTCATCGCCGCATTGGAGGCGCCTGCCGAATCCGTCTTCAATGAGGCATTCAATGTCGGTCAGACTGCTCACAATTATAGAATTCGGGATCTAGCCGAGATCGTCGCGAGCGTGGTGCCGAATTCTACGGTGGAGTTCGCCGAGGATGCGAGTCCAGATGAGCGATCCTACCGAGTGAGCTTCGAGAAGATCCGCTGTAAGCTGCCAGGGTTCCAGCCGCGCTGGGACGCTCGGATGGGCGCCGAACAGCTCTATAGGGTCTACCGTTCGTCAAATTTGACGTTGGAAGAATTCGAAGGGCCGCGATATCAGCGGATCAGCCACATTCGGAAGTTGCTTGCGGAGGGAGTGCTTAATAGCGATTTGCGCCACTCGAAACTGCAGCTTCAAGCCGCGTCATGAATGCCAGCTGATCGGTGCGGCAAAACTCGACGAGCTGGAGATCGCCGAGGAACCGTCAAGCTCATTCGTCAGAGTCGGCCTGACACGATCACAGATAGTGCACTGCCAGGTCGCGCTCCCTCGAAGAGTCGCCGACGGTTGCAATGGCCTGAGGGGACGCCGGCCGAATGTCGCGAGAATGATAGGACGAAGAGCGTGACGTTGCCCCCAAGTTTTATCCAGTCCTGAGTTCGCCCCGGCTGTTGGATTTACCCGAATGGGCGGTGGTAGCGACGGGAGCTGGTGCGGAGCCATCGGCATAGCGCA
>NZ_JADPKL010000038.1:0-13743 GCF_023073935.1 Bradyrhizobium sp. 147 | reverse complement strand
CGCCCCGCTCTCGCACTATTTGATCAAAGTCGCCCGGCTCGGCGGTTATCTCGCCCGCGCCAGCGATCCGCCACCCGGCAATACCGTCATGTGGCGCGGGCTGTCACGCCTCACCGACATAGCGCTAGGTGTCGTGGTCGGAGGAGAATTTGTGGGTAATTGAAAGCCGGTGAAGACCGCAGGGCGGTCACTCAGGCGGCCTGATTGAGTTGCTTGTTTCGGTCGCGCCAATTCCATGGAAGCAGTTCGTCGAGCCTTTGCACTGGATGTGCAGCGATCCGCGCCAGGACGTCGGCGAGCCAGGCTTGTGGATCCACGTCGTTCATTTTGGCGGTAACGATCAGGCTGTACATCATCGCGGCGCGATCGCCACCGCGGTCGGAGCCACAGAACAGCCACGACTTCCGCCCCAGGGCGATGCCGCGCAGGGCTCGTTCGGCGGCGTTGTTCGACAGGCACATGCGGCCGTCGTCGAGGAAGCGGGTGAACGCGCCCCAGCGCTTGAGCATGTAGTCCATCGCCTTGGCGACATCGTTGCTCCGTGAGAGCTTGGCGCGTTGCTCACGCATCCAGACCAGCGGCGCGCTGAGCTCCTGGCGGACGGCCCGGCGCCGTTCGGGCGTCTCGCCGTTGATGCTCCGTTCGATCTCGAACAAGGCGTCGATCCGGCGGACTGCCTCCAGCGCCAGAGGCGAGATCACCGCCGGCTTTTTGCCTTGCACCTTGCGGCGCGCATTCTCCGCCAGATCAGCCATCACGAAGAACGGTCGTCGGGCATGGACCCAACACGCCGCTTCCAGGATCGGACCTGCGTTGCGGCCCGGGTCGTAAAGCTTGCCATAGCCGCCATAGGCATCGGCCTGGAAGATGCCGCTGTAGCCGGCCAGATGCGCCTGGGGATGCTCGCCGGCGCGATCGCGCGAGTAATAAAATACTGCCACCGGCGGGGCCTGCCCACCAAAAGGCTTGTCGTCGCGCACATAGACCCAGATCCGGCCGATATCGGTCTTGCCTTTGGCCAGGACCGGCACCGTCGTGTCGTCCCCGTGCAATCGCTCGGCACTCAGCACATGGGCCTCGAGGCGCCGGAACAGGGGCGTCAGCGCGACCGTGCAGCCACCAACCTGGTCGGCGAGGGTCGACAGGCTGATCGGCACGCCTTCCTTGGCATAGCGTTCGGCCTGCCGGTTCAGCGGCTGGTGCTGGCCGAACTTCTCGAACAGCACCATCGCCAGCAAGCTGGGGCCGGCCCAACCACGGGCGATGACGTGGAACGGCGCCGGGGCCTGGCTGATCCTCTCGCAATCACGGCAGCTGAACTTCTCCCGGACGTGCTGGATCACCTTCCAGGATTTCGGGATCACCTCCAGCGTCTCGGTGATGTCCTCCCCGAGCTTGCATAACCGCGCGCCGCCACAGCAGGCGCATGCCACAGGTCCTGGCACGATCACCCGCTCGCGAGGCAGATGGTCCGGGAACGGCTGGCGCGATGGCCGCTTGCGCGTGAACGAGGCCACCTTCGTGGTGCTCCTCCAGCGTCAATTCGAGCTGATCCAGCAGCCTTGCGGTACGCTCCGAGCGCGGGCCATAACGATCACGGTTCAGCTTTTCGATCTGCAGCTTCAGGTGAGCGATCAGCGCCTGGTCGTCGGACTGCTGGGCGCGAACGCTGGCAAGTTCGGCGCGCGTTGCCAGCAACGCCGCTTGCAGCGCCTCAATGTCGTCCGGCAGATTTTCGCGACCGTCACCCACTCTCCGATGGAATCACAAAAGCCGCGATTGGGCGCGGACTTTTTGCAATCTCACAGGATTATTGCGCAACCTATCCGGCGCTCTGCGGCCGCCAGCTGTGTTGAGGGTTGCGCCAGTCGATCGCCTCCAGCAAATAGCCCATCTGAGCTGCACTCAGCGACACCACGCCGTCCACCGTCCCCGGCCAGATGAAGCGGCCACGGTCCAGCCGCTTGGCGTAGAGCGAAAGCCCGACCCCGTCGTGCCAAAGCGCCTGATTAGGGTGCCAGCGCGACCACGGAACACAAAGACGTCTCCGGCAAAAGGATCTCGCCGCAGGCCCTCCTGCACCAGCAACGCCAGACCCTGCATGCCTTTGCGCATGTCAGTATGGCCGGTCGCGATCCAGATCCTCGCCCCTGCTGCGATCGGGATCATCGCCGCTCCAGCAGATCCAACACGCGAGACAACGCGGTCATATCAACGCCGGCGTCCACGATCACACGGCAAGCCTTGCCGACGACAATTTCCATGCGCCCATTCGCCGGCGTGGGTAAAACTGTCTTCCGCACTGGAGGCGGGTCCGGTGTCACCATCGCTGGCACAAACGCAGGCTGAAGCTGCTCATTATCCCTCGGCCGGGTCCCGAACGATCGCCGCCAAGTCAACAGCAGCGAGCGCGAGATGCCGTATCGCCGCGCCGTCGACGAGACGGCTCGTGGGGTCTGCAGACTCTCCAAAACGATCCTGAGCTTCTCATCATCGGTCCATCGGCGGCGCCAGCCAGTCTCAACAATTTCAAACCGCTCAATCTGAGCACTGCACTTATTGCTGTCCATAAGGGCTGTTACACAGCACTCGCCTTAGCCCGACAAGGCGGCCGTCACCGGAGGGAGACCCGGATGCGTACCTCGCTTGGTGAGGTGTCTCTGTAGCTCGGCGACGTCCAGCCCTGCTGGATCATAGTATGCGGCGGTGTGATCGCTGACACCGAGAATTCTCACGCCTCTCTCCGCAAGAGAATAGGCGGTCACCGATCCGACGTTACGGAGCCCCTGGACAATTGCTGTCGCATCACCCGCGCTGGTTCCAAGGTGGTCAAGAGCCCGGCCGACAAGATAGGCTACCCCGCGCCCAGTCGCTTCGCGGCGACCAAGTGTACCTCCCGAAACGGGCTTTCCGGTTACAATCTCGTTGATCGTCTGGCCTTGGTACATGGAGTAGGTGTCCATGAACCAAGCCATGAGCTACTCATTCGTACCACCATATCCGGCGCCATGACATCGGTGTGTGACCCGACAAAGGTATCATCTCCTGCATGTAGCGCCGGGAAAGTGCTTCGAGTTCGCGCGGCGAAAGCGTGTACGGATTGGCGGTTATTCCTCCCTTTGCCGGCATAGGGAAGTCCCGCCAGCGCGCATTTCCAGATCCAAACAGCCAGTGCAGCGACCTCGCCGACATCCACTGAGGGAGCGAACTTGTGCCGCCCTTCGTTGGCCCGAGCGTCAGGTGATGCTGTACCCGGTAACCCTGGAAGACTTCCGTCGGCCATCATCCCGGTGAATGGGCAATGCAATTGCGCGCTTCGGATAAAAAGAGCCGATCCCTCTCCGTTTCTGGGATCTGCAAATGATTGGCAACCTTGCTCGAACTGATGCCTCGCCATCTCGAAAACGGGACGGCTATAGATTGATCTGCTCATTACCCCGGCGTCCAGCTCGTTCCCAATGTGAAGCTAAAGCTCCGTGGGAAGAACACGGCTGCTCCATAGAGGCGGCCAGTGATGGTCCGTCCCGAGACGAAGATTGCGACGAACAACTTCAGAAGATCGCGTATAGAGAAATCGCCCGAAACGAACGCGGGTTCGGCAGATGCTCTCCATCTGGGCCGCGTGATAACCGCCTTCACGTGGGCTGATCCGCCAGTATTTACCTTGCGACCTTTATGCCCCGTGCCTTGCCTTGGTTGAGACGATCAACTTCCGGTCCTTTGAAATCTCCACCCCGTAGACGTTCAGAGCGGTTTCCGGCGAAACGAGTTCATCACGGACGTCGCGCAACACTGCGCCTGGATCCCTTTTGTGAGGATCCCCCCAACCGCCCCCGGCGGACGATTCGATGATGATCCGAAACGGCTTGACTTGCTGGACACCATATTGCGGACAATACAACTCTTTCCCCGTCGCCAAGTCGAAAGCTTTCAGCGAGCCTTTGGCTCCCCAAAACCCGCCATTGACTCCTGCGCCCGTCGGCTTGCGGGCGCCCTCACCGCGCAGTGAGTGCTCTCCGCTGGCTAGAACATCGGCAACGTAGTCGACGCCGGTTCCGCCACGGTATTGGCCGGCGCCCGCGGAATCGGAGCGCATCTGATGACGATGGATGCGGATGGGATAACTCTGCTCATAGGTTTCTACGTTCGGAATGAACATTCCGCCGAGGGTCATCTGATGGCTGCTCGTCGGGAAACCATCACGCCCATTCACCGCTCCCCCACCTGCGCTGCCATGCCAATGATAGAGGACGAAAACTTCACCAGAAGCCTTCTTTCCAGCCGAACTGCTATGGACGGACTTGCCCCAACCCGCGCATGCGCGGCTTGGCTCTGCTTGGGCTAAGGCGCGCCAACAAGCATTCATGATATCTATCGCTGGAAACACGGTATTCATCGTCATTGGAGCCGGCGGCAAGGCATTTACGATCGTGCCTTCCGGAGCAATGATCTTGACGCAGCGATAAACACCTTCGTTGCGCGGGGTATCGGGATCCAGGAACGAAGAAAGTGAGCAGTAAACGGACGAGTGAGTGTTGGCGATACCGCTGTTCTTGAATCCCTTGATTTGTGGCGAAGTCCCGGTGAAATCGAACTCAATACTATCGCCGGAGATGGTCACCTTCACCCGCGTTTCCACATCGACGCTTTCGAAGCAGTCCGTGTCACTAACGTCGAGACCTTCCCAGGTGCCGTCCGGAAGTGCCGAGATCGCTTGGCGCATTCGCCGCTCTCCATAATCTAGAAGAGAGGCCAAATACGATCTTCCCGTCTCAACGCCGAGCTGGCCGACGATCTCGGCCATCCGATTAGCACCAATCCGCGTGGAACCCAGCATCGCTCCGAGATCCCCCTCCATCAGATCGGGGCAACGAGAATTTAACAGCAGCAATCTCCAGAGGTCGTCTCGTCGCTTGCCCTTTTCGATAAGCTTGAGAGCAGGTAGCCGAATTCCCTCATGAAAAATTTCGGTAGCAGCTGAATTATAGGTTCCCGTGGCGCCACCGCCGATGTCAGATTGATGAGCGCGGTTGCTGCAGAATCCGACTAGCTCCGCGCCGACAAAGACCGGACGGATGAGGGTCCAATCGGGCAGATGGTTGCCGCCGGCGACATATGGATCGCTGAGAATGAAAACATCGCCATTCACGATCTGGTCCGCAAAATCCCTAAGGACGGCGCGAACGGCAAACCCGCCGCCGCCGGAGTGAACCGGCAGTCCATCGGCCTGAGCGATCGTCTCGCCCGATGCGCCACTTATGAAGCAAGAAAAATCGTGACTCTGGCTAAAGATGGGACTGCGCGCAGTACGTGTCATGATCGCACCCATCTGCACGCTGATGTGGTCAAGCTGCTTCTGCAGAATAGCCAGCAGAACAGGATCGTAAGTCACCGCGGTGCTCATGCTTTCACCTATCATTCTTGCGCCAGCTGGCGAGCCCATCAGCATCCAATCCGGTCGGCCATTCGCTCTGCCGGCCCCAACCTCGCCTGTCACAGTCCTTCGACTATGCTGCGGCTCCGGCGTGGGCGATGGACACGTGATAATTGCCCGCATCAGTCATCGTGACCCGATCGGCGGGCCCGACGAATATCGTCGTGGTGGCCTCCTCAATCAGCGCAGGCCCAACCAGTTGCTGACGGGGCTTAAGGACTGTGCCGTCATAGACAGGGATGGTGGCAAATCCAGCTTCTCTATCGATCCACACGCGCCGCTGCGATTGTGGTACTGGATCTCCAGGAGCTGGAAAAGCGCCAGTGACCTCGAGCGGGTCGAGCCTACCAATCGCTGCAACGCGCAGGTTTACGATCTCAATTGCCCCACCGGGCTGCACGTATCCAAAGAGACGCTCATAAGCGGTCTCGAAGTTTGCCCGAACGATCGCAGGATCGGTCGAGGGGCATTCAACAGCAACTGTCCACTGTTGGCCGAAATAGCGCAGATCATAGCCGCGCCGGAGAACCGCCCGAGCTCCCTCGAAGCCTTCTCGCCTCAGGACTTTCCCCGCCGCCGCTTCAATCTGTTGGAACCCATGCTCAAGCACGTCTCGCGATGAAGCGGTTTTGCTGTCAAGTTCCCGCATCCAACTTCGCAGATGGTCATGGCGAAGATCCGAATTGCACATGCCGAAAGCGCAGAACACTCCCGCAAGGCGTGGCACGTACAGACTTGAACTGCCAAGCAGTCTAGCTGCGGCGGAGCCATGCAGAGGCCCCGCGCCGCCTGCCGCCACAAGCGCAAAGCTTCTTGGATTGTAGCCCTTTTCAAGCGAAGAACGCTCCACCGCATGGAGAATGTTGCGTTCAACCAACTGGATAATGCCGGCGGCCGCGTCCTCAACGCTCAATTTCAAGGGCTGAGCGATGTGAATTTCGATCGCCCTCCTCGCCTTCTCAAGATCCAACGTAATGGCGCCCCCGGCGTACGGACCGGGCTTAAGGCGGCCCAACACCAGTTGGGCATCCGTCACTGTGGGACGCTCACCACCCCGACCATAGCAGGCAGGCCCTGGCATCGAACCAGCACCTTCAGGGCCAGCCTTCAGGAGACCGGCGCCGTCCACCGAGGCGATGGTCCCGCCTCCCGCGCCAACCGTGTGAATGTCGACCGTTGGAATATTCAAATGGTAACCATCCAGCACGATCTGGTCAGTCATGCTGACCTGACCGCGCTGCATCAACGTGACGTCGCAGCTTGTGCCGCCGACCTCTATCGAGATTAAATGGTCCGAGCCTGCATCCTTGCCGAAAAATCTCAGTGACCCGACGCCGGCCGCCGGGCCGGACAAGACCAGATTGACCGGCGCATGGCCAATCTCGTCGATTGAGATTGCGCCGCCATTCGACTGGATCATGAGCAGCCTGCGCGGCAAACCCAACCCGCCGAGCTGCTCGGCCAAGCTTTTCAGGTAAGGGACAACCCGCGGAGCGACGTATGCGTTGACGACGGTCGTCGATGCTCTTTCATATTCCCCGACTGTTGGGGCGATTTCTGACGACGCGCTGACCCATACCTTGGGAAGGAGCTTCTGCAGTTCAGCTTTCGCCGCACGCTCATGTGCGGGATTTGCGTAAGCATGAAGAAAGCAGATCGCGACCGCCTCTACCGCTTCTTCCCCAAATATACGCGCAGCGGCGGCGACCGATTGCGGATCGAATGCAATCCGGACCGTACCATCGGCCTCTATTCGTTCTTTGACAGGGAGCCGAAGATACCGGGGAACGAGGACTTGCGGAAACGGTCGGCGGTGGTCCCAGACGTCTTCCCGGATAGACCGACGAATTTCTAGGGAATCACGAAACCCGTCCGTGACCAACAAACCGACCTTTGCTCCCTTCTTTTCGAGCAGGGTGTTCGTCGCAACCGTCGACCCATGAACGAACAAGCCGGTGTTGGAAAGAAACTCATTGACGCTGTTCTTCAGTGACTTAGCGGCCAGTTCAACCGCCGCGAGGACTCCCTCAGTGGGATTTGTGGGAACCGATGGCACCTTGAATGCCTCGACCCTACCCCGTGAATCAACGAGCACAAGATCGGTAAAAGTGCCACCGACATCAACTCCGACTCGAAACGGTGCAACTAACATGGAGCGGGTCCCATCAAAAACATCCTCGGGTCCAGGCCCGGCGGTCGAAAGTTGCGTCACACGCGCGGCTGATTAGCCGACAGTAACGGGCTCACCCCCGTCAATTCCCGGGTAACGACAGCGACCAACTTGTCTGCGATCAAGGAGGTCTCGGCCTCCGTCATTGGCGTCGATAGCGCGCCTGAGCAGTTTGGCGTGAGTAAGATGCCTTCATCAAGCATCGCAAATTGGATGCGGCGGATGAGCTGTGCTTTTTCCGGACTCGTGTAAGCCGTCCTGTAGCCGGTGACATTGGCGCCTCCCAAATGAAGTCTGAACAGCGACCCCATTCCCGTAAAGCTTGCATCGACACCGGCCGCAGAGAAGTCATCTCTGACCTTGTTGCGGAGCCGATCACCCATTCCGTTCAGCCGCTCAATTGCTGACTGCGAGTAGTGAGCGAGGGATGCGAGCCCTGCCGCCATGCTTAGCGGGTTGCCACTGAATGTACCGCCCATCGAAACTTTTGGCTTGCCCTCGGCGTGATTGAAGACCGACATAAGATCTGCCGAGCCTGAGACGGCTCCGATAGGCAGACCTCCTCCGATGATCTTTGCGGTTGCGATCAGGTCTGGTTCGAGGCCGAAAGACCGGGACGCTCCATCAAACGAAAGACGATAGCTAATAACTTCATCGGCGATCAGCAAAATTCCATCACGGCGGCAGGCCTCGCGCAGAACAGCCACGATCTCCTTCGACATCGGCACTGTTCCCGCCCGCGAGGCGAGAGGATCGACGACGACTGCAGCCAGAGATCGCCCCTCACGGCGGAGAATGTCGGCGCAACGCTGCGGATCGTCGTAAGGCAACACGACCGTTTCACGCAGGACCGACTGCGGCGCGCCGGCATTGGATCGCACCGAAGCGGGGTTGCCATCCTCATCATCCCAATTGGCGGGCGTCGGGTCGAGGCTGACCTCCATCCAATCGTAGGCGCCGTGATAGCAACCCTCGAATTTTGCAATCCTTTCCCGTCCAATGATGGCGCGGGCTCCCTTTACTGCCGAGAGCACGGCCTCTGTCCCAGAGTTACAGAAGCGCGTGTGCTCCATCCTTGGATTGCGCGCAGCCAGCGCTTCGGCCAGCAGAATCTCGCCCTCGGTCGGCAATCCGAATGCCGTACCGCCGGCCATTGCGCGATGCACCGCATCGAGAATTGGAGGAAATGCATGACCGTGAATGAGCGAAAAGAAGTTGTTGGCACAATCGAGGATTCGCCGCCCGTCGATGTCAGTGACCCAGCAGCCCTCGCCCCGCGCAGCATAGGGTGGGTGGGGCTTAAACCATTGAGCGGCGCGCATCGAGCCACCCGGCACGACTTTGGCTTCACGTAAATAGGCTGCCTCAGACCGCGATTTCGCTGGAGGCGCGTTCGCCCCTGCGGCAACTCCTCCACCTGAACTCGTCATTCATCATCTCCGGAAAATCAGATGAACCAATGAATAATATGATCCAATTTCTGTCAAGCGGATCATTTGATCCAGGGATAACAAAATTCGGCCCGCTGCAGCGCGCAAACTTTATGCGGCGAGTATCCCGGCAGGCTCTAAACCTTCTTTCGCTTAGCTTTTGCTGCCGATCTTCGCGAAACCGCGGTCGCCGCGGGAAGCCGGCGTTTGGCAACTTTTCCCGAGAGGAGATATTCACCAGATTCGTGCAAGAACTGCTCGTTTTCGCGAATCCTGGTTTGCGCAGGCTCGCCAAGGCGCCCGATTGCTAGGGCAGCGAGGAGATTGGCTATGGCAATGGCCCCAAGGGTTGACTCTGGAAATGCCTGCCCGGACGTTTGCGCAACAAAATGCAGCCCCTCAAGCTCACTCACTGGCGCAGCGAAGCTATCAGTAATTGAGATTATGTGCCCCCCCGATTGCGCCGCCTTCTCAGCAAGTCGATGAACTACCCGATTGAAGGGTGCAAAAGTTACTGCCACGAACGCATCACCAGGCAGGAGGTCGTCTAGAAGACTTTCGGGAGCTCCTCCTGGGCTATCTAATAGGATCACGTTTGACCGCGCCTTTCGCAAGGCATAAGCCAATGTATAAGCTGGAGTGAATGTAGTCCTTCTCCCACAAACAAATACTTTTGGCGCTTTCGCCAGAAGACCGACTGCTTCGGTCACCTTTTCCTCAGACAGATGCGTGCGAGCTCGCCTTACGACATCGAGCTCGGCCGCGAAAAACGATTCAATGATGTCATCCAATGGGGCGCCTTCCCCCATTTTATCGATTAAAACCTGTGCGGTTTGTTCGTTGCGGGTTGTGGACAGGCGATCCCTTTGCTGACGATCGCGCATCGTGTCGATGAAACGCTGCCGCAGTTCGCCGTAGCCGGGCAATCCCATGCGTTGCGCCAGCCGGACGAGGCTCACCGGCGGGACGTTTGCACGACGAGCAATCTCGCGCATTGAGTGGAAGGCTGCTTCGTCTGGATTGTTGATAAGATAATGAGCCGCGTCCACGGCCTGCCCGGACAAATCGACGCAAATTTCCTTGATTTCCTCAACCAGATCCGCTGATCCCACCGGCATCTCCCTATCGTGCCAGTTCAACCGAACGGCAGACATATTCTAGCGATGCCTTCGGTATGTGGCCATCGGTCTATTGTGCATACTGGGGCGGATGCGCAGGAGCACGCCTCAAGCGGAAGCGCAGAAGGCGCGAACTCTTCAGCTTAGCTGATGCGATTGCCCATTTCCCTCTCATTCAAGGCACACGTCCGAATCGCCGAAAAGATCGACGCCCTTAAGGCGGTTACGCAGTTCGCCCAGACCCGTCCCGCGCACAATGACCTCGTCCCCCTCAGCCAACAGGACGGGCGGAGTGCGGGCGAAGCCAACGCCACTTGGCGTGCCCGTCAGCAGTATGTCTCCAGGCCTCAACGTCATCCCAAATGAGAGCTCCGCAATCAGCGCCTCCACGGGGAAAGCCATCTGAGACACTAGAGCATCCTGGCGAACTTCTCCATTCAAAAGGCACTGAAGCCTGACTGTACCGAGATCGAGCTCGTCAGTGGTCACGAGATATGGACCGAATGGCATTGTCCCATCGATGCTTTTACCCTTGAGCCACTGACCGCCGTGCCGGCGCTGCAAGTCTCGCTGCGAAACATCATTTGCCAAACAGTAGCCGAAGATGTGGGCTGCGGCATCGCGCTCGGGAATGCTGCGACCAGCCTTTCCGATGACGACCGCCAATTCTGCTTCGTAGTCCCATTTCGTCGAGATCCTCTGGTCGAACGCAATGGGATCGCGCGGTCCGATTACCGTATCGGGCCCCTTCGTGAAGAACGTCGGCGCCTTCGGCAGCTCTTTGATGTCTTGGCTGGCGCGCTTCTTCTTGCCTTCGTTGAAGTGATCCAGGTAATTCCATCCCGTGCAAAGGATGTCACGGCGAAAGCGCCGGATGGGCGGCAGGAGCGCCATATCTGCAAGCGGCACGTGCTCCGCTTTCTTCCCCCCGACTAGTCGCCTTGTTTCGGCTAGCGCTTCGGCCCCACCCTCTATGATGGCTAGAAGATCGCCAAATTCCTTCGGCAGCAGGATGGCTGTTTCGCCCGAAACCACTCCAACGCGGGCTGTATCGCGATAAACTCCACACAAAAGCTTCATCTGCTGACCTCCTTTCAAATGGTCAAGTTGCGAGCCGCAACGCGGGGGGCGGCCAGCACCTTGCCTGGATTCATGATGTTATCAGGATCGAAAGCTCTCTTGATCTGCGCCATCATTTCAAGATCAACCTCGCATTTGAAGCGCTCAAGCTCGTCGATGTGCATCAGTCCAATCCCATGCTCGGCACTGATGCTGCCATCCAACTCAACGCTTGCTTCATGAACAATGAAGTTGGCGCTCGCAGCCGCCCTTTCTCGTTTCTCGTTCGTATCGTAGAATGCTCTATCGAAGACGATAATGACGTGAATATTCCCGTCGCCCACATGTCCCGCATAGTAAACGTCAGCGGCTTTGAATTGGCGCTTCAGCCGCTGATCGACTAGTTCGATGAATGCTGCTATTTTTGAGATAGGAACAGATGTGTCGTTGGCGACAGAGAATCCTTTTCTCATGTTCGCTTCAGAGATCGTATGCCTCAGTCTCCATAGACGCTCAGCTTTCTTGGAATCTGAGGCAATGATGGCATCATGGATCAAACCCCGCTCGACCGCGCCCGCTAGAAGTTGCTCAAATGCCTGGTTTGGATCCCAGTCGACACCGCTGTCAGCAAGCTCGATCAGGACATACCACGGCGAGGACAGCGGCATCGGGGGTGACTCTTCATGGTGCGAGATAACGTTCTCGAGCTGTCCCTTGGAGATGATTTCGAATGCCTCGACCTTACCTCCTGCACCCTCCGCAAAGAATCTCAGAAGATCGACTGCCGCCTGTATACTTGGCAGTGAAGCCATCGACGTTCCGCTGTTCGTCGGCTTCGGAAAGAGCTTAAGGGCTGCGGCAGTCACAACCCCCAACGTTCCCTCTGCTCCAATGAAGAGCTGCTTTAGATCGTATCCCGAATTGTCTTTCCGGAGAACCTTGAGACCATTCCAGACCCTGCCGTTCGGCAGGACGACTTCTAAGCCCAATACGAGGTCGCGCATGTTTCCATAGCGCAAGACATTTACGCCACCAGCGTTTGTAGAAACCAGGCCGCCAACTTGGCAACTACCCACACTGCCAAGCAGCATTGGAAACAGCTTACCTGCCCGCTCTACAGCCTCTCGCAGACGCGCCAAAATGCAACCGGCTTCGACAATGACCGAATTGTTGAGACCGTCTATTTCTCTCACCCGATTCAGTTTTGAAATGTTGAGGACCATGGAAGGATAATCGTTAGCGGGGATAGCACCTCCCGTCATGCCGGTATTTCCCGCCTGCGGGACGATTGCTACCCCCAGACTGCGACCCAGCTTAACCAATTCCGAAACCTGCTCCACACTCGTGGGCAACACCACGGCCAGCGCCTCGCCCCTGTATCGACGGCGCCAATCCATGAGGTAGCCAGCCGTCTCGGAAGGCAACGAAAGGGTGCCCTTACCACCTATAATCTTAGTTGCGGCCGAAACCAGCTTTTGACGCATTTCGCTCACATCGGACATGGCCCTGAGCATCCTTCACTCGTTGGTCGTTGTCGTACAGAGTCTTGAACCATTTGGTTCTATTCATTGTCAATGCGTTCATTCGCTTCTTCACCGACTATGGACCGGCGCTGAGTTGCAAACGCCAATCGTTCTACAATCACTTATCGGGCGCCCGCGCGACGCTCTCTGACTGGCAGCTTCGCGGTTGCGGTCCGGAGTGGTGTAATCTGCGACAGCGCGAGCGAGGTCGATTTGGCTGATCGAGGAGCTTTGTGAGAAGCATTTCCAGCCATCGACTTTGTGCGTGTTTGGTCTAGGCGAGGAGCGCCTAGCACAACATGTTCGTGGTATCCGCCGGTGGGAGCAGGGTTCCGCGTCTTGATCCCTCGCTGACCTCTCGTGCAGCCGCTCGGTGGCATTCGTGGTGCACCTCCGCTGAGTTGGTGGCAGCCGTGCGAAGGTGAGGAGCCGGTCGCCAGCTTTCGGCACCGCACGATGCTTGAGCCGTATCCATTCGGCGTAGGCCGCAGGATCACCGCTTCAGCAGTCCAGGGTTTTCCTTGTAGAACTTAATAAGCTCGATCAGGTTGTCGATGCCGAAGTCGGTGAACGCCTGAACGCCGTCTTCTCCGACGCCATAGACCCAGATGACGCCATCCTCGATCTCCATCTCGTTGGCGATGTCCCACAGCCAATCTTCGTCTTCGCCGAGGTCTTTGGCGACCTTGGTGATGGTGGTGACGTGATGGACCTTGTTGACGTGGGTGGTCATGCCGCCGCTCGAGCGGAGAGCGCAGATGCTGGCGTCCAATTCCAGGGCAGAAGTTCGTCCAGCCGATGAGCCGGATGAGCGGCGATGCGGGCGAGGACATTCGTGAGCCACGCCTGCGGATCGATGCCGTTCATTTTGGCTGTGACGATCAGGCTGTACATAGCTGCGGCGCGCCGCCCGCCACGATCAGAACCGCAGAACAACCAGGATTTTCGTCCGAGAGCTATACCTCTTAATCCTCGCTCGGCGGCATTGTTGGAGAGGCACACGCGGCCG
>NZ_JADPKL010000036.1:0-14966 GCF_023073935.1 Bradyrhizobium sp. 147 | reverse complement strand
TTGGGCTGTGAAGCCTCAATCCCCCTGCAATCTCAAATGCCGCCGCAACCGGAAAACAGACTCCCAATCAAGTGCTTGGAGGCTTGTTCACGGACAACTAACCTCCGCACGCCCAAACGACGTGATCCGATAGGCTGGCTGACTGACGTCCTCCTTCGTATCGCCGATTTTGTAGCCCCCGTCTGCACGAAGTGCTGCCATGGGAATGGAAGGGCATGCGCGATGCCGACGCCCGATCACCGGGGCCCATGGACCTCTCGCACCACATCATAAATGCGCCAGCGCTAGCACGTGAAGTGCGTCGTTGGATCCCCTGCTGCGCCGCCTGCTCAAAGCCCACGTGATGGCGGCCGTGCGTCTGCATGCGATGGCGAAGACGTCAGCCGGTCGCCGGTAGCCTGCATATTATTGAGCGCGCCATGCGAGCCAACGCTCTAGTATGTGTTCCGCATTAGTCTTGCCGTCTGAGTGCTTTTCCCAAAACCAAGGAACGTCGAAGCGGACTGTCTTCGCTGCGTTCTCGGGGTTTATGCTGAGCAGCGGCAGCAGATCGGCTGGCAAGTACTTGAGCTGATTTAGGTTAGGGCCGGGATAGCCGGTCCCTTCCGTAAAGGCGGCCGCGATCTCGGCCCGATTCACAAATGCAATGAATTTCTGTGCATTCACCGTGTTCGGCCCGCCCTTTGCAACAATCCAGTGGTTATCGGTTACATAAGCGCCGTCCCACAGCATGCGGATCGGGAACCCTTTCTTGATAGCCACAAGGACACGGCCATCGGGCGCACTTGTTAAAGCGTATTCACGGTTGATCAGAAGTTGTAGCGTCTCGCCACCCGTCGTCCACCACTTTGTGATATGTGGCTTGATCTCATCGAGTTTCTTCAACGCTCTATCGATCTTATCATCAGTCAGTCGCCAGAGACCCTTGTCCATCACGCCAAGGACGCTTAACGCAGCCACTAAATTAGCACCGTAAGTGGCAGAGAGTCCTCTTGGTCCCGGAAATTCCTTGATATTCCAGAAGTCGGTCCAGTTCTTCGGGCCGCCCTTCGGGAAGGCGCGTTCATCATATACCAGCAGGTTGGCGCTTTGGTATGCAACGACGGTGTCCTTATGACGAGCAAATTCCGGCACCCCTTTTAACGCCTCATCATCCCAAAGGCTGTAATCGATGGGCAGAAACGCGCCGGCCTGCTGCAACTGCAAGTAGGTTGGAAAAAACGCGTTGACCATGGCGACGTCCCAGTCGACCCGCCCAGCTTTGTTCATCGCCCAGAGCGGGGCCTCGGCGTTGTCAGCGACAGCATCGACAACACTGATGCCGGTAGCTTTCGTGAAGGGGTCCAAGACAGTCTTACGCAAGTTCTCCGTGAACGGGCCACCATAACTGCAAACGACCACTTCGCCGGTGCGGGCGATTTTTTCCTGCCCGAAGGCTGCGGTGGCCTTTGCGATAAATGGCACGCTTAACAGTGCTGCCGACGATTGCAGGACGGAGCGCCGGCTCACGCGACGGCACGGAGGTTCAGACAACACCTGATCTGACATGGTTTCTACCTTGTACCTAGAAGCTCGCGCTTGGTTGCCAACGGCTCAAGCGGCTCGGATTTACCTCAACCTAAATGGAGATCGCCAGACTCTTGTAGTCATGTGTTTTCCTCTCTTAGAAGACGAAACATATTTTCTTGTGTGCGCTTCCAAGCGGGCGCGCCTACCTTTGAGTTAAACGAGAATACTCCCAGCTTGCGTTGGGCGAGTTCTGTCCGTCAACCATCCCTCCCCCGGCATTGGCTTCAGGTATCCTCAGCAATACGGTGATATCGGCCCTGGTAGAAAAGCAGAGGCGTCTTTTGATCGACTTGATCAGGGCCGCAAATATCCAACACACTACCGATAGCAATCACGTGATCTCCGGCCTCGTACTCAGCATGCCGGATGCAATCAAGACAGACAATCGCACCCAAAATTTTGGGATTGCCAGCTGCAGTTGATTCCCATCTTACGCCCGCCCATCGATCGGCGCTCGACTTTGCAAACCTATCGGAAATGTCCCTTTGCGCTTCGGAAAGAATATTCACGCTGAAGCGTCCCGTAGCACGTATTCGGGGCCAAGTTTTCGAGGTCGACATTATGGAAACTGAGACCAGAGGCGGGTTAAGCGAAACACTATGAAACGATTGACATGTAAACCCTAGAGGTTCGCCGGAATCCAGTCCACATACCACCGTTATGCCGGAAGCATAATAACCAAGCATGCGCCTGAAATGGGAAGGATCAATCGAAACGTTCATCTCAGGCGTCCTCTCCTAAGCTGTCGGTGTTGAAGTGGAGTCGTGACGCGACAGAAGCCACGGCTTGCAACGACTGCGCTACCTCACCGGCAATCTTCTTTAGAAAGATGTCCAATTGGTCCATATGCGCAGTAACAAAATAGAGTCCGCGCACCGGCACGACCGCTCCAAGTTCGATAAGAAGTGGAGTAAGATTGGATACAGGTCCCATGGAGTGACCAATATCTGCGCCTGTCATAAGCGGAATAGCCACTACTCCGCGCAGTCCGCTGGCCGGGTATCGATCGAGAAAAGCCTTTAATAGGCCCGTGAATGTCGCCTTGTAAGTTGGTGAGGCGAACACGGCCACATGGCTTGAGGCTACTGCGGCATTTAGCTGCGCAAGTTCTTCACAAGGCCATTTAAAGAGGTTGTCCGAGTGATCCGCTAAATCGACAACGACAAGCTTATATGAACCCCGAAGAAAGAGCCGTTCGATCAGCTGTTCCCCAATCCTGCGAGTTCGCGACGCCGGCTTTGGATTGCCGACAACCAGAGATATTTTGATCATTGACGCCTCAAGCTGTCACATTAACTGACAGACGGCGAGGCCGAATAAGCAGCGAAGCTTACGTGTCGAGACCTGTGTCTGCCAATCCGTCAGGGTCTTTTGGCCCGACGGGACCGCGACAGCTCATGCCGCAGGTTTAGGATGCATCATTTGCAAGTAAGAGTTCCGCCGTTTTCAGCGCACATGAGCGTCTTTTCGGCGAAAACAGGCACAGCCCGCCGTTTTTGTGCGCAGGCGCTCAATGGAGATGTCCTAGCACAAGTCCCTAATTGTTGGTTCTACCTGTTCCTGCGGGGCAGGCGCGCACAGTGGAGAGATGCTGGCCGGCGTGACTGGAAGCGGTTAGGTTACCCCCTTGATGCTTGCTTGACCGTTTTGCGGAACCACCATGGCATAAGGTCGTCGATTTTGCTTTGGGACGGCCGGCAATGACCGTCGTGAGGATGCGAGCAAGGCCCCGTTTTGGGCTTAGACCTCATGACCGGCGATGAGGTGGTCCCGGTTGTCTGAACAGCAATTCCGCGTCGATAAAGTGGAGCTTCCGCCAAAATTAAGCTGCCGCGCGGAGCGGCAGCGGGTTGAAGTAAGCTTAATCCGGGGTGCCGCCGTTAAGGCTCGTGTGAGGACGCCGGCCATTGTAAAAGTCGAGGTATCGGCCGATCGAGGCGCGGGCATCGGACACGGTGTCGTAGGCGCGCAGATAGACCTCCTCATATTTGACGCTGCGCCACAGCCGCTCGACGAACACGTTGTCGCGCCAGGCGCCCCGGCCGTCCATGCTGATGGCGATGCCGTGACTGGCGAGCACGCCGGTGAACGCCGCGCCGGTGAACTGCGAGCCCTGGTCGGTGTTGAAGATGTCCGGCTTGCCGTGGCGGGCGAGAGCATCCTCCAGCGTCTCGACGCAGAATGCGGCTTCCATCGTGATCGAGACGCGCCACGACAGCACCCGGCGGCTCGCCCAGTCGAGGACAACAGCCAGGTACACGAAGCCGCGCGCCATCGGGAGTGGAGTAAGAAGCGCGAGCGCGCTTCTCCTCCCCGAACCGTACGTGCACCTTTCAGCGCATACGGCTCTCTGTTCAAGCTTGGCCCATGGCCATAGCAACATCCTGATAGTGCGAGGTGACAGTGCTGCGGGCTTCTTTTCGGAAGAGGTAGGGATTTTCCTCCGGATTGCGCCATCGGAACTGCGCCTTCGGACTTGAGACAAGCCGGTAAAGTGCTTTTCCGTGGGGCCCGCCGCGTTCATTTCGACCAAACACGAGCCAGGTTTTCGCCTTGCCCGGTTCCGGGGGTCGATACCATTTATTTCCGCATCAAAGGTTTGATGCGAGACCGGTATTTGTGCCCCAGCCAAGGCCATTTTCCAGAATACGACTGGTCGATGCGCCGGAATACGTGCGCGGTGAAGTCGGTGAACTTATAGAACGCTGCCCATCCCGCCAGTTGACGGTTCAGGCCAGCGATCATGTCGACCGTGCTGACACTATGATTGCCGGAAAGGGCTTCAGTGAGCCTGCGAACAAACCCCTTCGCCTTTTCCTTGGGTATCGTTGTGATGACGGACATGCGCCCGTGCGACCCTCGCTTGCGAATGATCCTGTGCCCCAGAAAGACGAAGCCGTCATTGACGTGAGTGATATGGGTTTTCTGCATATTCAGCGTCAATTTCAGCTTGCCTTCCAGAAAGGCGCGGCATTCTTCGCGGATTTCCTCTGCTTGAGCTTTGGTCCCTTTTACGATGACGACGAAGTCGTCAGCGTATCGGCAATAAGCAACCGCCGGCTTCCAATGCCGGTTCTCTCGAACCGTGATCGGGCGGCCAAGCTTGAGGCGAAGTTCCATGCCCAGCGGTCCTTGCGAGCCTTGCCGCTCAGGTATTTCGCCTCCAGCCACGCATCAAACTCGTGGAGCATGATGTTGGACAAGAGCGGTGACAGCACGCCACCTTGCGGAACACCCTCGCTGGAGGCTGTAAACAGGTCACGGTCAATGTGACCTGCCTTCAGGAACCGCCAGAGAAGATCAACAAGCCGCTCGTCCTGCACTCGTCGCCGCACACATCTGATAAGCAGCCGGTGATGGACCGTGTCGAAGTAGCTTGCCAGATCACCTTCGATGATCCAGCGGCCCCTCGTCATGTCGGCTCCATCCTGGAGCTGTATCTTCACGGTGCGGACGGCATGGTGCACGCTCCGTTCAGGCCGGAAGCACATAGGATAGGCGATGGAAGTCGCTTTCCCAGATTGGCTCCATGGCCATGAGCATGGCTCGTTGGGCGATGCGATCCGTCAGAGTCGGAATACCCAGTGGGCGTAGCTTGCCGTTGGTTTTCGGGATATAGATTCGCTTCACCGGCTGGGGGCGATAACTCTCCTCCAGCAGGCTTTTCCGCAGGTCATCCAGATGCTGATCCAATCTGACCTGCAGTCGTTGCTTATCTATTCCGTCGATGCCCGGTGTTCGTGCGCCAATTGACGCCAGAACAATCCGAGCGGCCTCGGCAAGCCATTCCCGGTTGGCAATCAGCCGAAGGAGGCGATCGAACCTTCGGTTCGGATCGCTGCCGGCCCATGTCGCGAGCTTGTGCTGCATTTCACTGGTTATCAAAGGTCTTCACCTCATTGGGTCAGATAGTTTGCACTCCAAGCAGTTTGAACTGTTCCCCTTCGCCATGTGGCAGGCTTTCCCTGCGGCGGACTACTACGGAAACTCCGCCAGCATGGTGGACGTCAGGGTCAACTCCCTTGCGACACAAAGCATCGTGGGTATTCCATCATGCCTTCCCTCGTTCATATGCTGGACGTCATCGTATTGGTGAGGCTGCCGGTCGCAGTCTTTTCCCTTGCTTTCCGCAAGTCGATGCTGATGCCATGGTCTGGCTGCGTTCTCCCCATGACCCCTCGCGAGCGTCCTTACATCTGGGCTCGCGTTCGGATGCCGGCCGTCATATCTGTCCGGCGACATCATCAGCATTCCACCTGTTAAGCCGTGTAGGCGGAGGCGACATTTCAGCCCTCAGATGCGGGTGAACCGGTTCGTGTTCCTCAACCTTCCAATACTTCAGCCTCGGGGACCATCTCGGCTTAACGGCTTCGCCTCAATCCCCTTTACCTGCGGGCTACGTCACCCTGCCAGTTGACGACAGGTCACCGCCGCTTGGGCTCATGTCCCCTCACAGCAGGGGACAAGTCATTTCTTTCTTCCTCCTTTCGCTTTTGCATTCCAGTCATACGCGCTTCCCCAAATGTGGGGCGAGGCGCACTGTAGGTGATATCCATCGCCCAGACCTGGTTCGGGCGTGTAATCTCCATCCCGCGCAGCAGATACGGATAGATCTTGTGTCCAGGCTCGGGCTTGGTGGTGCGCGGCCGGCGGTAAAGCGCCTCTATCCCCATCCCGCCGCATCAGCGTTTTAACATGCCGGCGGCCGATCTTGCACCCCTCGGCAGCCAATAGGTCTCGCAACATTCGCGAACCGGCGAAAGGAAACTCCAGATGCAGCCGGTCGAGCCGTCGCATGATCGCGAGGTCGGCGGAAGGCACTGGACGCGGCAGATAATAGACACTGCCACGGCTGATCTTCAAAACTTCCGCCTGTTTCGTGATCGGCAGGTCGTGCTCACGGTCGATCATCGCTTTGCGCTCAGCAGGCCGGCTTTGCTGAGCGCGCCTTCTAAAAAACTGGGCGGGCGCTGCGCGCCCCCTGTGGGATATAAACGGGTAATCGCTAGACTGCGGCCGGAAGGGAGCGGCCGATACGATTTTGGTGGCACGTGACCCCGTCAAAAAACATGGTCCACGGGCTGTTGCGCACTTGAGTGTGGTGACGCCATCTCGGCGATCCCGTTTAGGAATTTGAACGAATTGCGCAGCCCAGCCCTTCCGCCGGAGTCAGGAGGAGTTACAGATGAACCCGAAAAGATCGAAGTCGAAAGGCGGCGGTAACATGCCGATGGTGCACCCGAACGCGGCTGCTATCGACGTTGGGGCACCATGCATATGGCGGCCGTTAGGGCAGATCGCGCACCGGAGCCAGTCCACAGTTTCGGTACCTTCACGGCCGATCTGCATCGGCTGGTCGACTGGTTTACGGAATGCGGCGTCGAGACCGTCGTCATGGAATCGACCAGCGTCTACTGGATTCCGATTTTCGAGCTTCTCGATGCCCGGGGATTTACCGTGTTCCTTGTCAACGCGCGCGATGCCAAGCACGTGCCGGGGCGTAAGACCGATGTCAGCGATGCGCAATGCTTGCAGCGACTCCATTCATTCGGGTTGCTGCGGGCCAGCTTTCAGCCCAAAGGGCAGATTGCCGAACTGCGAGCCTACGTGCGTCAGCGCGAGCGTCTGCTGGAGTACGCGGCCTCGCACATCCAGCATATGCAGAAGGCGTTACGGAGATGAATCTTCAGCTCCATCACGTCGTCGCCGACATCACCGGCGCGACCGGCCAGCGTATCATACGCGCGGTTCTTGCCGGCGAGCGCGATCCCGAGGCGCTGGCGCGCTTGCGTCACTACAGTTGCCACTCGAGTGCCGAGACGATTGCGAAGGCGCTCACCGGGAGCTACCGCGCCGAGCATCTGTTTGCGCTCGAGCAGGCACTCGCCCTTTACGACACCTACCACGAGAAGGCATCTGCCTGCGACGCGCGGATCGAAGCCGTGTTGAAGGAACTGAGCAACCATCGCAGTCGTGGCCATGGACCAGCACCGCGGGCCTCGCTACGTCGGAATCGGACCGATCAGGCGAACGCTCTAGCTTTCGACGTCCGCGAGGCGCTGTTCGCGTTGCTGGGAAAAGACATCACCACGATCGACGGCCTCGGTCCTTACCTCTCGCTGAAGCTGATCGCTGAATGCGGGGACGACCTCTCCTCGTGGCCAAGTGCAAAGCATTTTACCTCCTGGCTAGGACTGGCGCCGAGCAACAAGGTCTCCGGCGGCAAAAGGCTCTCGTCCCGAACGCGCCGATCCGGCGGCCGGGCGGCGGCGCTTCTGCGCCTTGCTGCCGTCACCGTCGGACGCACCGATACTGCGCTCGGCGCCTTTTACAGGCGACTTTCATCGCGCATCGGTAAGGCCAAGGCAGTGACCGCCACGGCCCGCAAGATCGCAGTTCTGTTCTACAATGCTGTGCGATACGGAATGGACTATGTCGATCCCGGGGCCTCTTCCTACGAGACGCGCTACCGGACGCGAGTGGTCAACAATTTGCATCGGCGCGCCAAGGCATTCGGCTTCATTCTCCAGCCATTGGAGCCGAACGTCGGCGATGCCGTTTCTTAGGAATCGTTCTCCAGGGTCAGCTCCCCGATCTTGGCGTGCAGCGCTTTCACGTCAACCGCGGGCTCGCTCATTCGGTTGCCTCACCAGGACCGAACACATCGGCCGCCGCTTCCTGAAGCTGGGCCTTCCACTGCGTGATCTGGTTCGGGTGCACGTCGAAATGCTCAGCCGGCTGGGCCAGCGTCATCTCGCCCTTGATCGCGGCTAACGCCACCTTCGCCTTGAATGCCGGTGCGTGGTGCCGACGGGGTCGTCTGCTCATCGTCTCTCCTGATTCGCAGGTCAATCTTGCCCGCCGTCAGGCAGAAACTCCACTTACCGCCCTGTCCAAAATTCCGGAGCCAGCTCTGACGCACATCTCCTGCTTAGCGAGCGCAACAAGAACGAGCCGCAAAGGAGAAGACCGGCTGGTGCCGGAATATTGCGCTGGTATGAAGCCACGGGCAAGACAGCGCGAATACGAGAGAACGCTTTGTCGCATCGAAATCCCGATGTTGTTCCCGACAGCTGTTTTCAGAATGTGGTTTCAGTTACCCGCGCATCGAGGCCGAACTCGATCCCAAAGCCAGCAGAGACTTGATACTGACAGTCGGGTCAGCCAGCGCCTCGGCCTGAGGAGCAAGGCGCTTACCGATCATTATCTCCGCAAACCGGATATCTTTGGTGATATTGGCCAGACTACCGAAGCCGGATGCGGCAACGAGGCGCCCGCTCGGGGCCAAGTAAAAGAAGAGCTGCCCCTTCGCGTTGAGGTCGCGGCAGACTGAAGTGTCTGCTACATGATTGAGACCTGCCATCTGGAGCGTCTCGTCGTATTGATCCGACCAGAACCATGGCACGTCCTCGTAGGGGCGGTTCGCGCCCAGCATATTGGCAGCGGCCGCCGCGCCCTGTCGCTGCGCGTTGCGCCATGCTTCCAGTCGGATACGCTCGTCGTAGAGGCGATGCAGGAACGAACAGCAGTCGCCCGCCGCAAAGATGTCCGGATCGGAGGTAGTCAGCGTCTCGTTCAAGGCAATGCCATTCTCGAGGGTCAACCCCGCCGCCTGCGCAAGCTCAACGTTCGGCATCGCGCCAATCCCCACGACCACCAGGTCAGCCAAGTGCGTGCGGCCGTCTTCGAGCACGAGCTTGGAGCGCCCTTCATCCACGTCGATACGCTCGACCGTGGCACCGGTCTCGATGCGGACGCCCGAACGCTCATGCTTGGCTTTGATGAGTTCGGCAATGGGCGCTGGAACTGCCCGCGTCAGCAGCCGCGGGCCGGCCTCGATCACAGTGACCGAAGTCCCTCTCAACACAGCACTTGCGGCAACCTCGAGCCCGATGAAGCCGCCGCCGATGACGACCAGTTCGCACTGCGGGCCAATGCTCCGGCGGATAGCCAATGCATCGGTATAGGTTCGTAGCGTTGTTATTCTGCTTCCTGCGGCCGCCGGAATGGTCAATGTTCGGGGCTTGGCACCGGTAGTCAACAGCAGTCGTTCGTAAGCCAGATGCCTCCCGTTTGAGAGGGTGACGGTGTGCGCCATGCGATCTATTGATTCGACGTCGCTCCCTTGAAGATAATCAATTCCCAACTCCTTAAGCCGCGCGGGCGCGATGAGAAGCTTGGGTCCAGGCTCCCCCTCCTCGATCAGAATTGCTTTGGATAGTGGCGGCCGTTCATATGGCGGCATGGTTTCGTTTCCAATCAGGACGATCAGACCTCGCCAGCCGGCCTCCCGCAGGGCAATCGCCGCTGCCGTGCCGGCCTCGCCCGCCCCGACGATCACCATCCCCGGTTCAATACTCAAGCGAAGGAACCATGTTCGAGAGAAGGTTGCGCGCGGTCTGCCGTACGCTCGAATAGGTCGCGGACTAGGCACTTGACCAACAATGCTTCCTGCCATCGGTCGGTGGTGTCGTTGCCCTCGCGGTCGGTAATTGCATAGGGCCGCGGGCCAAGTTCGCATGTGAAAGAGAGGCGTGCATCCATACCTGCGCGCTTTCGCCAGCTTTTGAACCCGTATTCCCACCAACGCAAAAATAAGTCGAGCCAAACCTTGTGCTGCGGAAATGTGATCTCAACCTGGATCTGCTCGCGGGATGCGACGCGGCCATGAAATGCCCATGTTCGATCGAGCACCTGCTGCACTAGCCCCTCGTCTTCGTCGGAGATCGGGTACCAGAATTCACGCCCTAACAGGATATGTGAGAGGTCCGCTAACATGCGCATTTCAGGGACCCTATCAATGAGGTCGAGTGTGAACAGGAGATCTGTCGTCATCCTGTTGCGGTGCGTCTCGAAATAGATCGGCATGCCAGCCGCCTCAGCGACCTTGATCCAGCCTTCCAGTAAAGGAATGCAATCAGCGACGCGGCGTGGACGGACGTCGGGCTGTACATTTAAATGTAATGCACCGAGTTGCCGACCGAGGTCGATCGCAGCTTTCAGGTCATCGATTGTCTTCGGAAAGCACATGCCCTCGACCGCGAGTCCCCTGCCGGTCAGGGCACGTGCGATCAGGGCGACGCGCGCGCGATCCACACACGATGTGCTGATGCCATCGAACCCCGCATCCTTGATCATCGTCAGGTTTTCCTCGATGGAACGCTCGATCCCGTCAGGATGACGCCGCTCCATCGCCCAGAGCGACTGCAGTACAATCAGCCCCTGCTTCGACACCAGACTGCCTCCATGTCGGCCCTCCACTAGATCTTGAAGAAAACGGTGCGGCCTTCGATCTTGACTTCGTAGCTGCATAGGTCGATGCACGCTGGCAGCGCGCGTGCCTCACCGGTCCGATAATCGAAGGTGCCAAAATGCTTTGGGCATTCGATGATGTGGCCATCAACAATGCCCCCCGCAAGATGGACCTTCTCATGGGAGCAGTGGCCGTCGACCACGAAGTAGTCGCCTTCTGGCGAGCGAACAATCACAAATGTGCGACCTGCGTGATCGAAACGTAGGGCTTCTTCGCATTCCAAGGCGTCGTTGGCGCAGGCCGCCACCCACTCTCCTGTGTTAGTCAATGTGGTGTCCTTTGGTTCTGGCCATCTACCGGCGATAAGGGGACAAGCGCAAAACGCCACCCGCTCAGCGGCAACCATCTGGCGTGGACGCTGCGTATAGAAAATGGCGGCGCATCTGTAGCCGACCGCCCAACATCAACGTGATCCGCCGCGTACGTACTTTTTGGCCCTTATCCGCTTGTACATCGCCTCATCGGCTTCCGCCGAGCCGTCGTGCGCCGTACCGAACCACTCGTCGAGAGGGATCATCCGATCACCATAGTTCACTTCAAAGTATTTGTGGTGCAGGTAATGAAAGTAGTTGTCAGTATCGACATAGTTCTCGTCGCCCGTCACCATTCGGTCGAAGCCGACGTGGGCTTTTGCCGGCACTAGGGCCAAATGCATCAGCTGAAACATTGCGTGCAGCGGGTTCGACGGCACGACGAAATGGATCAGCACGCCCCCAAAGAAGATGATGTGCTCAAATGGATGCATCGACAGGCCTGACCATGGCCCCGGATTAACGTTGTTGTGATGTAGTTTATGTATGATGTGGTAAAGCGGTCCGAGATGGATAAGGCGATGGATCATATAGAAGTACAACTCATGCCACACCGGGACGAGCAGCATGAGCGCAACGAAGTAGACAGGGTGCACTGCAAAATCGACATAAGGGATGTAGCCGTTAGCGAACACCCACCAAGTGAACACCTCATACGCTGTCCACACCGGCACACCGCTGCACATCGTCAAGAACACATTTTCAGATGTCTGACTTCCGAACATAAACGTCGGATTGTCAGTATCAGGCCACTTCGAATTGTACTTGAAGTCGGTCCCCTGGCGCCGCTGGATGTAGAAAACGACGTGGAAACAGCCGTAAACGAGAATCGTCAGCGCCGCGTTCCGCAGCAGGATAAGCAAGACCCAGTCCACGTGGAACTGCTTCATGGTATCCAGCGAAGGTGTTAGATACCACCACGCGAGGACTGAGATAGAGACATAAAGCGCATTCCAGGGCCATAGATACCCTGGATAGCCGAATAGCCAGTTCAAGAATTTTTTTGGCTGGGCCGGCCAGACGAAAACCGGTGCGCGCCTTGGCCGCCTGGCGGGCGTCCAATTCCCCCGCTTGTCCCGCGTTCCATACCGGGTGTCGTTCACGCCATCCTCCATTGTGTTGAAGCCCAGCGCGGACACGCGCGCAGCGCGCCCCAGCTCTGCTACGCCGTCAGGTGCTTCGGACTTTGCGGGAGAAATATCAATTGATCCAACAGATGTCAAATGGATCATATGTTCCGATAACAGCCGACCACCGAGCCTTTCGAGAGCTATCGTTGCAGATCGCCATACTCGAGCCTTCTCGGCTACCACAATGGGATTCAGCTCCTTTGCGTCGCCGCAGATGTCGACAACACCGAACCATCCCAGGCTGCGTCGCGGCGACAATCGGACGGGCGAGCTGTTCAGCTACGTCATCTGGAGGCGCGGGGTGCGACGTGACCATCCGCTGCGAGCGATCCGGACGATCGACCGAGGCGCTGTCGACGCTGCAGCGCAAGTTTGGCGCGCTCTATTCGCCGATTGGGCGGCCGTCGATCCCGCCGGAGAAGCTGCAGCGGGCCATGCTGTTGCAAGCGTTTTTATTCGATCCGCTCGGAGCGGCTTTTGATGGAGCGGCAGGAATACGACCTGCTGTTCCGCTGGTTCATCGGAATTGGCGTCGACGCCGCGCACGCATCATCTCCGAATCTCGTGGGAGCCAATGAATCACGGTCGCTGGTCGGCGGCGAACACCTTTTTTCAACGGCCTGCTCTCATGTTTGCTGTCAAGCGACTCGATCAAGCGGAGCCGCTTCCGGCTGAGCGCCCGGACGCTGTGACTTCGAAGGTGCCCACGGTAGGAGGCAGGGCTGAAGACGACGGTTGATCAAGCTCTCATGCGCGGGTTGGCTACCGCATGACCGTGGTTTCGTCTTGGGGCTGCCTCGGTCTAGGGAGCGAGCGTCGGCAATGCCGGCTCATAACAGGCCACGAGGATTCCCCACCGCGCCCTGCCTCCTGCCCTGGGCACTGATATGGTCGAGCAGTGCTGTTCAGGCGGCCGGCCCGAGTTGGACTTGACGAGCGATCGCCCACAGGAAGCCGACCATCTCGCGTGCAATGGCGGTGGTGACGATCACCTTGGGTTTGCCGGCCGCCGACAAGCGGCGATAGAGGCCGCACAGCCTGACCTGGGCCTTCCAGGCGATATCGCGGATAGCTTGTGGTAGGCGCTCGTTACGGTCATGGAGCTTGCGACTGACGCGGGCTTGGATGCGATAGGTCCATGCCCCCTCGATCAGAGCTCGCCTGGCCAGAGCGTTGCCGGCCTTGGTGATGCCGCCGCGTCGGATGGTTGCGCCGCTCGAATGCTCCGACGGCACGAGGCCGAGAAAGGCCATCAACTGGCGGGGATTGTCGAAGCGGGAGAAGTCGCCGACCTCGGCAACCACCGTCACGGCGACGATGAAGGCGACGCCGCGCATCGCCTGCACGGCCTCTACGAACGGCGTCATCGACCATTGTGGCGCCAGCTCCTCGATCCGCTTGGTCAAGCAGTCCACACGGGCCTCAGCCCGGTCACTGCATGAATGTAGTCCTGCAGAACGATTTGGCTCGCTGGATGATCGAAGCGCACCGTGGTGAGCCAGCGACGATAAGCCAGAGTCCCCCCTCTTCCCGGCATAGATGCGCCCATGTCGCAGCAGGAAGCCTTGGAGATGTTGCCGCGCCTTGCCGAGCACACGCATCGCTGTGGCGCGGGCTCTCACCAAGTCGCGCATGGCCTCATGCGCCGCATCCGGAACCCACACGGCTGTCAGCTCGCCGCTCCGGTGCAGCTTGGCTAGCATCGCCGCATCGCGCTGGTCGGTTTTAACCCCGATCCCCGGCCTTCATCGGGATCAGCGAGGGGGCCGCCACGATGCAGTTGTGCCCCATTCCTGTCAGTTGTCGATGCAGGCCATATCCGCAGGGGCCGGCTTCGTAACAAAAACTGACCTGCCGGTCACGCTTGCCAAGCTTCTTCGCCAGCTTGGCGATTTGATCGACGCGATTAGGGATGATCCCCAAGTTACGAACTTCACCGCCGCGCATCGCTTCCGCCGCTGCGACTGAAATCGTCGCCTTGTGCACATCCAGTCCCACGAAAATGCTATTGTTCATCAGGCCCGCTCCCCATGCTTCACCGGACCATCCGGCGCAACCCTCGATAGGAGCTTGCCGCGGGGCGGGCCGCCCGTCACCTCAGAGCGCAAACATAGGGTCTAATGCGTGATGGCATTAGGTTCGATAGCCTGAATTTTTGAGGTAATTGGCGCATTCCTCGGAGGTGAAGGCATCGAGTGCGCGGCCGATTGCGGCGCAGACGGCGTCGACGGTTCGCGCGGCAGCTTTGCGGAGCAGGTGCTTGAGCTTGGCAAAGACTTGTTCGATCGGGTTCAAGTCGGGCGAGTATTTTGGGAGGAAGAAGAGTTTGGCGCCGACCGAGCGTATGAGTTGGCGAACTGCTTTGCTCCTGTGGCTACCGAGGTTATCCAAGACGACGATGTCGCCGGGTCGAAGGACGGGCAGAAGAACCTTCTCGACATAGGTGCGAAAGCTCACGCCGTCGATCGGGCCCTCGATGAACCATGGCACATCGATCCGGTCATGGCGCAGGGCCGCCAAGAAGGTCATGGTCTTCCAGCGGCCGTGCGGAACCTTGGCGGGAAGTCTGTGCCCGCGCGGCGCCCATCCCCGCAAAGGCGCCATATCGGTTCTGGTCCAGGTCTCGTCGATGAAGACCAGCCG
>NZ_JADPKL010000069.1:0-16344 GCF_023073935.1 Bradyrhizobium sp. 147 | reverse complement strand
CTCAGCTCCATCAGGGCCTTCTGCATATGCTGGATATGGGCAGCGGCATATTCCACCAACCGCTCCCGCTGGCGCAAATAGGCGCGCAGGGTTGCAATCTCGGCATCAGGTCGGAAGCTGCCGCGTAACAGGCCATAGGAATGAAGCTGGCGCAACCATGCGGCATCGCTGACATCGCTTTTGCGCCCGGGCACGTTCTTTGCGTAGCGAGCATTGACCAGAATGACCTCAAACCCGCGCTGCTCCAGGATCTCGTAAACCGGGATCCAATAGACCCCGGTGGATTCCATCGCGACACTCGTCACGCCGCAGGCCTTAAACCAGTCTGCCAGATGATGCAGGTCTTCTGTGAATGTGCCGAACGTGCGCACTGGCATATCAGTGCAGGCTGGGTTCACCGCAGCCATGTGCATCTTTGATCCGATGTCGATGGCGGCCGCGCCGACATTGACCGGCTTCAGCTCCGGGCGGTCACCAGTCGTCCTCTTGGGCATAAGCGGGTCCTCCATTTAATGATGGGCAGGAGGGTCTGGGTTATGCCAATCGTCATCTTCCTAATCGGGATCGCCGCCGGAGCAGCGTCACCACTCCCAAGTCCGCATGCACCCATGGACCACGTTTTTTAACGGGGATTCTGCCTCCAATAAGCTGACGGCCGCTACCCTCCTAGCCAAGAAGATAGCACAAGGCTGTTTCTACCCCGCGCAGGCGCGCCACAACGCTGGACAGTTTTTTAGGATATCCCGCTCGGCCTTCAGCTTGGTGACCTCACGGCGCAGCCGCTCGATCTCCTGCTGCTCCGGCTTCATCTGGCCGTGACCGGGAAAGGCCTGCACCGGGTCGGAGCCGAACTCCTTCACCCATTTGCGCAGAACGTTCTCATGAACGTCTAAGTCGCGGCCGGCTTGCGCCACCGACACCCGCGTTCCCGGACCAGCTTGACCGCCTCGATCTTGAACTCGCGACTGACTTCCGTCTCTTCATCGCCGACCTCCGGCTTCATGAAACACCTAATCTCGGTGTCCAGCAAACCGGCAGCAGCTCAGGAAGCGAGCCCTGCAGATCACAGGCCCATGGATTACGACACGCGTAATCGCACATGCCATCGATTGAGCAATGTCATTGAAGCGGTGGGGAGCACAATATCTTTCATCTGAACTGGGTAGTGTCATACCGCCCACGATGACCCACTGCGTGATGGAGCCGCCACACTCCTCTCACATGGCTCGGAGTTAGCAATTTGGGCGTTACGAGGGCGCGCTTGCGATGGACCAAGGAAAACGCCTGCAAAACCTGGGTCGCTCTTGCGAACGAGTGGGTCTCACCACCTCCTGCAGGTTGCCCGTGACAGGTAGCCAAGATGTAAGAAACCTGAAGAACTCCACAATGTGGTGCAGCTTTCCGGCAAGATACTCTTCCAAAACGGGAAGATATGTCAGCAAAGCGGTGCTATACTTGTGAGGTGGCACCGACACCTTCTCTTGGAATTCTTAATCTCGAACAAGGGTTGACGCCCGGTGCTGCGACCCGGGCACCCCGCAATCACTCTATTCTGAACCCGACTTCCTACGACTTCCCGGTCATCTTGGAAACTGTCGCGGGAGCTTGGGCGGAGATCGTTATTCGGGGCGATCCTGCACTTGAGCAAGCCTACATCTCAGCAGCCCAAAGATTGATAGAGCGTGGGGCCGTTGTTATCACGGCGAACTGTGGCTTCTCTATTCGGCACCAGGCCGCAGTAGCCGCGTCGGTTGAAGTTCCGGTCGTAACCTCCAGCCTACTCTTGCTCCCAACCATTCTCCGCCAGCTGCCGAAGGCTGCCAAGATTGCGGTGCTGACAGCGGACTCCACGCATCTAGGCGAGGATCTGTTAGGTGTTGATCCTGCCGACAGATCGCGGGTTGTCGTTGGTGGCATCGAAGGCGGTGAGATGTGGCAAAATGAGATGAAACGTCCAACGCCACAGACCGAGGTCAGCGTGATTGAACGCGAAGTCGGCGCGTGTGTCGCGCGGCTTCGAAATGAGCATCCAGCGATTGCTGCGATTCTGTTTGAGTGCACGGCTTTTCCGCTAGTTGCGCCCACCATGCGTCGTGTGACGAAGCTGCCCATCTACGACATCACGACCCTATGCCGCTTGACACTCGCATCTGTCGCGTGACTGCTACGCTTGTAGGCCGTCCGGACGACTCGCGGGCGGCCAACGAGGAAGGTCATCCCGATCCGAGCGGCACTGCAGTTTAGCTGCGGCCGGAAAACGCAGAGGATCTTCTTACCGTATCCATCCAAAAGTGGTTGCATCTCACATGCTGGAGCCTGCTGAGAGGAGCGGGCAACAGAGTTGAGCACGTGCGGTAGAGCCACAGGCTTGATAAGCCGGTGAAGAGCGAATTCCCCGCACAACTACATGCACGTGCTTCGGTCGCGGAAGCAGCTTCCATGCACCAGCACCTGTCCGTCTAAGGCGGTAGGTTGGAGAGAGCGGACGCAAAGTCCGGACAGGCGAGGACGGTGCAGCAATGCTCACCGCCCTCCTGCCGACCCGCCAGTTCGATTACGACAGTATTGTTACAGAACCGTTCAATTACAGCTCGAAAAGTTTCCGCGGAGCTTTGGTCAACACCTCCACGCCGGACTCCGTCACCCGAAAGGTCTCGCTGAGCACGTAGCCAAAGTCTTCATCGATCCAGTTGCCCAGCATCAAATGGAAGGTCATGTTCGGCTTCAGTTCTGTCCTATCTCCATCCTGCAGGCTAGCGGTCGGCTCCAACCAGCCTATGCCATGGGCGTAGCCGCATCGAGAGTCCTTCTTGAGCCCGTGCTTTTCGATGGTACGATTGAAAGCGTTTGCAACATCGCTGCAGGTCGATCCCGGCCGGATCACATCGAGAGCAGCCTCGAGACCTTCCATCTCGGCCTCGTGGACCCGGCGCAAACGCTCAGAAGGCGCGCCGATCGAAAAGGTGCGCATAATCCCCGCGCAATACCCATGTCGCACCCCGCCCAGCTCGAGGTTGATTTGCGAACCCTGACGAAAAACGTCTTCGCTCCACGAGATATGGGGGGTTCCGGTCCGAGGAGAGGAGCACAAGCTGACGTTCGGAAATCTTGTCGTTCCGGACTTACCATTGGCACCGCGGGCCAGCGCTCCCATGATTTCGGCGATCACGTCCGCTTCCCGTACACCAGGCCGTATGACATCGGCGGCACGCATGATTGCTGCATCCGAAATGGCGGCCGCTTCTCGCATGACGGCTATCTCGAGATCGGATTTGACGATGCGAATCCAGGTCACGACATTCGTACAATCAACGATCTTGGCCTTGGGAAGCCGCGTTCTGAACTTTTCGGCAGCTTGCGCCGAAAGGCCCCTTAGTTCGAGCCCGATGCCACGATTTGCAGCGCCAATTTCGCCGAGGAAATCAATTACCTTGTCGTAGCCATCCATCGTCGGATTACCAATGAGCGCTTCTGGGTAACCGATAATCTTGGCACGATCCATGAACGTTTGATGGATGGCAGCTGGAGCGTCCTGGCGACGCAGAATGAAGGTGGGCTCCTCGTCCTGAAGAGAAACCACTAACGCTTGCGGCACATAGCCTGAGTTGGCGGTGTAACCGGTGAGATACGTGATGTTGTATGTATCGGAGACGACGAGTGCGTCGATTTCGCGACGTTTCATTTCAGACTTCACGGCGGCGAGCCTTCGCAGAAACTCCGCCCGAGGGAACGCCTGAGGTCCTTTGCTGATTGGCATTATCGTAGCTCCATTGGATATCCGATTGATGAGATTGTGTCAGAGATTTATTTTGTCCCGGAGATTCATCAACTCTCGAATTCCGAGCCGGCTTTCACAGCTACAGATCGTGCAAACGCCAATGAAGCGATAGCAGTGTCCTGGATACCAGTCCCGGTCAGATCGGCGATTGTGATCTGCGCGTCCTTCGTACGCCCAGCCTTTAGGCCAGCAACAATTTCGCCGAGTTCTGTAAAATTCGCATTCTCAGGGACAATGCCCAGGGCGACGGCATGGTGCAACTCGCCAAGAAGTCGCGTCTGCTTGAGGCTATCGGCGACATAGAGGTCGGCTCGCTTGATCGCCGCTGGCTCGATTTCATTCTTATGTTCAGCGTCAGAACCCATTGCGGTTACGTGCTGTCCAGGTTCGAGCCACGACGATTTCAGAATTGGTTGGTCGGTAGGTGTTGTGGTTACGACAATGTGCGAGCCGGCCACAGCCTGCCTGGCGTCTTCATATGCGCCTACAGGAAACCTAAGAATCGCGGAGAGCTCCTGCGCTACCATCCGGGCCTTTGAAGCGTTGCGCGCCCAAATACGTGCCTCCCGGACAGGTCGAACCAGAGCAAGCGCCTGCAATTGCAACCTTGCCTGATTTCCGGCGCCCAGCACGGCTGCGACCCAAGCGTCCTTACGAGCGAGATATTTTGCAGCAACGGCGCCAGCGGCGGCCGTGCGCACATCCGTCAAATAGCCATTGTCAAGCAAGAGAGCTTGCACCAGACCAGTCTTACTCGAAAGCAGCACCATCATGCCGTTCGTGCTCGGTAGCCCGATCTGGGGATTGTTAAAAAAGCCAGGGCTGATCTTGATGGCAAAGCTGTCGAGACCCGGCACATAGGCCGTCTTGACGTCGACCTCACCTCGGTACTCGGGAATGTCGAGCCTCAGAATGGGCGGCATCGCCACCGCCTTCGTTGCGAGCGACGAGAATGCACCTTCAGTGCATTGCACTGCCATCATGTCGAGAGGAACGATATTTCTGAGCTCGCGTTCCGTGAGCACCTTCATTTTCGGCATCAAGTCTCCCGCCCAAAAGGATTGCCCACCCCGTTTACGACATGGCGATGCACTTTCATATCGATATTGCGGCCTGAGAGCACCAGTGCCACCGGCCCGCGCAATCGAGGGATCTTGTTAGCTAGCAGCGCAGCGATTCCAACAGCGCCGGCGCCTTCCAGAATTTCTTGTTCGTGCTCGTACGCATGACGAATGCCTGCCGCGATCTCACCCTCGCTCAGCAACACCACATCATCGAGCAACGCCTGACACATCGTGAAGGTCACTTTGTTGTCGAGGCCTATCCCGCCGCCTAAAGAATCGGCCAAGCTTGGAAACTCCTCCACCAATACGGGCCGGCCCGCATCGAGGCTGGCCTTCATCGCCGCGCCGCGTTCCATGGTAAGCCCTATGACCCTCGCTTGGGGCCTCATGGCCTTGACCGCCGCGGCCACGCCGGCGGCCAAGCCACCACCGGATAAGGGCACAAGCACAGTGGCTACGTCCGGCAGCGCTTCAACGATTTCCAGCCCAATTGTCCCCTGTCCGGCAACAATGTCCGGATGGTCGAATGGCGGCAACATGACCAGGCCATGTTCATTCACGAGGCGCTCCACTTCCTTTTGCGCCTCGTCTTGGGAACGTCCAATAATGCGTACATCTGCGCCAAGGCGCCGGACTTCGGCAATCTTGTTTTCCGGCACAAGCCCTGACATGCAGATGGTCGCACGCGAGCCGAGCATGCGAGCCGCATGAGACAGCGCTCGGCCGTGATTACCGGTCGAGGCCGCCACGATGCCCCGCTCCCGCTCGGCTTTCGTGAGCCTGAGCAGGGCGTTTGTGGCGCCGCGCAGCTTGAAGCTGCCGGTGGCTTGATGATGCTCGAGCTTTAACGTAACCGTCACACCGCAGATTTTTGACAGCGTCGGCGAGCCGACGAGCGGCGTTGGGAGTATGTGCCCCGCGATGCGAGTGCGGGCATCCTCAATAGGAGCCAGGCCGATCATGGAGATCCCTTTACTCAAAGAGCCCGGCCCCACGATCGACTGACCTGAGCTGGCCTCAGCATAGGTTGCGGCTCCCCGATGAGCGCCGGATCTGCCACCGCGACTTCAGCCCGTTCAACAGAGTGATTGCAGGAGAGCGACGAACAAATTGGCGAAGCAAAGGCGGCGCGAAGTTTGCAACATATCGGCCTTTCACTAGTTGCGATCGCCAGACCGGCTGCATCGGCGTTCTTGACATCGACATCGACGTCAAGCGTTCAGCAGATCGAGAATATAGCCTACCGTGAGCTCGGTAGCCGGGATAATGAGTTCATCGGACGCCCCAAACGTCGGGGTATGCACATGCGATTCGTTGCCAGGTGCGCGCGTCCCTAACCAGAAATAGATCGAAGGCACGCAAGCCGAGTAGAAGCCGAAATCATCGCTTCCTGCTATCTCCTTCTTCCCGGTGAAGAAGGCCTCTTGCCCGGCTCTCTCATGAACAGCCCGGCGGAAGCGCTGCACCATTTCTGCGTCATTGACCACCACAGGCTCACCCGTTCGGACTACGAATTCCGCGCCGCCGCGGTGCATCGCCGCAACGCCTTCCGCCACTTCCCGGATGCGCTGGAACAATAGACCTCGACGCTCAGGACTGCGGGTCCTGATCGTACCTTCCATGACCACTGACGGGCAGATAATATTCGTTGCCTCGCCGCCATGGATGGTGCCGATCGTGACGACAGCACCGTCATCGGCCGGCATTTCGCGCGAGACCACCTTCTGGACCTCATTGATAAAGGCACCGGCGATCGCAATCGCGTCGACCCCCTTATGGGGTGATGCGCCATGCGCCATTTTTCCGGTGAGAATGAGCTTGAACTGGTCCGCAGATTTGGTGACGGCCCCCTCCCGAGCACCAAACATACCCGCGGGGATATCGGGGCTGACATGGAATCCGACGGCGCTGTCGAAGCCATCGAGCAATTTCTCATCCTGGACTGTACGGCCACCGAGGGGCTCTGCCTCCTCTGCCGGCTGAAAGAACACGCGCACCTTACCAGCAAAACTAGCGCGCAGTCGGTGGAAAGCAAGCGCAGCTCCTAGTGCAATCGAGCCGTGCACATCGTGGCCGCAGGCATGCATGACTCCATCAATTTGAGAATGGTAGGGCAGATCTGCGCGCGTTTCGTGGATGGGCAAGGCGTCGATATCGCCGCGCACGGCGATCGACCGCTTTGGGCCGGAGCCAGTGCCCTCGATATCAATAAATAGACCGGTATTGTGGAAGGTCTTGGCATCGGTTAGCCCGAATTGCTTCAATGCGCCACGAATCCTTTCCTGAGTCTTCCATTCCGCATTGGAAAGCTCAGGTTCACGGTGCATGGCGTGCCGCAGCTCGATGACCGCCTTGCGCTCGACATCCGACAGAAAGCCGTTGGTGTTTCTAGTCATATTAGCTTGTTGATCCACGTTATTGCCGAGCACGGTTCGTCTCTAAGATAGCTTCGATCGGCGAAGGAAATCGCCAAGTTCAGAGGCCGCGGGTACGGAAAAAGCTCAATTTTTTGCCTAGAAAGCAGGAGTTCGGCAGGAAAATCAACATTGAGCCCTCCGAAAACATTACGGCACACGCCTGAACTGCTCATCGAGGCAAATGGCAAGGTTCGTGACGGGGTTTATAATCCCAGGCTCGCAAAGCGGTGTTTGCCACTCTTCAACCGAGAACTCGCGCGACGGAAGTTGGCAATTCAAGACGGGCCAGCCGAAGAAAACTCTCCCTGGAAGCCGAGGCCGCAAGGATACATCAAGCCTACGCTTTTAAGGGCCTTAAAGCTCACGCCGCGCGTTCAGCTGGTGAACACTATGATGATCGCCAAGCCAGCCACCGCTCTTGGATGTAATCTATGTTCGTTTTTCCGTCGGGACGTTTGGCGACGAGCCAAGCGTTATCCTGAAGCACGAGCTTCGATGCATTTTCCTCGTAGAGACTGAGGTTCGGGACAAGATCAGGCGGCAAAAATTTAAGTTGGTTCGCATTGGGTCCTGGGTAGCCGACGCCCATTGTGTAGGCCGCGGCGATCTCCGCTCGATTGACAAACGCTATCAGCTTCTGCGCGTTCGAGCTGTTGGGACCGCCCTTGAGCACAGTCCAGTAGATGTAGTTTAGGTTTCCGCCATCCCATACAATACGAAGAGGAGCGGCTTGGCGAATTGCCCCGATAGCGCGACCGTCCGGGCAGCTTGTTGCCGCGTATTCGCGGTTCATGAGCAAGGTGACCGGCTCCCCTCCCGCGACCCACCATTTCGGTATTTGCGACTTGATCTGATCAAGCTTTTTCAACGCTCTTTCGATCTTGTCGTCTGTTAGCGGCCAAAGATCTGATTTGGCGACGCCATCAGCTTGAAGTGCGAACACGAGGTTGTGCCTCGCGTTAGGGCCAAGTCCACGTGGGCCGGGGAATGCTTTGAGATCCCAGAACCCTTGCCAGTCGTTTGGTCCGCCCTTGGGAAATGCGCGCTGGTCATAGGCAATCATTGTTACAGACCGGAACGCGACCACCGCGTCTTTAATCCGCGCATCCTGCGATGTACCTTTGAGTGCTTCATCGTCCCACAGACCATAATCGATGGGCAGAAACATACCAGCCTGGTCCATCGCCGGATAATTCTGTGCGTCGATCATGGCTACGTCCCAGTCGACCCGTCCAGCTTCGCTCATGGCCCTGACTTGGGGTTCGGCGAAGTCGGCCACCACGTCGACCACAGAGATCCCCGTCGCCTGTGTGAATGGCTCGAAGACGGCCTTACGCAAAGCTTTCGTATAGGTCCCCCCGTAAGAGAACACGACGACCTCTCCACTGCCGGACAGTTTGTCCTTGGCAAAAGCCGACCTAGCGACCGCGGGAATGCTCATGGCGGCAGCGGCAAACTGCAGGAGAGTTCTGCGATTCATTCCGGCTCGTTGAAACGCTTCGCTCGGCACCCGAGGTCCTTCGCCGTGCTCAATTGACTTAATGCTCCGAATAAAGCCAGACAGATTTGAATGCTTCATTGGTAACCCCTTCTCCAGCAGCTCAGAACCGCGAGGATGCACATTCAGACGGGCAGAGGCCAAAAGCTACAGGTCTGCCGCAGGCTTTTCGAGCTTAGTCTCGGCCCGCGGCGCCGGATTTATGCGCGACAACCGACCCTTGAGCAGTTTTTCGGCGAAAGATTCCCCCTTGCCCATGACCACTGCCGCAGCAGTCAGCGCGCCGCCGCCTCCCTCCTTTCGAATGTAGCCCTCGCCAGCTTTATGGACGGCGCTTTTGCACCTTGCGCACCCAAGCTGCACTTTCCACAAATTGGGAGACATACACGCGCGTATTCGAGGGCCCGAAGCAAGCCATGTGCGAGCACGCCCATCACTTGATACAACGTGCTGCTTACCGTCCGTGAAACACGGGGCTGCGCTTCTCTGCGAATGCGCGGGTGCCCTCCTTGTGATCAAGACTTAGTTCCGTCCGGATCAGGCTCTCGGCCTCGTAATCCATCGATTCCAGGAATTCGGCATTTAAAGCGTGATCGAGGTTGCTCTTCATGCAACTAAAAGCAAACGTCGGCCCCCTCGCGAGGGTGGCCGCGAGCGCAAACGCTCTCTCCTGCAACTCCGCATCGGGGACGCTTTGGTTGATAAGGCCGAGCGATTCCGCGCGACGTGCATCCACCCGCTCCGACAAGAACATAAGTTCGCGCGCGCGGGAGAATCCGACCAGGCGCGTGAGCAGCCAGGCTATGCCACAATCGCCGGACAGCCCGACGCGCGCGTAAGCCGTGATCAAAATAGCTGACTGTGCGGCAACGCGGATGTCACAGGCGAGCGCAAGCGCAAGGCCCGCGCCTGCGGCAGCCCCCGGAATGGCCGCGACAGTCGGCTTCCTGGCGCCAACCAATGCGCCCCACACGGCTCGTTGGTTGAACCGCAAGTCGGAAACGCGCTGATCGAAAGTCAATTCGGCCGCAGCCGAACTTTGGTTCATCCCATTTACATCCCCGCCCGCGCAGAAGGCTGCTCCTGCGCCGGTGATAAGGATCGCCCGGATTTGCGAATCTTCGTCACAGCGCTTGATCAACTTACCCAATGCGCCGCTCAAACGGCTGGACAGTGCGTTCCGGACCTCCGGTCGATTGAGGGTGATGACCGCCACCTGGTCGCGAATTTCCGCCAACAGCTCCCCTGTGCCCGTATCGATTTGCAGCCGCTGCGACATGCCGATCTTACTCCTGTTCATCTTCCCTGTTGCATGGCGGGTCGTCCAGTGCTGGACGGCCTGCGCAAGTTCTTCAGTTAAGAGCACCTGTGGCCACTACCGCTGCGGAAGGCAATGCGGGCTCGACTTCCGTCCAAACTTGACCGGATGCCGCCGCAGCAGCCCGCATGAGCATCAGTCCGACCGACGTCTCATCCAACGCGCGGCCGCCTTCCTCCTCAACCGGCCATGTCAAACCAGCAACCACACGTCATCAACCAGCGCTTTGCTACCGACGTTCACTTTAGCGGACCGATGTAGGCCAGGGCTTCGGCCTGTTTGGCTGACTTCGAAAGCGCCAATCTACCGGATATGGAACGAAAAACATGATTCCCTTCTCGCCTTCGTACTTCAGCTTCGTGTCTTTAGGAAGCCACACGACATCTCCGAATTTCGCATCGATCGCACGACTGTAGTTCTCGCCAGTGCGAATGCGCAGCACCCCACCAAGACAAATCGAGACCTGGTCATATTCAGTCGTCCAATCGGCGGAGGCGTCGTTGTAGGTCGCGATCGTGGCAGCGATGGTCTTACTGATCTCTGGAGTGACCAGGCTGCAGGTAGATGCAAATCCGCCAGCATAGATTTGGATTTGCGAATACATCATATCGGTGCTTCGGAAATGATAGACCTCAGTCAGCGGCTTTACACCCTCCATAGACTCGGTGCGCGTGCGCCAATCAACCGGGTATCGCGCGTAAAACACCTTTGCTTTGTTGCCCTGGTATTTCAGCCGAGTTCCCTTGGTAAGCCAAATCACGTCACCGAATTTAGCTTCAATGACACGGCTATAGGCTTCCCCTGTGAGGATTCGATAAGTGCCGCTAAGCACGACGGCGGCCTCATCGTAGTTAGTGGTGCGCTCGATTGAACATCCGTCGTAAATAGCGATTCCCGCATCAATCGTTCTGCTCTTTTCAGGACCAACCAATTGACAGTAGGACGCATGGCCGCCAGCCTCGCCATGCATCGGCAAAAAGACCATGTCTTCGCTCTTGAAATGGAGCGCTTTAGTCATCTTCGTTCTCCTGTCTTGGTCCAATCGGCGCCTCTGAGGCGCCACCCGTTACAGCTTTCGGTGCATGGATTTCACGGTCTTGAGGGAGGTGCTCGTTAGTCGTTAGGATGATGGAACATACCAGCTTCGTTCAGCACCACCGTGCGCCCGCAAGCCGAGCCTTCAGCGAAAAATTCGTTACAACCCGCTCTAGAAGCTGGGCAGCAACTACGGTCCACCGGCTAACCAGCGCCCGCGTGCCGAACATCACCTGATTCTTTTCTTGACCCTTTACGCGGGACACTCCTGCCAAAGAGGACGAACACGGCGTCTGCCGAGCGTTTCGTAGCGAATCTAGCACACCAACAAGTGTATCGACGCAAAGATAATGCGACAAAATTTGCAGAAATCCTGCAAAGTGGAGCAACCTGCGTACGAATTTCGAATACGAGCGGCCCGTGGCGTGGCTACTCCACACTCTTGCGCTGACAGGCCGAGGAATCTCGGCAAGCACCCGCCTGCTACGCAGCACCTCTTAAATCCTTCAGTCGGATTGCGGGACAGAAGGTCCGGAAATCGGCCCGCGGGCGGCACGACTTGACCAACGAGGTGCCGAACTTGGATGCCGTGCAACGCATCCTCCATTCGCAAACGTTCTGAAATCAATGTCCCGATATCACAGCCGGTAGCTCGAGGCCGGCAGGTCGGAACGGCTGCGCGGCGACGAAGGAAAACGCTTTTTTTAGCGCGGCTAAGAAAGGCGATGTGTAACCGCGCGACGCTTCAATTCGGCGTCAAGCAGCTCGCTTTTGATGAATTTCATGGCGTCGATCGCGCAATCTTACGATTGTAGTAAGCTCAGACTGCCCACTCAGGCGGCGCATTCCAACTTTCCCGCTGGGCCCGTCTGACTGAGCGTAACCAATGCAGTAAGTGGTCGCACTCAGGACGCCACAGCAGGATCAAGGCCGTTCGTTGAACGCATCTTCCGACAGTTGGACCGTGTGGCGCTTGACTACGATTAGCCCATCAAATTGGCTGTTCCATTCCCGGCAGAGCGAAGTCGCTTTGGGGTCTCAACACGGCGGCACTTGATTTGGCTAAGCAGGCAACACACGTGGAGAACTGCTCTGCTAAAAGTCAGGATCTGGTGCGGCGAATAACGCTGGAGATCAAATCCCTCAACGTTTGTCTGGAGGATTTTCTTCACGTTCGAGCTGAGTCGCTCGGCACTACCGGAACACAATTGGCGATCTTGATGGCCGTGACGGACTTGGACACGGATGGAGGTGCCCCGGCCGGCGTGGTCGCAAAACTGCTAAAAGTCGACCCATGCTTCATCACGCTGCATTCGAAGGCGCTGGCGAAGGTCGGGTATGTGCGGCGCAAGGCCGGCGCCAAGGATGGGCGTATCGTGCAGCTGTCGCTAACCGAAAAAGCGCGCAAGCGTCTCGCGAACATCACCGCACGACAGGAGGAACTCGATCGGCTCGTGTTCGGTGATCTGGGAACTGAGGAGTTGACGAAATTGTCTAGCCGGCTCCCAGCGCTCAGGAAGCAGTTAGAAAGAGCCCGCCTTGAGGCCGAACTTGAGACAGGCACAGTATCGGTAAGAGAGGAGCCGGCGATAGAAGGCAGTTGTTTTGGCGCACGTTGCGCCAAGGAGAGGTAAGTTTCCATTCCAAGGGTTATGGGCGCTGAGCACAGCGAGCTCCACAATCCTAACAGTCGAAGTCGACCAAAATGTCCGCCCGTTGCGGCGAGGCGTTGAATGCAAATCTCGCGCGCTCAAAGGTCCCGTCCAGGATGCAGGGCCGGGTATTCGTTGCTCGGACCGGCTTGATCAATGTCATCGCCCCCTGGCTGAGAGTATGGCTGTCCGCGTCGAATCACCAATCCTACGCGCATTGATGCGCCATCGGATAAGTACGGACACTTGCAAATCGTCTGATCGACGGCGGCCGTAATCAGCTGCAAGTGGAACCCGGAGCGACCGCGCTGGGCACACTTGGCGGAAAAACTGGAAAGCGATGCGTTTGGGATTTAATATCTTATGACCGGGGCTGGACTGCATTCACTCACCATTAGCATTTTAACCCGGAGGGCCGCCGGCGGCATTGTCGGCGACCTTTTCTCAAGGAGAAGCGGATGAAGATCCGCACGCCTAGACGCAATGGGCGCCGAAGCCCTTGGATCAATCTATCTGATCAGCGCGGCTCTGCCGCATGGGAGCTCTGATGCACAATTGGAAGAAGGAGCTCGACGCGCTCGTTGCTCAAACGACGGCCTTCACCGAATCGTTGAAGTTGCAGGTCGAGCGCCCCAAGTCTTTGCCCGGGAAGGTCACCGAGGAGGCTCGTCTCAATGCGCCAAATTATGACGACAGTGAACGCGAAGAGATCAAGAAGCGCGTTGAACGTTTCCAAGCGCATCAAGAACGCTTCAAGCGCGAACGTGAGAATTATGCCGATTCTCTCCTCCGCCGGATCAGGCCGGGCCCGAAAACGTAGAAGAGCTCAACAGCGCAAAATCGTCCGTGCTTCGCCACGATTTGGCAGACTTGTGCGCTATCATCCAGGTACCGGAAATCCGCACACTGCCGACGTTCAAGTCTCGGTTGTGAAGGAACGGCACTCAGCCGAGATCGTCACCAGGACCTTCGGAAGAAGCATCATGACACCCGCTGCGGGGAAGCTTTGAGGCTACCGATACGAACCCCCGCAAAGGTCGTGTCCCCTGTGATGGTGTAGCTCGGTAGAGCAAAGCCGTCCGCACGCGCGACCTCAAATAGCGCCGTAGCGGGCGGTCGGCTTTGCGGTGGTCACCGGCAATTCGCCGGTAGGGTCGGGTTGCTGACACCAACCTGATTCGAGGAACCACCGATGACCGACGAGATGATGAACCTTCGCGCGCTCGTGGAGAAGGCCCCAGACGCCGACCTTTTGCGCGAGATGATCGGCTTTGCAGCCCAACGGCTGATGGAGCTGGAGGTAGCCGGACTGACCGGAGCGGCCTACGGCGAGAAGAACACCGAGCGTCTGGCCCAGCGCAATGGCTACCGTGACCGGACCTGGGAGACGCGTGCCGGCGCGGTCGAACTGCGGAAGCTACTTCCCGGGCTTCCTGGAGCCGCGCTGGATGGCCGAGAAGGCCCTGACCGCCGTGATCCAGGAGGCCTACGTGCAGGGCGTCTCGACCCGTTCGGTGGACGACCTCGTGCAGGCCATGGGCATGAGCGGAATCTCCAAGAGCCAGGTGAGCCGGCTCTGCGGTGAGATCGACGAGAAGGTGAAGGCCTTCCTCGCCCGTCCGATTGAGGGCGACTGGCCGTATTTGTGGATCGATGCCACCTACGTGAAGGTGCGCCAGAATGGCCGCATCGTCTCGGTGGCCGTGATCATCGCGGTGGGCGTCAATAGCGGTAAGCGCTTAGCCGTCACCCTATTGATGCGGGCTTGACGCTTTGCGGAATCGCCACGGCATGAGGTCTTCGATCCTGCTGTGGGGATGGCCGTCGATGATCGCCTCGAGTGTTTCGGCGATGTAGGCAGCAGGGTTTACGTCGTTGAGTTTGCAGGTGGCGACGATCGAGGCGAGCAAAGCCCAGTTTTCCGCCCCGATTTCATGTCCGGCGAAGAGCGCGTTTTTCCTGGTCAAGCAGATCGGCCGGATGGCGTTCTCGACCGGGTTGGTGTCGAGCTCGAGACGCCCGTCTTCGAGGAAGCGGGTCAGCCCCTGCCAATGATTGAGCGCATAGCGGATATCCTCGGCGAGCGTCGAACCGCTGGAGATCATCGACAGCTGTTTCTCGAACCAGGACTTCAACGCGGCGACCATGGGCAGCGAGTGCTCCTTGCGCGCGGCCAGCCGGATGTCCGGCGATGCGCCGCGCACCATGGCTTCGATGGCGTAAAGCTGGGCGATGTGCCGAATGGCGGCCTCGGCGATCGGCGACTTGCTGTTGCGGGCCAATTTCACAAAGCGCCGGCGCAAATGGCTCCAGCAATGCACGAGCGTCCAAGGCCCTTGCGGTCGAACGACTTCGGTCAGCCGGTCATATCCGTCATAGGCATCGCATTGCAGGAAGCTTCCGCCAAAGCCGTCCAGGAACTGCTCCGCGAAGGCGCCGCTGCGACCGGGGGCATATCGGAACAACACGATCGGTGGACTTGGACCGCTGTGGCCACGGTCGTCTGACGCGATCGCCCAGAAGTAGCCTTTCTTCGTTTGACCTCGCCCCGGATCAAGCACCGGTGCCGTGGTCTCGTCCATGAACAGGCGATCCGCCATGGCCAGGTGGCGGCGCATGTGGTCCGCGATGGGCTGAAGATGGAAGCAGGCGCGGCCGGACCAGTTGCCCAGAGTCGCCCGATCAAGCCGAATGCCTTGACGCGCATAGATCTCGGCCTGACGATAAAACGGCGTGTGGTCGCCAAACTTGGAGACGATCACATGAGCGATAGCCGCTTCGGTCGGCAGCCCGCCGGGCACGACGTGTTCCGGTGCGTGCGCCTGCGCGACAGGGCCCGAGCAGCGGCGACAGATGTATTTCGGGCGGCGTGTGACCAGCACGCGCCATTGCGCCGGGATCACGTCGAGTCGCTTGCTGACGTCCTCGCCGATCTTCGTCATGGCGCCGCAACCGCACGGACAGAGCGTGCTCGCAGGCTCGATGATCCGTTCCACTCGCGGCAAATGGGCAGGCAGACAGCCGCGATTGCGATGGGAGCCTCGATCCGGATCGCTGCGCGATCGACCCTGGATGACCTTCTCGGCTCTTTCCTGCGCCGCGTCCAGAACGCCTTGCGCGATCTCCACGTCTTCGAGCGGCAAATGGTACTGATCTGGTCGTAGCTTCTCGGATTTCGAGCCGAACTTGTCGCGTCGCAATTCGCCGAGAATGACCTCCAGCCGACGCCGCGCTTCCTCCGATGCCGCCAGTGCCCCCTGATGCTCGCTCAAGGCCGCCTGCGTTTGCGCCAGAAGCGCCTTTAGGCGTTCGTTTTCGTCGCGCAGTGTCGCGATGCTCATGCGCTATTTCGAGCACATCGCCGCCGCCCGTGCCACGATCAAAATAGCTGCCGAGTCATTCTGCCGCAGTTATCCCGCCACCTGCGGGCGCCGTGCTTCTTCCGGGCGGACCAATCTCCAATCCAGCCCTTCGAACAAGGCAGCGAACATCGCCGGCGACATGCGCATCACTCCGTCCGCGATCGTTGGCCAAACGAACTTGCAACCTTCGAGGCGTTTGTGCACCAACACCAGACCCGTT
>NZ_JADPKL010000105.1:0-17140 GCF_023073935.1 Bradyrhizobium sp. 147 | reverse complement strand
TCCGCATCCGACCCCCTCCATGCTCTGGGAGTCGTCTTCAGAATCTCTCTTGCTCTCCAATGCAATAGGCCAGAGAAATCCATATGCGATTCCCCTGCCCGCAGGCGGGGGAGGGAGCGCACCTCCTTTGCGACGGCACCGAGGTGCCTACCGCTCCGGGCTGGCACGCTCGAACTGGCGCAAGAGTTTGTTACCGCGCTCGACCGCGGAATCCAGCGCGGCTTGCGCACTCTTGTGGCCGGAAAAAGCCTGCTCCAGCTCGTCCTCGATCGCGCCGCGGATCAGAATGAAGGAGCCAAGCCGGATGCCCTTGGAGTTCTCCGTCGGCGGATGCAGCGTGATCTGCTCGAACGAGATCGCCGAGCCGGGATTGCGTTCATAGAAGCCCTGCGCCCGCGTCAGCTCGAAGGCGGCGCGGGTGATCGGCAGATAGCCGGTGTTCTGATGCCAGGCGGCCTGCACGCCGGGCTGCGACAGATAGGCGAAGAACCGCGCCACGCCCTTGTATTCCTCGCGCGGCCGGTCGCGCAGCACCCAGAGCGTGGCACCGCCGATGATCGAATTCTGCGGCGCGCCCTTCACGTCGGGCCAGTACGGCATCATGCCGTAGCCGATCTCGAACTTCGAATTCGCCTTGATGTCGGCCCGCGTTGCCGAGGAGCCGATGAAGATGCCGCATTCGCCGTTCTGGAAACGCGGCTCGGCCGCTTGTCCGCGGCCGCTGTAGTCGAACAGCTTGGTCTTCCGCCACTCGCTGAGCACTGCGATGTGATGCACGAGAGACGGATTGTTGATGGTCAATTCCGCATCCAGCCCGGCAAAGCCGTTCGCCCGTGTCGCCAGCGGCAGATTGTGAAAGGCGGAGAAATTCTCGACATGGATCCAGGACGGCCAGGACGTGGTGAAGCCGCAAGGAGCGCCGCGCTCGCGCAGGCGCTTTGCAGCCAGCCCCAATTCCGGCCAGGTCTTCGGCGGCGTCTCCGGATCGAGGCCCGCATCCCGGAACATGGTCTTGTTGTAGTAGAGGATCGGCGTCGAAGAATTGAACGGGAATGACAACAGATTGCCGGCCGCATCGGTGTAATAGCCGGAGACGGCGGGGAGGTAATCGCTCAGCGAGAACGGCTCGCCCTGGTCCCGCATCAGGCTGAACACCGGATAGATCGCGCCCTTCGCCGCGGTCATGGTGGCGGTGGCGACCTCGTTGACCTGGACGATCGCGGGCTGGCTGCGCGAGCGGAAGGCGAAGATCGCCGCCGTCACCGTTTCGGTGTAATTGCCCTTGTACGCAGGCACGATGCGGTAATCGGACTGCGTAGCGTTGAAGTCAGCGGCGAGCTTGTCGAGCTGCCGGCCGAGCTCGCCGGACATCGCGTGCCACAGCGCGATGTCCGTGACGGCACGCACTGGAGTGGCCCAGGCGACAGCCGCAAAGACGGCGGCGACCTGCAAAAAGCGCAATGCTGAAATCACGATGGCTCTTCCCGGCGCGCGCGACAAAAGGCGGCTGCCCTGCTTAAGGCGCGGCATTGGCAGTTTCAACCGGGAATGCGCGGCGGCCGCGCCGCACAATCGGCCACCGTCCGGAGCGGGATGGCCTTCCCTTTACCATCTGCTAGATTGCGTTGAACCTTTTCCTTCCGCCATAGACTGCACCACTGAGGGGTTGAGTGTGCCAGTGCTGAGCCGTGCCGAACTCTCGCGGACCGGGGTGATCTTCGTCGCGCTTCTGCTTGCCGTCTGCGCGACGGACGCGGTTGCGCGCGAATTTCGCGCCGCCGATACCCAGAGCGAGGATTACCCGACCGTCCAGGCGCTGCGCTACATGGGGGCGCTGATCGCCGAGCACACCGGCGGCCGGCACGAGATCAAGGTGTTCCACTCCCGCCAGCTCGGTGAGGAAAAGGAGACCATCGAGCAGACCCGCGCTGGCGCGATCGACCTCAACCGGACCAACGTGGCGCTGATCGGCAATTTCGTTCCGGCGATGAATGTGCTGGCCATGCCGTTCCTGTTCCGGTCCATCGAGCACATGCAGAAGGTGCTGGACGGGCCGATCGGCAGCGAGATCCTCGGCAGCTTCGAGCCCTATGGGTTCGTCGGGCTCGCCTTCTACGATTCCGGCGCGCGGTCGATCTACAACGCTCTCCGCCCGGTCCGCAGCGTCGCCGATCTCAAGGGAATGCGGATCCGGGTACAGCAGTCGGAGTTGATGAGCCAGATGATGCGCGCGCTCGGCGCCGAACCGGTCGAGCTGCCTTACGGGCAGGTGCTCACCGGGCTTGCCAACCACCTAATCGACGGCGCCGAAAACAACTGGCCATCCTTCGTGACGACAGACCATTACAAACACGCCGGCCATCTGGCGCTCACCGAGCACACGATGAGCCCGGAAGTGCTGGTGATCTCGCTGAAGGCCTGGAAGAGCCTCTCGGCGGAGGAGCAGGTGATCTTCAGGGAGGCCGCGCAGCGCTCTGGCCGCTTCATGCGCGAGAAATGGCGCGACCTCGAGGAGCAGTCGCAGCGCAAGGCCCAGGACGCGGGCGTCACGGTCATCAAGGACGTCGACCGCAAGCCGTTCGAGGAGGCGATGGCTCCAATCTATGCCAAGGCTGGGCGTGATCCGGCCGCGGCCGCGCTGATCGAACGCATTCGCAAGGTGGAGTAGAGCTTCTTGGCTGGGCTCGGACACAGCGAGACCGCAGAAAGACCGCCCGGCCCGCTCGGACGGGTGCGCGCGCGCATCGTCGCCGCGCTCCGGGCAGTGCCGATCCGCTGGCGCATCCTGTCAATCGCGGCGCTGAACTCCGCCGTGGTGGTGGTGCTGGTCGCGATGATCTGGAACGGTGTGCAAGTGCTGGGCTCGGCCTGGGACGACGTGCGCCAGGTGCGCGAGTCCGACCGGATCCTGGCGCTGCTCGAAAGCGAGACCGGGCGGCTGCAAAACCTGATCCACCGCTACATCAACCAGCCGAGCCCGGACCTGTTTGCCGAGATCCTGCTGCTGCGGGAGGCGGTGCTGGGCACGCTGACGGGCCGCGCCACCAAGGACCCGATGCTGTCAGGCTCGGTCGAGGAGCTCGAGCGCACCACCGACCGCTTCCTCAACGGCTTTGGCGAGCTGCGCAGCGTGCAGGCCACCATCGCCAAGACCTATGAGGAGCAGGTGCAGGGTCCGGCCAGGGACATGGCCGGCCTGTATTCCATTATCGAAGGCGCCACCGGCCATCGCGACGCGCTGATCTGGCCCTCGCTCGGAAAATCCCGCGAGGCTTTCACCGCGATGCTGGTCGCGGCCAATTCCTACTATCTGTCGCTGTCGTCAGGCGCGGCCGACGACGCGCGGCGCAACACCGAGACGATCGAGAAGACCATTCCGGTCATGATCGACCTCGCCGACAACGACCTCCAGCGCATGGCCTTGCGGCGGCTCGCGGACCGCACCGCGTCCTTGCGCGAGGGCTTTGCAAAACTGTCCGAGCAGCTCGCGAGCCGCACCGAGCTGTTGCGCAACACCATCGACGCCAGCCAGGCCGAGGCGATCGGCGCCATCGACGACCTCTCGACCAAGATGCGCCACCGCGAGCAGAAGGCGCAGGAGACTTTCGACCGCACGCTGGCCGACATCTCTCGCCGCGTGCTCTCCGTTGCGGTGATCTTCCTCGGCATCATCCTCGCCGCCGGCGTCTTGATCGCGCTGTCGATCCGCCTGCCGCTCCAGCAGCTCATGACGGCGATGCGCGCGATCACGCTCGGCGACCTCGGCCGCGAGGTGCAGGGCACGAAGGCACGCGACGAGGTCGGCGCGATGGCGCGCGCCGTGGAAGTGTTCCGCGAGAACGCGATTGCCAAGCGCCAGACCGAGGACGAGCTGCGCGCGTCGAAGGAAAAAGCCGAGAGTGCGCTGCTCGAGCTCAACACCGCACAGCAGAATCTGATCGACGCCGAGCGCCTCGCCGCGCTCGGCGGCTTGGTTGCCGGCGTCGCCCACGAGGTCAACAATCCGATCGGCATCAGCCTGACGGTCGCCTCGAGCTTTGCCCGGCGAAGCGAGATCTTCGAGGCGCAGCTCAAGGGCGATGGGGGCCTGCGCCGCTCGCAGCTCGAAGAGTTCGTGCAGTCCTCGCGCGAGGCCTCGCAGCAGCTGGTGGCCAACCTCCAGCGCGCCGGCGAGCTGATCCAGTCGTTTAAGCAGGTCGCTGTCGACCGCTCCCATGCCGAGCGGCGGCAGTTCTCGCTCAGCGAGGCCACCGAGCAGATCATTGCCAGCCTGCGCCCGGTGCTGAAGCGCTCGCCGATCACGCTTCAGGTCGACGTGCCCGAAGGGCTCCTGCTCGACGGCTATCCCGGCTCCTACGGCCAGATTCTGACCAACCTGTTCCTCAATGCCGCCAACCACGCCTTCGCCGACGGACGTGCCGGCACCATCATCATCTCGGCGCGGCCGCGCGGGACCGACGACATCGAGATCAGCTTCACCGATGACGGCGCCGGCATGACCCCCGACGTGCAGCGCCAGGCCTTTGACCCTTTCTTTACCACCCGGCGCAATGAAGGCGGCACGGGACTTGGCCTCCATATCGTCTATAACCTCGTCACCCAGCAGCTCGGCGGCCGCATGATGCTGGAATCCAAGCTGGGACAAGGCACTACTTTTCGCATTATCATGCCGCGCATTGCCAAGGGCGGCGCGCAAAGCACAGAAAGTGACGGGACTTCTCAATGGCCGAACAGGACGATGTCCTCCACCTGATCGACGACACCGGTACCGCGTCGGAGGATGCCAACACCCGGAAATGGAAGATCGCCGTCATCGACGACGATCCGGCCGTGCATGACGGCACCCGTTTCGCGCTGTCCGACTACAGCCTCAACGGCCAGAGCCTGGAGATCCTGTCGGCCTATTCCGCGGCAGAAGGCCGCAAGCTGATGGCCGAGCACGGCGACATCGCCGCCGTGCTGCTCGACGTCATCATGGAGACCGACGTCGCAGGCCTCGAGCTCGTCGAATTCATCCGCAACGAGATCAAGAACGAGACCGTCCGCATCATCCTGCGCACCGGGCAGCCCGGCCAGGCGCCCGAGCGGCGCGTGATCGTGCAGTACGACATCAACGACTACAAGGCCAAGACCGAGCTCACCGCCGACAAGCTGTTCACCTCGCTGACCGCGGCGCTGCGCTCCTATCAGCAGCTCGAGCGCATGGTGCAGACGCGGCGCGGACTCGAGATCATCATCGACGCCGCCTCGACGCTGTACGACTTCAAGTCGATGCAGCGGCTCGCCGAGGGCGTGCTGACCCAGCTCGCCTCGCTGCTCAACGTCGATTGCGCCGGCATCCTGGTCTTGCGCGACAATGGCGGCATCGATCCCGAGCTCTCGGTGCTCGCCGGCAGCGGCTGCTACAGCCGCTTCATCGGCAGCACGACATCGAAGGCGCTCGATCCCGATCTGCGCGAGATGGTGGAAGCCGCGTTCCAGCGCCGCAAGAACGAATTCGCCGACCACCGCAGCGTGATTTACTTGCGCACCGGAAGCGGCCGCGAGGTGGTGGTGCTGCTCCAGGCCGAGCGCGAACTGTCGGAGACCGACCGTTCGCTGGTCGAGATCTTCTCCAGCCGGCTCTCGATCGCCTTCGACAATGTGATCCTCTATCAGCAGCTTCAGGACGCCAATACGCAGCTGGAGGATCGCGTCGCCCAGCGCACCCGCGCGCTGATGCAGGCCAACCGCCGCCTGTCCGCGCAATGGCTGCGGCTGCAGCGCGCCAACGGCTTCAAGAACGAGATTTTGGGCACCGTCGCGCACGATCTGAAGAATCCGCTCGGCGTCATCCTCGGCCGCACCGAGATGCTGAAGGAGCTGATCTCGACCGGCGCATCGGAAAGCGGCGTGGTTGCTCAAGTCGATCACATCCGCGACGCCACCAAGCGGCTGACCACGATGGTCGATCACCTGATTTCGGATGCGATGGCCGATGCTTTCGACATCACCATCCGCCGCGAGCCGGTCGACGTCGCGGCCCTGGTCAAGGAGGTCGCCGATGCCAACCAGCCGCTCGCCGTCAACAAGCAGCAGACGATCAGCGTCGCCGCACCGCCCAACATCGTCACCATGTGCGATACCGACCGCATCCGCGAGGCGATCGACAACCTCATCAGCAACGCCATCAAATACTCGCCGATCGGCGGCAAGATCACCGTCGCCGTGACCCATGAGGGCACCGAAACCACCGTCCGCGTCAGCGACGAGGGTGCCGGCCTGTCGCCGGAGGATCTCGGCCGCCTGTTCGGACGGTTCCAGCGCCTGTCCGCAAAGCCGACCGCCGGCGAGAGCTCGACGGGGCTTGGGTTGTCCATCGTCAAGCGTATTATCGACATGCATGGCGGCGAGGTGACCGCCAACAGCGACGGCCCTGGCAAGGGCTCGACCTTCACCATCACCCTCCCCGCGACCGAAATGCCGTGATCTCAAGACCATGACTCAAAGCCAGCACATCATGATCGTCGACGACGAGGCCCCGGCCCGGGAGATGGTCGGCGATTACCTCAAGATGCACGGCTTCACCGTGACGCTGTGCGACGGCGGCAAGTCCTTGCGCGCCGCGATCCAGGGCAGCATGCCCGATCTCGTCGTGCTCGACCTCAACATGCCCGAGGAAGACGGGCTCTCGATCATCCGCGATCTCAAGAGCCGCATCAACGTGCCCGTGATCATGCTGACGGCAACCGCGAGCCCGATCGACCGCGTCGTCGGGCTCGAGCTCGGCGCCGATGATTACGTGGCAAAACCGTGCGAGCTGCGCGAGCTGATGGCGCGCATCCGTTCGGTGCTGCGGCGAAGCGGGCCGGCCAAGGCGGCGGCGCCTGACGCCGCGGCCGCAAAGTCGGACAAGGATCAATTGGTGCGCTTCGGCACCAAATGGCTCGATCTCGAAGCGCAGGCCTTGCGCGACGACGAGGGCAACGAGCATCCGCTGACCGCCTCCGAGTTCGGGCTGCTCAAAGTGTTCGCGGCCAATCCGAAACGCGTGCTGTCGCGCGAGCGCCTGCTGGAGCTCGCCAACGCGCGCGACGCCGAGGCCTTCGACCGCGCGGTCGACCTGCGCATCATGCGCATCCGTCGCAAGATCGAGCCCGACCCGGCCAAGCCCGCCGTGATCCGCACCATCCGCGGCGGCGGCTATCTGTTCTCGCCGGCCGGCGAGAAGGCGTAAGGGCTCTGGTCATTCCGGGGCGCCCGAAGGGCGAACCCGGAATCTCGAGATTCCGGGTTCGATGCTACGCATCGCCCCGGAATGACGGGTAACGGCGCCACCAAACGCAATCCCCCGAAATTCGTTCCGCGGCGTGCCTGTCCGGCCCCGAATCCCCATTCCCGTATTTTCCGCACATTGAAATTCCACGACTTTTTGCCCCGAATGTTTCGTCGCACCCCTTCCGAAGAAACAATTTGGCGACGCACGAAACCATTTTCTCCTTTTCGTGCAGACGTCCCGAAACGTTGGCTCATTAACACTCGGCTCAAGGAAACGCCGCTCGGTTGCGGCGCTACGGGGAGCTAAGTCCATGCCGAACGTCATTGCCATCAACGCCCAAGCCAGCCACAGCATCATTGCCGTTCAGGCGACTTCGGACGATATGCTTCTCGAAAGCATCGCCGACGGCAACCGGACGGCCATGCACATGCTGTACTGCCGCCATAACGTTCGGGTGTACCGCTTCATCCTGCGCATCGTGCGCGATGCCACCACGGCGGAAGATCTGGTCAGCCAGGTGTTTCTGGACGTGTGGCGGACCGCCGGCCAGTTCCAAGGCCGCTCGCAGGTTTCGACCTGGCTGCTCTCGATCGCCCGCTTCAAGGCGCTGACCGCGATGCGCCAGCGGCGTTTCGAGGACATCGACCAGGAGGACGTGCGCCAGATCCCCGACGATGCCGAGACGCCCGAGACCTCGCTCGATCGCAACGATACCAGCGCCATCCTCCGCGCCTGCGTGCAGAAGCTGTCGCCTGCCCACCGCGAGATCATCAATCTCATCTACTACCACGAGAAGTCGGTGGAGGAGGTCGGTCAGATCATCGGCATCCCCCAGAGCACGGTGAAGACGCGGATGTTCTACGCCCGCAAACAACTGGCCGATTTGCTTAAGGGCGCCGGCGTCGATCGTTTCGCCGCCTAAGCTCGATGGATTCAACGGGATAGGACCGCTCCTGTGGCCCCATCCCCGGACACGGAAGTGTTACCGCCGACGAAACAATTGAAACAAAGCACAACATCAGGCGGAAAAACTTCCCTCCTATAAAACTCACATACGCTTTAAACCTCCCAAGGACCTCCAGCGACCCGGACGGGATGCCCCCCTCCGGGTCGTTTTGTGTTTGGGGTTAAGCCTATCGCCGCGGGCTGGCGGCCTCACCCGCTCGCTGGAGAGGGCGCACCATCGCCGTGGCCGGCATCTCCCGTCACGAAGGCGTGACGCTGCGTAACGTCTGACACATCCATCCCGAACAGCCCTCGTGACCTCATGCACGAGTGCCTCCATGCTCGAACTTCTCTTCGCCGTCCTTGCCGGAATCCTGACTATCGCCGCGCCGTGCACGCTGCCGATGCTGCCGATCCTGCTCGGCGCCTCGATCGGGCGCGCGGGGCACGTGCGCCCCGCGATGATCGCGCTCGGCTTCGTCATCTCGTTCTCGGCCACCGCGCTGCTGCTCGGAGCAATCACGCGGCTGTTCGATTTCGATCCGAACGTGTTGCGCGAGGCCGCGTCCATCCTGCTGCTCGGCTTCGGCCTGTTGATGCTGTGGCCGGCACCGTTCGAATGGCTGTCGATCCGGCTCAATGGCTGGCTCGATCTCGGCAGCTCCAGCGCCACCCAGCGCGAGGGCGCACTGGGTGGGCTCATGCTCGGCACCACGCTCGGCCTGGTCTGGACGCCCTGCGCCGGTCCGGTGCTGGGCTCGATCCTGACGCTGGTTGCGACCTCCAAAAATCTGACCTGGGCCGGCACGCTGCTGGTCGCCTACGCCATCGGCGCGGCGATCCCGATGCTGGCGATCGCCTATGGCGGGCAGGCCGCCAGCACACGGGTGCGCAGCCTCGCCCGCATCTCGCCGCGGCTGCAGCAGGGCTTTGGCATCGTTGTGATCGCCTTCGCGGTTGCGGCCTATTTTCAATACGACACGCTGATCGTGGCGTGGCTCACCGGCTTCTACCCGACTGGCCAGATCGGCCTGTGATCATCGCGCATCTCAACCGGAGGACTCGTCCATGGCTTTCAAACTGCTCGCTGTGGCCACCGCCCTGATCAGCATGACCGTATCAGGCGCCGTCATCCCCGGCATCTGCGACGAGGCCGCACGCGCTGCGCCCCTCGTCACCGCGGCCGCGAGCCAGCAGACCGCGCCCGACTTCACCGGCATCAACACCTGGTTCAACTCGAAGCCGCTGAGCATGGCCGAGCTGCGCGGCAAGGTCGTGCTGGTCGACTTCTGGACCTATGGCTGCGTCAACTGCGTCAACACGCTGCCGCACGTCACCGATCTCTACGCCAAGTACAAGGACAAAGGTCTCGTCGTTGTCGGCGTACACACGCCGGAATTCCCGTTCGAGCGTTCCGCCTCCAACGTGCAGGCTGCGCTGAAACGCCACGGCATCACCTATCCGGTGGCGCAGGACAATGATTCCAAGACCTGGAACGCCTACCGCAACCGATATTGGCCGGCGCAGTACATCATCGACAAGACCGGCAAGATCGTGTTCCAGCACGAAGGCGAAGGCAGCTACGACCAGATCGACCGCACGGTGGCGCGGCTCCTGAACGTGAACAGCTGATGCCGCGCCGGCATCGCCCCACTGGCTTCATCTGTCGTCCTTGTTGCTTGACTCCACGGAGCCGTCCGTGGAGTTTCGCAGCCCCGGAAATCAGCCGCCCGCGATGGACGACGCGACCACCAGCACCGACATTCGCCTTCGTGAAGGCTCCTCGATCGCGCAGCGGCTGATCATGGCCGGCTCTGCGGCCGCGGTTGCGCTGTGCTTCACGCCCGGCCTGTTCACGCACGACGCACTGGAAGTGACGATCTCGGTGGCCGCTCTCCTCCTAGGCGCGGCATTCGTCTGCGGGATCATGCTGGCGCCGGCGGTGGTGTGGATCATCACTCCGAACGAGATCCTGATCGGGCGACAGCGTCCCTTCGGAAAGCTCCGAACGCGGGTCGTCCCGAAGGACCACATCAGGGAATTGCAGGTTCCCGGCAGTAAGAGGGCGAAAGCCCGCTTCCAGCTGGCCTTCACGCTGGCCTCCGGGGAACGCCTGACGTCCCCACCGATCTCCGACGTCACGCATGTGCGCGATACCGTGGCCCAGATCGCCGCGCAATTCGGCGTTCCCAACGTCGAGGCACCTAGCAATCCGCTCGATGCCAGCAATCCCGAGATGCATCTCGGCGAACCCCTCGAGCCGTTTTCCGCGCGCGACATCCGCATCGTGGCGTTGATCGCCGTCGCACTGTGCGCCGTTCCCTACGCCTACAAACTCTGGCGCGGACTGCCGCCCGGACCGATCGACATCATGCTGCTGCCGGTTGGCGCGATCGCCGCGTTCGCCGTGCACAGATACGCCAACCTCGTGACCGGCGCTTTCTGGATCATCCGGCAAGGGGATATTCGCGTCGAACGCCTGTGGGGCGACGGCACGCCGCGCGCCGACCATATCGAGGGCCGCGACGTGAAGGCGATCACGGTCGAGCGCCGCGGCCGATCCGAGGACGAGCACTGCATCGTCGTGATCCGGTTGCACTCCGGGCGGCGCTTTCGTAGCCCCCGCATCGGCTCGCGGCTCGAGGCCCGTGCCGTGGGCGCCGAGATCGTCCGGCGGCTGGGGATCGCGGCGGAGAGCAATAAGATTTAGTTGGCATCAGTGTCAGTTTGTCGAAGGCGATCTTTCCGCGAGTTCGGTCCGAGCCTCTCCCGCTTGCGGGAGAGGTCGCCGCCCCAGCGGCGGGTGAGGGTTCTCTCCTCTGAGGGAGGGTCCCATCGCGGCGACACCCTCTCCCCAACCCTCCCCGCAAGCGCCCCGCAAGCGGGGGAGGGAGCCCAGCGCGGCCTTGGCGACAACCTATGCTTTTCGCGCCATCCCCTGTTTGTGGGATTGCGCCGTCCGTCAAAAAACCAAAGCATTCTCGTGACATACCAGGGCGGTGCGCCATCAACTTGCCATGAACCTGCCCCTCAGGTTTGATGGTTCTGAAATGATTTGCGCTGTGGCAGCGGGGAGAGCTTTTACATGACGGATTTTCGTCGCCTGACCGGGATGTTTGTGGCTGCGATTGGCCTGATCCTGTCGGCTCCCCACGTCTTCGCGCAGCAGCCTGATCGCGGCGACGAGCCGGGCCTGATCGCCGATGACGGCTACCAGCTCGACCCGGAATGGCAGAAGCAGGTGGTCTACTTCCGCACCACCGAGGCGCCCGGCACCATCATCATCTCGACGGCCGAGCGGCACCTTTATCTGGTGCAGCCCGGCGGGCGCGCGATCCGCTACGGCATCGGCGTCGGCCGCGACGGTTTCCAGTGGCAGGGGCTGGTGAACATCACCAACAAGAAGGAATGGCCGGACTGGACGCCGCCGCCAGAGATGATCCAGCGCCAGCCCTATCTGCCGCGCTTCATGGCTGGCGGCCCTGGCAACCCGCTCGGCGCCCGCGCCATGTATCTGGGCACCACGGTCTACCGCATCCACGGCACCAACCGTCCGGACACGATCGGCACCAAGGTGTCCTCGGGTTGCTTCCGCCTGGTCAACAATGACGTCGCCGATCTCTACGATCGCGTCCCGGTCGGGACCAAGGTTGTCATCCGGCAGAAGCCTGAGCTCTGATCTTCCTCGCCTTAACGAATACTCCTTTTCCCGATTTTTCGAGAGAGCAACATGATGCGCACTTTTGGAGGCGGCCTGCTGATCGGGCTCGCGGTCGCCGTGCTGGTCGCCGTTCTGGCCATCATCTATGAATTCTACGACACCCGCACCCTGAAGCGGACCGTGCGCCGTGGCGAGGTGCTGTGCGGCGTCAACAAGGGCCTGCCGGGCTTCTCAATCCCGGACGACAAGGGCAATTGGACCGGCTTCGACGTCGATTTCTGCCGCGCGGTGGCCGCGGCGATCTTCAACGATCCGGGCAAGGCGAAGTTCGTCGCGCTCGATGCCAGCGAGCGCTTCAAGGAATTGCAGAGCCGGAAGGTGGACATCCTCTCCCGCAACTCGACCTGGAGCATGGCGCGCGAGCTCGACTACGACCTCTATTTCCCGGCCGTGGCCTATTATGACGGCGCAGGTTTCATGCTGCCGCGCTCGCGCAACAAGGAGACGTCGCTCGACCTGACCGGCAGCAAGGTCTGCGTCCAGTCCGGCACCACCACGGCACTCAACGTCGTCGATTACTTCCGTGCCAACAACATGAAGTATGACGAGGTGAAGTTCGACAAGCTCGACGACGTCGTGAAAGCCTATGACACCGGTAAGTGCGACACGCTGAGCGCCGATGTCTCCCAGCTCTATGCACTCAGGCTGAACCTCTCAAAACCCGGCGACCACATGATCCTGCCGGACATGATCTCCAAGGAGCCGCTCGCCCCGGTCGTGCGCCAGCGCGACGACGACTGGATGATGATCGTGAAGTGGACGCTCTATGCGATGATCAACGCCGAGGAGTTGGGGGTGACCTCGGAGAACATCGACGAAGCCCTGAAGTCGAAGAAGCCGGAAGTGATGCGCCTCGTCGGCACCGAGGGCAATTACGGCGAGCAGCTCGGCCTCACCAAGGACTGGGCCGCCCGCATCATCCGCCATGTCGGCAATTACGGCGAGATGTACGACCGCAACATCGGCGAGAAGTCCAAGCTGAAGATCCCCCGCGGCATGAACCAGCTGTGGAATGCCGGTGGCGTGCAGTACGCACCGCCGATGAGGTAGGGGATCCCTCCGCCGTCATTGCGAGCGAAGCGAAGCAATCCAGATTCTTTCCACGGACGCAGTCTGGATTGCTTCGTCGCAAGGGCCCCTCGCAATGACGAGCTTTGGGCAAGCGCTCTCCACACTCTCAACTGTCGTCGCCCGCCTTCGCGGGCGATGACACCGAGCGTGACATGACGGTGCGCCTTAATATCCCCGCGCCCGCGCCAGTTGCTCAGTGTGGTAGTTGGCGTCGCCGAACAGTTCCTCGCACACCCTTGCGCGCTTCATGAAGAAACCGATGTCGAACTGGTCGGCCATGCCCATGCCGCCGTGCATCTGCACGCCTTCCTGCACCGCGCGCGTCGCGGTGGTGCCGGCGCGGGCCTTGGCCACGGCGACGCTCGATGCGGCCTTGGCGACGTCCACATCCAGCGCTTGAAGTGCCTTCATGACGGCGGCGCGGGTGATCTCGATGTCGATATAGAGTTCGGCGGCGCGGTGCTGGAGCGCCTGGAATTCGCCGATCAGCTTGCCGAATTGCTTGCGGCTCTTCAGGTACTCGACGGTGCGATTGAACACCTCTTCGCTCAATCCCACCATTTCGGAGGCGACCGCGCCCCGGCCGATATCGAGCACGCCCTCGAGCAGGCCGGCGGCCTGATCGACCTCGCCGAGCATGCTGTCGGCATTGACCTCGACATTGGCGAATTCGATCCGCGCCGCGTTGTGCGCATCGACCATGATGGTGCGTTCGACCGCGATTCCTTTCGCCTTGGGGTCCACCAGGAATAGCGTCAGGCCTTCACGCTCGCCGGCAGCACCCGCGGTGCGCGCGGCGACGATGAGGAGGTCGGCGACGTGCCCGTCGACGACCAGTGCCTTGGCGCCGGAGAGCTTGAAGCCGTTACCGGCGCGCACGGCCCGGAGGCTGGTCTGGAGCGGACGATGCTTTGCGCCTTCATCGATGGCGAGCGCCGCAAGCAGAGAGCCGCTCGCGATTTTCGGCAAATATTCCGATTTCTGCGCGGCGTTGCCGCCACGATTTAGGGCCGAGGCCGCGACCACGCCGGTGGCGAGGAAGGGCGAGGGCATCAAGGTGCGGCCGATCTCCTCCATGACGACGCCGGCCTCGACATAGCCGAGGCCAGAGCCGCCGAACTCTTCAGGGACCAGCAGGCCGGCAAACCCCATCTCGGCGAAGGAATGCCAAAGCTCCTTGGAGAAGCCGGTGGGGTCCTTGCTGTCGCGCAAATGGCGCAGGTGCGACACCGGCGCCTTGTCGCTGATCAGCCCGCGCGCGGAATCGCGGAGCATCGATTGTTCTTCGGTGAGGACGAGGGCCATGGGCGTGTTTCCGATTCGAAAATCTGATTTGGTTCGTCATTCCGGGATGCGCCGCAGGCGCAGGCCCGGAATCCATCGGGCGGCAGAGTTGGAGGATGAACGGATTCCGGGTTCGCGCTATGCGCGCCCCGGAATGACGGAAAACCTCACGCCCCCGGCAGATCCAGGATGCGCTTGGCGACGATGCCGAGCATGACCTCGGACGTGCCGCCCTCGATCGAGTTGGCCTTGGTACGCAGCCAGGCGCGCGGGCGGGCGCCCTGCTTCGAGCGTTCGCTCTCCCATTCCAGCGCATCGACGCCGCCGGCCGACATCAGGATCTCGTAGCGCCGCTTGTTGAGCTCGGTGCCGTAATATTTCATCGCGGACGAGAACGCCGGATGCGCCTGCCCGGCCTTGGCGAGATCGACCGCGCGCTCGGCACAGGCGGCAAGCGCGGCTTCGTCGACGTCGAAGCGCGCGATCTGGCCGCGCAGCATGGCATCATCGAGCCGCCCCAGCGCATCGGTGCCGACGGTGTCAGCGGCGATCTGGCCGAGCGGACGGCCGACGCCGCGCTCGCCCATCCCCGAGATCATCGCGCGCTCGTGCTGAAGCAGATACTTTGCGACATCCCAGCCGCGGTTGATGGTGCCGACCACGTTCGATTTCGGCACGCGGACGTTGTCGAAGAAGGTCTCGCAGAACGGCGAATAGCCGGAGATCAGGAGAATCGGCTTTGTGGAGACACCCTTCGAGGTCATGTCGAACAGGATGAAGCTGATGCCGTCGTGCTTCTTCGCGGTCGGATCGGTGCGGACCAGGCAGAAGATCCAGTCGGCGTAGTTGGCGTAGGACGTCCAGATCTTCTGGCCGTTGATGATGAAGTCGTCGCCGTCGCTCTCGGCACGGGTCTGGAGCGAGGCGAGATCGGAGCCGGCGTTCGGCTCGGAATAGCCTTGGCACCAGCGAATCTCGCCCGCCGCGATCTTCGGCAGATGCTCCTTCTTCTGGGCGTCGTTGCCGTATTTCAGCAGTGCCGGCCCGAGCATCCAGATGCCGAAGCTCGACAGCGGCGGGCGCGCGCCCATCTTTGCCATTTCGGCGCGCAGCACCTTGTGTTCGGCAGCACTCAAGCCGCCGCCGCCATACTCCTTCGGCCAGTCCGGCACGGTCCAGCCCTTGTCGCGCATGCGCTCGAACCAGATGCGCTGCGGCTCGGACGAGAATTTTGCGTTGCGCCCGCCCCAGAACACGTCGGCATCCGACGTCACCGGCTTGCGCATCTCCGGCGGGCAATTGGCTTCAAGCCAGGCGCGCGTCTCGTTGCGGAATTGTTCGAGATCGGCGCTCTCAGCGTCGCTGGTCCTAGATTCAGCCATTGGTCGTTTCCATCAATCAAAATCGACTTGTTGGACGCGACTCTGAGCCATCGCACCGTGGAATTCAACCACTTCCGTGCCGCGCACGACGCGCTGCCTTCGGCTATAATCCGGGGCATGTCGGCTTGAAAACAAAGAGGAAACGAGGATGCGCCTGAAACTTCTTTCGCCTGGCGAAATGAACGAAAGCCAGCGCCAGACCTATGATGAATCCATTGCCGGCAAGCGCGGCAAGCCGCCGGCGCCGATGATGGCCTGGCTGAGCAGCCCCGAGATGGCGCGCCACGCCACGCGACTTGGCGAGGTACTCCGCTTCGACACCATATTTCCGGCAAGCCTTTCGGAGATCGCGATCCTGGTGACGGCACGGCACTGGACCGCGCATTACGAATGGTATGCGCATAAGCGCCTCGCGCTCGCAGGCGGCATGAAGCTCGAGATCATCGAGGCGATCCGCGACCGCCGCACGCCTGAGTTCGACGATCCCAAGGGAAAGATGATCTACGACCTCGCGAAGTCGCTGCACGAAGGCCACGGCGTCGAGAAGGGTCTCTACGATGAGGCGGTCAAGCTCCTCAGTGAGCGCGGCGTCGTCGAGGTGATCGGGCTGTGCGGCTATTACACCCTGGTGTCGATGACGCTGAACACGTTCGAGTTCGGCCTGCCGGAGGGCGAGGTGTCGGAGCTGGCCTAGTTTCCCATTCGGAAACGATGGGTTTCGAGATGGGCCAATAGCACTGTCCCGAAGCCTGCCTTATGTGGAGTTCGTCAAGGGAGCATTCACATGTCGCAAAGCTCAGCCGTCGCCGCCGGCACCCGGATCGGCCACGTCCATCTCAAGGTCGCTGATCTCGATCGTGCGCTCGGATTCTATTGCGGCGTGCTCGGCTTCGAGCTGATGCAGCGGATGAGCTCCGGCGCGGCCTTCATTTCGGCCGGCGGCTATCATCATCACATCGGCCTCAACACCTGGGTAAGCAAGGGCGGCTCGCCGCCGCCGCCAGGCACGACCGGGCTCTATCACACCGCGATCCTCTATCCGACGCGGCCGGCGCTGGCGGACGCGCTGCACCGGGTGCTGTCGGCGGGCATTGCGCTTGACGGCGCCAGCGACCATGGCGTCAGCGAAGCGCTTTACTTGCGCGACCCCGACCAGAATGGCGTCGAGCTCTATTGGGACAAGCCGAGGGAGCAATGGCCGTTCGGGCCGGATGGAAAGCTGGCGATGTTTACGAAGCGGTTGGATGTCGAGGATTTGCTGAAGCAGCGCAAGGCGTGAGCCCCCGCTCTCCCCTCGTCGTTGCGAGCCAACGGGTCCGCGCGCAGCGCGGCCCGATGACAGGCTCCGCGAAGCAATCCAGGCTGTCTCTGCGGAAACGCTCTGGATTGCTCACATGGGGGTTTGGTGTGTCAAGATTTATGATCAGCTCTTTGTTCGATTGCAGGCCAGCTCTTCGTCCCGACCGTGGGATCTTTCGG